>JAFEEA010000070.1 GCA_018241335.1 Pseudomonadota bacterium
CGACGCGTCGAAAACGTGCGCGATGTCGGGCTTTTTGGGGATAGGGTTTCGGATATGGCGGATCTGCTTTCGCAGCCAATGTTGGGCGGCCTGACGCGTCGGGGCCTGATCGAGCGATTGGGCCTGGTCGGCGGGATGGGCCTGATGCTGGCGGGGATGGAGGCCTTCGGCTTCGGCATCGCCTCGGCCAACGCCGCCCCGCCGGCCCTGCCAGGGTCGGGCGCCGGCAAGAAGGTGATCATCCTGGGCGGCGGCCTTGCCGGCCTCACCTCGGCCTATGAGCTCAGCAAGGCGGGCTACGACTGCACCATCCTGGAGGCCCGCGCCTTCGCCGGCGGCCGCAGCCAGACGGCGCGCAAGGGCGTCTCGATGACCGACCTCACCGGCGTCACCCAGACCTGTGACTTCGACGAGGGGCTCTACATCAACCACGGCCCGTGGCGGATCCCGTACCACCACCGCTCGACGCTGCACTACGTGAAGACCTTCGGCGTGCCGGTGGAGGTTTTCGTCAACGACAACGACGCCTCCTACCTGCTGTTCGAGAACGGCAAGGGACCCCTGGCCGGCAAGCCGATCCGCAAGGGCCAGGTGGCCGCGGACATGCGCGGCCATGCCGCCGAGATCCTCGCCAAGCTGGCCAACAAGGGCGGCCTCGATGACCAGATCGGCGCCGGCGACAAGGAGCAGTTCATCGCCTACCTGGTGGGCGAGGGCTATCTGACCAAGAAGGACCTGGCCTACGTCGGGACCGAAGGGCGCGGCTGGGACGTGGCGCCGGGCGCCCTGATGGACCCGGGGCCCGGCAAGGCTTCGACGCCCTACGCCCTGACCGACCTGCTGCATTCCAACCTGTGGAAGACCCTGGCCTCGGTGTCGCCGTGGGAGCAGCAGCGGACCATGTTCCAGCCCGTCGGCGGCATGGACCAGATTCCCAAGGCCTTCGAGAAGCGCATCGGCAACCTGATCAAATATTCCACCGAGGTGGAGAAGGTGACCCAGGACGCCAGCGGCGTCACCGTGCTGGCGTCAGGGCCGGGCGGCCAGAAGACCACCTACAAGGCCGACTTCTGCATCTGCGCCATTCCGCTGTCGGTGCTGCGGTCCATCGACATGCCGTTCTCGGCCAAGTTCGCCGACGCCGTGGGCAGCGTCGCCTACGCCCCCGTGGGCAAGATCGGCCTGCAGATGAAGCGCCGCTTCTGGGAGGAGGACGACTTCATCTATGGCGGCCACGTCTATACGGACAACCCGGACATCAACAGCTTCTCGTTCCCGTCGACGGGGTGGCTCGGCGACAAGGGGGTGATCCTCGGCTACTACCAGTTCGGGGCCAACGCGGCGAAGATCAGCGCCCTGTCGCCCGCCGACCGCGCCAAGTTCGCGGTCGAGTTCGGTCAGAAGGTGTTTCCGCAATACGCGGAAAACTATGAGAAATCCTTCTCCGTCGCCTGGCACCTGGTGAAGTACAATCTGGGCGGCTGGGCCGAGTGGGACGAGGATGGCCGGCGCGACGCCTACCCGATCCTGTGCGAGCCGGAGGGGCGCATCTACCTGGCCGGCGAACACATGAGCTATCTCACCGGCTGGCAGGCGGGCGCCATCGAAAGCGCGTGGGGGCAGATCGCCAAGCTGCACAAGCGGGCCATGGCCGCCTGAAGCGGTCGCCAATCACTCGCCCTCGGCTCTCAACCTCGACCTCGGGACTTCATCGTGATCGCCAAAGCGCTTTGCCTTGCCGCCCTCGCCAGCCTCTCCGCCGCCGCCGCGCGGGCGGCGCCCTCGGGTCAGCAGCTCTTCCTGGACAACTGCTCCGCCTGCCATCGTCCGAACGGGGAGGGGGTGAAGGGCGCCTTCCCGGCCCTGGTCGCCGATCCCATCGCCACCGGCGACGCCAAGGCGGCGGCCCTGAAGGTGCTCAACGGCCGCGGCGGCATGCCGTCGTTCAAGGCCTCGCTGTCGGATGAGACGATCGCGTCGATCCTGACCTATGTGCGCTCGTCGTGGGGCAACAGGAGCGGGCCGGTGACGCCGGCCATCGTGGCGGCGGCGCGGGGAAGCGGGGCCACTCGCCAGGTGCAGTCGGGCCAACAGGCCCACTGACGCGCGCCGGCGGCGTCAGACGTGACTGGTGGCGGCGATGATGAAGACGCCGCCCAGCACGAACAGGCTGAGGACGACATAGGCGACTTGGTTGGCCGACATGGCGCGTGGAACTCCTCTAGGTCGCCACAGATAGGAAGACCTAGACGCAATTCGAGGGGGCAAGGTTCCGACGGCGAGGCTTGCTGACAGGAACTGTCAGGCGGGCCCCAGCAGCTCGGCCACGACTTCCGGATAGGTGAAATAGACCAGCAGGCCGGCGTCCGCGTGGTCGTGAAAGCTCACGGCTGGAAGATAGGCCCAGCGCTTCTCGCGGTCCGGCGAGCCCAGGGCGTGGCCATAGAACACCTTCCAGCGCTCGCCCCCGACGCGCGTCGGGGCGGCCCAGCCCCGGGCGTAGAGCGATTGCTCGACCGCGAAGCCCGCGCTGCTGCGCGCCGACAGGGCCTGGGCGTCACGAACCAACTGGCGCAGGATCGCCGGATCGTCCAGCGCCCGGCGGTCGTTCTCCACCTCTTCCAGCGTCTGGCGGATCATCGTGACCAGCAGGTCCGTGCGCGTCTGGCGGCGCAGCATCTCCGCGAAGGTCTCGATCAGGTGCGGTTGGGAGATGAAGGTGCGCAGCACCGCGGCCCGCAACGTGTGCTGGCCTTCGTCCGCGGCGGCGGGCGCATGGGCGTTGATCAGCGCCCCGGCGCGCACGCGGTCCGGATGGCGCTCGGCGAAGGCCAGGGTCGGCGCCACGGCGGCGTCGCGGCCGAGCAGATCGACCTTGGGCAGCTTGAGGGTGTCCAGGATCGCCGCCATGTCGTCGGCGCACGTCGTCAAATGGTCGGCGTGCGCCCGGTCGGTCAGGCCGAAGCCCGGCCTTTGAGGAACGATCGGCCGCCAGCCCTGGGCCTGCAGAAGCGCCGCGAAGCGCGGCGGCAGGGTTCGCCCGGTGCTCTGTCCGTGCAGCACGAAGATGGGCCGTCCTGACCTAGGGCCATAGTCGATGAACGCGATGCGGCGGTCGCCGGCCGCGCGCACGATCCTCAGGCGGCCGGCCGTGTCGCCGCCGTCGACGACGGCTTCCGACATCTGCGTCAGGGCGGCCAGGGCGCCCGCCTCGACACACAGCCGCACCAGGTCCTTGGCCTTGTTGACCCCGGTCTTGGCGAACACCGCCTTGAGCTGTCCCCGGACGGTGGCTTCCTTCACGCCCAGCGCCGCGGCCACCTGCTTGGCGGTCAGGCCGTCGGCGAATCGGGCGGCGGCGCGGGCTTCGGCGGGCGTGGCGTCGAAAGCGGTGCGCAGGGTCTTTTCGAGGTCGGCCGACGGCGGGTGGTCGCCGCACATCAGGTCCATCATGCGCCGCACGAGGTCGGGCGAGCGGCGGGCGCCCGCCTTCTTCATGGCGCCGCGCAGGGCGTCGCGGGCGGTCTCACGGCCAACCCCGATGCGCGCGGCGGCGGACATCAGGTTGGGCGAATCGAGGAGGGCCTCGGCGAGCCGCGCTTCTAGGGGCGTCAGGCCGAACGCCTGGGCGGCCAGCATGGCCAGGTCGCTGGCCCGGGACGGTGCGAACGCGAGGAGCGCGACCCGTCCGCCGGGGCCGTCAAGGCTGATGCGGCTGTCCGTCGACAATGGCCAGCCCGCGGCGGCGGCGGGCGTGCCGGCGCTGACCGCGATCACCGATCCGTCGCGAGCCTCCGCCAGGCCCGCCGCCTGCCCCTCCCGTAGCGCCAGCCGCACCAGGCGGCGAAAGGCCAAGGAGTCGACGGTCCTTCCGAACAGGGCGACGAAGCCCGGGTCCGCGTGCAACAGGCGCCCGGCGGCGTTCACCACCGCGCCATTCACCGCCGAAGCCGGCGCCAGGGCCGCGGCGCCGGTACGCTCGTCCAGACGCGCCGCCTCCGCCAGGGCCGCCGCCAGGGCTTCCGGTTCCAGGTCGGCGGCGCTCTCGAGCACCGGCCAGCCGTCGAGGATCGCCTGCGAAGGCTGGCCTTCGGCAAGTCGCTCGCGCATCACCTGCGACAAGGTCGTGTTTAAGCCAGCCCCCAGAACCATGATCGCCCACAGTGACGGTTCCGCAATGCTGAAGCCGTCCAGATGTCACCCCGGCAACATTGCAGCATGGCTGCCTGCCCGCGTCCATGCCGGCGGCGGGATTCCGGGCCCGATCTCCCCATTTGCCCGTCAGTATTTCTAACTGGCGCAATTCGAACAGTTGTTTAAACGAACGGACTGAAACCGAAACCAGCCCGGGAGCCTTCCATGGCCGCTGACGCCCTCTTCAAGCCCTTCACTTTCAAGGGGCTGACCCTGCCCAACCGCGTCGTCATGGCGCCGATGACGCGGTCGTTCTCGCCCGGCGGCGTGGCCACCGACGAGGTCGCCGCCTACTACGCCCGCCGCGCGGCGGCCGAGGTGGGGCTGATCGTCACCGAGGGAACGGGCGTGGCGCGCCCGGCCTCGCTGAACGATCCCAACATCCCGCGTTTCCATGGCGATAAGGAACTGGCGGCGTGGAAGAAGGTGGCCGACGACGTTCACGCCGCCGGCGGCTTCATCGCGCCCCAGCTCTGGCACGTCGGCGCGGTGCGCTCGCGCAGCCCGGACTGGCAGCCGGCCGGCCCCTATGACAGCCCCTCGGGCCTCTCCAGCCCCGGACACAAGTTCGGCGAGGGCATGACCGACGAGGAAGTCGCCGACACCATCGCCGCCTTCGCGCAGGCGGCGGCCGACGCCGAGCGCCTGGGCTTCGACGCCATCGAGCTGCACGGCGCCCACGGCTATCTGATCGACCAGTTCTTCTGGGACGGCACCAACGAGCGCGACGACCTGTTCGGCGGCCCGGGCATCGTCGAGCGCGGCCGCTTCGCCGCCGAGATCCTCAAGGCGGTCCGCGCCGCCGTGAGCAAGGATTACCCGGTCATCATCCGCATCTCGCAGTGGAAGCAGCAGGACTTCACCGTCAAGCTGGCCGAGACGCCGGCCCTGCTGGAAGCCTGGCTGCAGCCGCTGGTCGACGCCGGCGCCGACATCCTGCACTGCTCGCAGCGTCGCTTCTGGGAGCCGGAGTTCGACGGGTCCGACCTCAACTTCGCCGGCTGGGCCAAGAAGCTGACGGGCGTGCCGACCATCACCGTAGGCTCGGTGGGCCTGTCGGGCGAATTCATCGCCGCCTATGCGGGCGAGGCCTCCAAGCCGGCCTCGCTGGACGAACTGCTGCGCCGCCTGGACCGCGGCGACTTCGACCTGGTCGCCGTGGGCCGCGCCCTGCTGCAGGACCCCAATTGGGCCGTGAAGGTGCACCAGGGGCGCACCAGCGAACTGATGGACTTCGACCGCACGGCGATGATGACACTCTCCTAGGGCGAGGCGCGCAAGCGCTCTCCCGCGAGGCGGTCGGGCAGGCTACACAAGGGGCATGATCCAGACCCTTGTCGTCCTGCTGACCGCCTCGGTTCTGTTCGTGCCGATCAGCCGGCGGTTCGGCCTGGGCAGCGTGCTGGGCTATCTGGTGGCAGGGGTGGTCATCGGCCCGTCGGTCCTGCGGCTGGTCACCGATGTTGAACAGATCACCGAGGTCTCCGAACTCGGCGTCTTGATGCTGCTGTTCCTGATCGGCCTGGAGCTGAGGCCGCGGCGCATCTGGCTGATGCGTCGGCCGGTGCTGGGCCTGGGGTCGGCCCAGGTGGCGGTCTGCGGCCTGGCCCTGGGCCTGCTGGCGCACCTCGGCGGCGCGACATGGCAGGCCTCCGCTGTCCTGGGGGCGGGGCTCGCCCTGTCGTCCACCGCCATCGTCTTGCCGATGCTTGCCGAGCGCGACCTGCTGGGGGCGGCGTCGGGACGCGACGGGTTCGCCGTCCTCCTCTTTCAGGACCTGGCCTCGGTGCCCCTGGTGGCGGCCGTCCCATTCCTGGCCGAGCACCATGCGGCGGCGGCGACGCCCTGGCTCTCCATCGCCAAGGCCGCCGGCGGGGCGGTGGTGATCCTGCTGGGCGGCCGGCTTCTGATGCGGCCGCTGTTCCGCCTGATCGCGCGGTCGAACGCGCGGGAGGTGTTCACCGCCACCGCCCTGCTGCTGGTGGCCGGGGCGGCGGGGATTTCCGAACTGGTGGGGCTGCCTGCCTCGCTGGGCGCCTTCGCGGCCGGGGTGCTGCTGTCGGAGTCGGAGTACCGCCACGAGCTCCAGGCGGACGTCGAGCCCTTCGAGGGCCTGCTGCTGGGGTTCTTCTTCATCTCGGTGGGGATGTCGGCGGATCTGAACCTGATGCTGGCCGATCCGGCGCTGATCCTGTTGGGGGCGCTGGCGATGATGGCGGTCAAGGTCGCGGTCATCCTGGTGCTCGAACGCCTGCGCCGCCAGCCTTGGCCCACCGCCGCGCGCACGGCCCTGGCCCTGCCGCAGGGCAGCGAGTTCGCCTTCGTCCTGTTCCCCGCCGCGGTGGCCGTGGGGGTCCTGCCGCAACGGGCGGCCGGCCAGGCGACGCTGATTATCGCCCTCTCCATGCTGCTCAGCCCGCTGCTCTTCGCGGCATCCGAGTCCGCGCTGATCCCGCGGCTGAAGGCCCGCAAGGCCCCGCCGCCGCGCCCCTATGACACCTTCGAGGACCAGGATGCGCCGGTGATCGTCGCGGGCCTCGGCCGGGTCGGCCAGATCGTTGCGCGGGTGCTGCGCATGCAGGGGATCGCCTTCACGGCCCTGGAGAAGGACTCCGAACAGGTCGAGCAGGTTCGCCGCTTCGGCAACAAGGTCTTCTTCGGCGATCCGTCACGCACCGAGGTTCTGCGCGCGGCCGGCGCCGACAAGGCGCGGCTGCTGATCCTGGCCACCTCGGACACCAAGGAGAGCCTGGAGATCACCGAGACGGTGAAGCGCAACTTCCCGGACCTGAAGATCGTGGCGCGGGCGCGCGACCGCTATCACGCCCACCAGTTGCTGGACCTCGGCGTGACCAACGTCACCCGCGAGACCTACCTCTCCAGCCTGCGCATGGCGGAGGAGGCGCTGAAGGTTCTCGGCCATCCGCCGGACCGCGCCAAGCGCGAGGTGGGCCTTTTCCGGGACTATGACGAACAGCTCCTGCTGGAGCAGCGGGCCATCCGCGACGACGAACGCCTGATGATCCAAAGCACCCGCAACGCCGCCGAGGAACTGGCCGGCCTGCTGGAGGCCGACCGCCAGCGCGCCCGGCTGCCGGAGCCGAAGCCCGTGACGGACCCGCCGGCGATCCCCCTGGCGCCGTTGCTTGATGCGCCGGCCAACCCGACGAAGAAAGCCAGGAAATCTCCCCAGGCCCTTGATCCGCCAGGCTGATCCGCCCGGCGCCGCCTTATGCGTTGAAGTTCAGCTTCAGGCCCGGGCGCGGCCAGCGGCACTTGTAGAGCGTGCCGGTGGACGAGCAAGTGATCCAGGCGTCGTGCATGTCCGGCCCGCCAAAGCAGATGTTGGTGGTGATCAGGTCCGGGAAGGGGAAGTGCTCAGTGGTCCCGTTGGGATCGAAGGCGGTGATGCCGCCGTTGATGATCGTCGCGACGCAGACCTTGCCGGACGCCTCCACAGCCAGGCTGTCCAGCAGCTGATAGCCCTGCAGGTTGCAGATCACCCGGCCGGGGCCGAAACCTTCCTGGGCCTTCAGCACGCCGGGGCTCTCGATGTCGAACGCCCACAGGCGGCCGAGCTGGGTGTCGGCCATGTAGACCACCGTCTCGTCCGGCGACAGGCCGACGCCGTTGGGCGAGATGAAGTGGCCGCGCGGGCGGCTGATGTGGGAGCCGTCGGGCTTGGCGTAGAGCAGGGCGCCGTGCTTGCGGCCGTCCGGCGTGCCGCAGCCGTGGTCGGTGAACCAGAAGCCGCCCTGCTTGTCGAAGACCAGGTCGTTGGGGCCATTCAGCGGTTCGCCGTCGCAGCTGTCATAGATCGTCTCGACCTTGCCCGAAGCGATGTCGACGCGCTGGATATAGCCGCCCTTGTGCTCCGGCGGGGTCGGGCCGGGGATGGTCAGGCCGTTCTGCTTGATCCAGTGGAACGAACCGCCGTTGTTGGTGACGTAGATCTTGCCGTCCGGGCCGATGGCCGCGCCGTTCGGACCGCCCCCGGTTTCGGCCACCACGGTCTTCTTGCCGTCCGGCGTGACGCGGGTCAGCGTCTGGCCCTCGATCTCGGTCAGGATGATCGAACCGTCGGCCATGGCGATCGGGCCTTCGGGAAACTTCAGGCCGTCGGTGACGAGTTGGATGTCCATGGCGATCTTCCCTGGCGGTTCTTGTGGTTGCGGCGAACCATGCCGCCGAGCCCTTGCGCCGTCCAGGGGGACGCGAGGTCAGCCTGGCTGCCTCAAGCGCGCTCCAGCACCCTGAAGACAAAGGCGTGGTCGTCGCCCTCGCCGGCGGAATGCGCCTCTCGGCGCACCTCGCGCCAGTGACTCTCGTCGATGGGCGGCAGCAGGACGTCACCTTCGGGCTCGGCGTCCACCTCGGTCAGATAGATGCGCCGGGCCTTGGGCAGGGCCATGGCGAAGAGCGCGGCCCCGCCGATGACGCAGAACTCGTCGACCCCGTCCTCCTCGGCCTGTTCGCGCGCGATCTGGACGGCCTCCGCGAAGTCCTCGCAGACGATGGCCTTCTTGGGCTCGAACGAGCCGTCGCGCGACAGGACGATGTTGGTGCGCTTGGGCAGGGGGCGCAGCGGCAGGCTGTCCCAGGTCTTTCGCCCCATGATCACTGGCTTGCCGATGGTCAGGGCCTTGAAGATCGCCATGTCGGACTTCAGGCGCCAGGGCAGGGTTCCGTCCACTCCGATAACGCCGTTCCGTCCACGCGCGACTGGTCCTAGGGTGAGGATCGGCAAGGTTCAGCTCCGGGATTGCGGCGGGAAGGAGAGAGTCCGATGTCCAAGTATATAGGACCGATCCTGATCGGGTTCGTCGCGGCGTTCGTGGTCTCGTTCGGCCTGGCGTTCACCTTCGCCCGGCTGGGCTCCTCGAACGTCGGCATCTCGATCTACTGCGGTCTCTTCATCGGCGCCTTCACCGCCTACATCCTGGCGAACCTGGCGGGCAACCGGAAGGTGGTGACGGCCGACTCCGCCCGGCAGGCCGCCGCCGTGGCGATGACCCCGGTCGCGGGCAAGGCCCTGGTCTATGTCTATCGCGAAGGCTTCGTGGGCAAGGCCGCTGGCATGAACGTGGCCATCGACGGCAAGCCCGTCGCCCAGCTTACCAGCCCGAGGTTCACGGTCGTCACCGTCCAGCCCGGCGCGCACACGGTCTCCGCAGCGTTCGGCGGGCTCGCCGGCCCGCAGAACAAGACCGCCGAGGCGGCCCTCACCGCCGAGGCCGGCGGCGTTCACGCCTTCCGCATCACCCTCTCGATGGGCATGCTCCAGAACAGTATCCAGTTGTCGCCCATGCCGGACCTGGCGGCGGTGAAGGCCGCGCTCGGGCGCATGAAGATGACGACGCCGGACGTGGCTGAAGTCTAGACCGCGATGGGCGCCTTGATGACGCCGTGGGAGCGGTAGTCCTCCAGAACGAAGTCCTCCAGCTCGAACGCCAGCAGGTCCGTCTTGGGCGCCAGGCGCATGGTCGGGATGGGATAGGGATCGCGCGCCAGCTGACGCGTCGCCTGGTCCATGTGGTTCAGGTAGAGGTGCGCATCGCCCAGGGTGTGCACGAACTCGCCCGGCTGAAGGCCGGTCACCTGCGCCATCATCAGGGTCAGCAGGGCGTAGCTGGCGATATTGAACGGCACGCCCAGGAACACGTCCGCCGAGCGCTGGTAGAGCTGGCAGGACAGCCTGCCGTCCGCGACGTAGAACTGGAACAGGCAATGGCAGGGGGGCAGGGCCATGTCGTCGACGTCGGCCGGGTTCCAGGCCGAGACGATGTGACGGCGGCTCTCCGGGTTGGTCTTCAGCGACTGGACGACGGCGGCGATCTGGTCGATCACCCGGCCGTCCGGCGCGGCCCAGGATCGCCACTGGCGGCCGTAGACGGGGCCAAGCTCGCCGCTTTCGTCCGCCCATTCGTCCCAGATCGTGCAGCCGCGCTCCTGCAGCCAGCGGACGTTGGTGTCGCCGCGCAGGAACCACAGCAGCTCCAGGATGATCGACTTCAGGTGCACCCGCTTGGTGGTC
This sequence comes from Pseudomonadota bacterium, assembly GCA_018241335.1. Classification (GTDB taxonomy): domain Bacteria; phylum Pseudomonadota; class Alphaproteobacteria; order Caulobacterales; family Caulobacteraceae; genus Acaudatibacter. Next base: position 10,229 of record JAFEEA010000070.1, read on the forward strand.
AGCAGCGGAAAGCCGGCGGCCAGGTCGAAGCGCATCTGGCGGCCGAAGACGCTGCGCGTGCCGGTGCCCGTGCGGTCGCCCCGTTCCGCGCCCGAGGTCATGATGTCCGCGAGCAGGCCGAGGTACTGACGCTCGGGATGGGCGGCGTCAGACAGCGGCGTTTCGGGCGTGATCTGGACGACGGCGTTCATGGCGGCTCCACCTGCACGAACTGTCGCTGATTCGGGGCCGATCCCGAAGTCGGCGAATCAGCCATCCACAGATAGTTCGGCGCGAGAGCGGCCTGGCTTGATCGATCGCCGTCAGCCCTTGAAGCCGCCCTCGTCCAGGAAGGCCTGTTCCTCGGCGGTCGTGTCGCGCCCCAGGCAGGCGTTGCGATGGGGGAAGCGACCGAAGCGGACGATGATGTCGCGGTGGAGATGCGCCCACTTCAACGTGTCGGCGTCGCCCGTGTCGGCCATGAGCCCCTCGCAGAGCGCGACCGATCGGTCCTGGTCGGCCAAGGTCTCCGAATGCTCGAAGGGCAGGTAGAAGAACGGTCGCATCAGCGGCTCGACCTCGCGATCGAAGCCCGCCGCGATGGCCTGCTCGGCGATGCGCCGGGCCTTGGGATCGGTGGCGAAGGCGTGGCCGGAACCGCGCCAGAGATTGCGCGGGAACTGGTCCAGCAGGATCAGCAGGGCCAGCGCGCCTTCCGCGCTGTCCGCCCAGGCGTCGTAGGCGCCCCGCGCTGCGGCGTGGTGCACCGGCTCGAACTTCAGCCGGATGGCCTCGTCGAAGGCCGAGGACTTGGCGAACCAGCGTTTGGGCCCCGCGTTGCGCCAGAACCCCACGATATCGGAAGGATGAGCAGCCATTTGTGTCCTGGTTCGCCTCGATCCATGATGAACGTCAAGGATAGCCGCCGTTCAAGCGTGGTTCATGCGCCAAGGCTCATTGCGTCGGCCAACACCAGTCTCGCGACCGATCGGTCGCCCAGGAGCAGATCGATGAAGCGCACATTGACCGCGGCCGTCGCGCTGGCCTTCGTGGCCGGCGCCGCCATGGCGCAGCCCGACGCCGCGGACCATCACGCCCACGGCGACGGCCAGGGCCAGCAGGGCCAAGGCGGTCAAGGCGGCCACCGTGGCGGGCAAGGTGGTCAGGGCCAGGGCGGTCAGGGCCAGGGCGGTCAGGGTCAGGGCGGGCACGCTCAAGGCGGCGGCCAGGGCGGCGGCGGCCAGGGCGCGCAGGCCCAAGGCGTTCCGGGGGGGCAGCCCGGTGGAGGCGGACCGAACTTCCGTCATTCGTGGCAAGGCCAAGCCGGCGGCGGCTACCAAGGCCGCGGCGGCTATCAGGGCCGCGGCAGCGGTCAGGGCCAAGGTGGCTACAATCCCCAGGGCCAGGGCGGCTACCAAGGCCAGGGCGGCTACAACGCCCAGGGCCAGGGTGGCTATCGCGGCCAAGGCGGTTATCAAGGCCAAGGTGGTTACCAGGGCCAGGGTGGCAATCAGGGTCAAGGCGGCCACGACGATCGGCGCGGCCGTCACGACGACCGGGACCATCGCGGCGACCGCGACGGGCGCGACCAGGGCGGCCACGACTGGCGCGGCCAGGGCGGCCAGTACGGCCAGGGCTGGCGCGGCGACAACCGCCACGGCGTCCCCGGCTTCGTGCCCGGCGCCCATCCGCCCCGCGCGCGCGATCGCGGCCGCAGCTGGTTCCAGGAAGGCCGCTTCCCGGAGAGCTTCTTCGCCCGTCACCACTATCGGGGCCCGAGCTTCTATCCGCGCGGTTGGTACTATCAGCGCTGGTCCTACGGCATGTTCCTGCCGTTCGGCTGGTTCGCGTCGAACTACTACCTGGACTGGGCGGCCTATGACCTGCCCGCGCCGCCGATCGGCTGCGAATGGGTGCGCCAGGGCAATGACGCGGTCCTGGTGGACGTCTACACCGGCGAAGTGCTGTCGGTTTATTACGACGTCTTCTGGTGAGCCCGCGCGGCGGCCTGATGGTCGCCGCCCTTCCTGAAGGCAAGAGCAGGGGCCATCGCCGCGCGAAACCGCGGGGATGGCCCTTTTTCATGGGCTATGGCGTTGACGTGGCGCGAAAAAACCTATCAATCGCGGCCGTTGTTCGGGCCGCCTTATTGCGCGCGCCCGGGGTTTCTAGCCTATCCGGAGAAAATATCATGCGCGTCTACTACGACCGCGACGCCGATCTCGCCCGCATCCTGGACAAGAAGATCGCCATTGTGGGCTACGGCTCGCAAGGCCACGCCCATGCGCTCAACCTGCGGGACTCCGGCGTAGCCAACGTAGCGGTCGCGCTCCGCGCCGGCTCGCCCACCGCCAAGAAGGCGGAAGGCGAAGGCCTGAAGGTGATGACCGTCGCCGAGGCCGCGGCCTGGGCCGACATGATCATGATCCTGGCCCCCGACGAGCTTCAGGGCGCCATCTATCGCAACGAGATCGCCCCCAACATCCGCGACGGCGCGGCCCTGCTGTTCGCGCACGGCCTCAACGTCCACTTCAAGCTGATCGAGCCCAAGGCTTCGATCGACGTGCTGATGGTGGCGCCCAAGGGCCCCGGCCACACCGTGCGCGGCGAGTACCAGAAGGGCGGCGGCGTGCCGTGCCTGATCGCGGTGGAACAGAACGCCACCGGCAACGCCCTCGACCTGGGCCTCGCCTACGCCTCCGCCATCGGCGGCGGCCGTTCGGGGATCATCGAGACCAACTTCCGCGAGGAATGCGAAACCGACCTGTTCGGCGAGCAGGCCGTGCTCTGCGGCGGCCTGGTGGAGCTGATCCGCGCCGGCTTCGAGACCCTGGTGGAAGCCGGCTACGCGCCGGAAATGGCCTATTTCGAGTGCCTGCACGAGGTGAAGCTGATCGTCGACCTGATCTATGAAGGCGGCATCGCCAACATGGACTACTCGGTGTCCAACACCGCCGAGTACGGTCAGTACGTGTCCGGCCCCCGGGTCGTCACCGCCGAGACCAAGGCGGAGATGAAGAAGATCCTGGACGACATCCAGTCGGGCCGCTTCGTGCGCGACTGGATGCTGGAATGCGCCGCCGGCCAGCCCAGCTTCAAGGCCACCCGCCGCCGCGGGGCCGAGCACCAGATCGAAGAGGTCGGTGGTCGCCTGCGCGCCATGATGCCCTGGATCACCAAGAACAAGCTGGTCGACCAGGCCAAGAACTAGGCGCCCTTCGGGAGCCAGGTTCGGCACCAGTCGAGAGTATCGAGCGCCGCTTCCCCCGGGAAGCGGCGCTCTTCATTTGGGGTTACCCAGGCTTGCGGGCCTCGTGCAACGCGACAATGCCCAGAGTCAGGTCGCGCCACGACACTTCGCGAAAGCCGATGGCCGCCAGTTCTGCGGCGAAGGCGCCCTGGGACGGGAATGTATGCACCCCCTTCAGCAGGTAGTCGTAGGCACCGCGGTCGCCGCCGGTCGCCAGTCGGGCGATGAGGGGCAGGCACAGGTCCATATAGGCTAAGTAGGTGGTATGAAGCGGCGCCCAGGGTATCCGCGCCGCCTCCAGCACCAGGAAGCGGCCCCCTGGCCGCAGGACCCGGAACGCCTCTGCCGCCACGCGCCGCCGGTCGCAGATCTTCATGGCGAAGGCGATGCTGACGATGTCCATGGAGGCGTCCGCGAAATCCGAAAGCCCCTCGGCGTCGGCCAGGTCCAGGCTTACTCCGGCAGGGGCGCCGCGAAGCTTGGCCCGGGCCATGTCGAGCATCTGTGGGCACAAGTCGGTCACCCGTAGCGTCCGGCCATGGCCGGCGGGCAGGCGGCGCAGCACTCGGGCCGGGATGTCGCCGGTGCCGGTGGCCAGGTCTAGGACCTCGCGACCCGGCAGCTCGGCGATCCGCCGGGCCAGGTGTTCTTTCCAGAGGCGGTGAGCGCCGACGCTGAAAAGGTCGCAAAGGCTATCATAGCGGGTCGCGATGCGGGCGAAGACATCGTCGGCGCGTGGAGCAAAGGCGGCGGCGTTCGCCTCCGACGTACCGCGAGCCCGCGTATCGATATCAGCTGTCTCTACTCCCACCCCAGCCCCGCCTCGCCCCTGAGGATGGCCTCTGTCTGCAGGGTGTGCTTGCCGCCGGCGCGGTCGTGCAGGACCAGGGGCGGCAGGATGCGCAGGGGCGCCTTGCCGGTCTTGACCGCTCGCACGATCACCCGCTTGGCCGGGGCGTCGGCGAAGGGGTGGACCGGGCGCACCGTGAACGACCCCGCCTTGGGCGCCAGCTCGGCCATGATGTCGGCCAGGCGGTCGGCGCGGTGGATCAGGGTGATCGTCCCTTTCTCGCGCACCGCCTTGACCAGGAAGGCGCACCAGGCGGCCAGGCCCTCGGCGGCTATCCAGGCGGCGCGCTTGGCCGGATGGGGCGCGCGCAGGGCGCCGGCGTCGTCGAAGAAGGGTGGGTTGGCCAGGGCCGCGTCGAAGGGCGTCAGGCCCAGCCTGGAAAAGGGCTGGCCGACATCTGCGCCCTGCACGGCGACGCGGTCGCCCAGGGCGTTGAGGGCGATGTTCTCGTGCGCCAGGACCAGGGCGTCGGCGTCGCTCTCCAGGCCCAGAAACCGCGTCTGCGGCCGCCGGGCGGCGGCGGCGAGCATCACCGCCCCGACCCCGCAGCCGGCCTCGAGCACGGCCTCGCCAGGCCCCGCGTCGCAGGCCGCCGCCAGCAGCGCCGCATCCATTCCCGCCCGATATCCTCGCACCGGCTGGCGTAGAACAATCCGTCCGCCCAGCAGACGATCCTCGCTCACTTCCATGGGGTGCGTCGCTTCAAGCCTTGTGCTTGTCTCTGGCCTGACCTATCCCGCCTTTGAATAGCTTGCGCAACGCCCGGACGGGTGACGGGCGAAGAGGAGCAGAGGGTCTTGGACGCAGCCAAAGCCGCCGTCGCCCGGCCAGCGGGCTCCGTCGAGCGCCTGGCGAAACTCGCCGCCGCCGATATGGCGAGCGTTGACGCCCTTATTGTGGCGCGCATGCAAAGCCCCGTCAGCGTGATCCCGGCCCTGGCCGACCACCTGATCGAGGCCGGCGGCAAGCGCCTGCGTCCGCTGCTGACCGTGGCGGCCTCGCGCCTGTGCGGCGGCCAGGGCGATGCGGCCTGGAAGCTGGCGGCGGCGGTGGAGTTCATCCACACCGCCACCCTGCTGCACGACGACGTGGTGGATTCCTCGCAGCTGCGCCGGGGCAAGGTCGCCGCGCACCTGATCTGGGGCGCGCCCTCGAGCGTGCTGGTGGGCGACTTCCTGTTCGCCCGCGCCTTCGAGCTGATGGTCGAGACCGGCGCCATGAAGGCGCTGGAGATCCTGGCCCGCGCCTCGCGCGTGATCGCCGAGGGCGAAGTGCTGCAGCTCACCCGCGCGCACGACCTGAACCTCAGCCAGGCCATGTACCTGGAGATCATCTCGGCCAAGACCGCCGAGCTGTTCGCCGCGGCGGCCGAGGCCGGGGCGGTGGCCGCCGGCTCCGACGCGGAGCGGTCGGCGGCGGTGCGGGCCTATGGCATGAACCTGGGCCTGGCCTTCCAGCTGGCCGACGACGCCCTGGACTATGGCGGCGCCACCGAGACCCTGGGCAAGAACGCCGGCGACGACTTCCGCGAAGGCAAGGCGACCTTGCCCCTGCTGCTGGCCATCGCCCGCTCGGGCCCGCGCGAGGCCGACTTCTGGGAACGCGCCATCAACCGCAAGGACCAGACCGACGCCGACTTCCGCCGCGCCCGCGAGCTGATCATCGGCACCGGCGCCCTGGAAGCGACCCTGGACCTGGCCGCCGACTACGCCGAGGCGGCCAAGGAAGCCCTGGCCGGCTTCGCCAAGAGCGACTGGCGCGACGCCCTGGAAGCCCTGGCCGACTTCGCGGTCAGCCGGCGGGCCTAGAAGCCGCTCAGAAGGCGATCGATAGCTCGACGGATTTCGAGGTCGTACTCGACCAGGTTCCCCACAGATTGGCGAAGCAGTCGTGTGGGCAGATTGGCGATCAGAGCCAAGTCGAGCACCAGCGGCTCCGCGTCGAACCTCACCGCAAGCATCACGGCATTTTCAGCGGGAATGACTTCGGGGCGGAACAGAGGCGCGACCACAACCGTGTTGAGCGCGTCGAGATAGTGGGACTGCAGGACGACGATGTAAGGCACATCGCCGATGGTTCGGCTGCTTGGGTTCTCGAATACGTCGAACTGGCGGATCACCAGCGACGCCACTCCTCACCGAACGGCCCTTGTTCCTCGACATACCGATTGTGTGCGGCGATGGCGTCCGCGTTCTCGTCCGCCCAACGCCTTGCGCGTTCAGTTGCGGCCGCAGGGCCAAGCGCCAGTTTCAGCGCGCGTTCCAGGAAGAGGGAGAGTTGAATCTCCGCGGCCCTGGCCTGATCGGCCAGGGTCTCGTCAATCTCAATGCGCAGTTCGACCTTGCCCATAAGCGCTCCGATCGCCTCGTAGCATAGCCTCACCAACGGCGCCTGTCATGGAGCGCAATCTCAGCCCGGGCTGATCATCTTCTCCGGGCGCACGATCTCGTCGAACTGGGCGTCGGTGACGTAGCCGCCGCCGACGGCTTCCTCGCGCAGGGTGGTGCCGTTCTTGTGGGCGGTCTTGGCGATCTTGGCGGCGGCGTCGTAGCCGATCACCGGGGCCAGGGCCGTCACCAGCATCAGGGACCGGTCGAGGGCGGCCTTGATGTTGTCCTCGCGCGCCTCGATTCCGACCACGCAGTTGTCGGTGAAGCTGATCGCCGCGTCCGCCAGCAGGCGGCACGACTGCAGGAAGTTGTAGGCCATCACCGGATTGAACACGTTGAGCTCGAAGTGGCCCGAGGCGCCGGCGAAGCTCATGGCCGCGTTGTTGCCCATCACCTGGGTGCAGACCATGGTCAGGGCCTCGCACTGGGTCGGGTTGACCTTGCCGGGCATGATCGAGGAGCCGGGCTCGTTCTCGGGCAGGCTGAGTTCGCCCAGGCCCGAGCGCGGGCCGCTGCCCAGGAAGCGGATGTCGTTGGCGATCTTGAACAGGGCCGCCGCGGCGGTGTTGATCGCCCCGTGGCTGAACACCATGGCGTCGTGCGCGGCCAGGGCCTCGAACTTGTTGGGCGCGGTGATGAAGGGCAGGTGGGTGATCGCCGCGA
>JAFEEA010000071.1 GCA_018241335.1 Pseudomonadota bacterium
GCCCTTGTCGACCAGCAGGGATTCCAGCGCCTTGACGCGCAGGGCCATGTCGGACGGCGGGTCCTGGCCATGATCGTGATCATGGCCGTGGTGATGATGGCCGTCGTGATGGTGGCCGTCGTGATCGTGCGCCATTCCAACCTCGCGCCCCGGAAGGGGCGGGAGCTTGGCTCCAAATGGCCCGCAGGTGAAGTCAGCTTTTGATGAAAGCCAGAAGATCGGCGTTGAGCTGGTCGGCCAGGGTGGTGGCCAGGCCGTGCGGGGCGCCGGGATAGACCTTGAGCGTCGCGCCCTTGACGATCTTGGAGGCCAGCATGGCCGCCGCCCCGATCGGCACGATCTGGTCGTCGTCGCCGTGGATGAACAGGGTCGGCACGTCGAAGCGCTTGAGGTCCTCGTTCTGGTCGGTCTCCGAGAAGGCCTTGATGCACTCATAGGCGGCCTTGTGGCTGGACATCATGCCTTGCAGCCAGAAGAAGTCGCGCACGCCCTGGGAGATCTTCGCCCCGTCGCGGTTGTAGCCATAGAACGGCAGGCTGAGGTCGCGGAAGAACTGGGAGCGGTCGGCGGCGACGCCGGCGCGGATGCCGTCGAAGGCCTCCATCGGCAGGCCGCCGGGATTGGCCGGGGTCTTGAGCATCAGCGGCGGGATGGCGCCGATCAGCAGCGCCTTGGCGACGCGGGCGGTCCCATGGCGGCCTATGTAGCGGGCCACCTCGCCGCCGCCGGTGGAGTGGCCGACCATGACCACGTTCTTGAGGTCCAGGTGGTCGAACAGCTCGGCCAGGTCGTCGGCGTAGCGATCGAGGGTGTTGTCGCCGCCCGGCTGGTCGGACCGACCGTGCCCGCGGCGGTCGTGGGCGATGACGCGGAAGCCCTGGTTGACCAGGAACAGGGTCTGGGCGTCCCAGGCGTCGCTGGAGAGCGGCCAGCCATGAGAGAAGGTGACGACGGGCCCGGTTCCCCAGTCCTTGTAGAAGAGGCTCACGCCGTCCTTTGTGGTGAAAGTGCTCATCGGGCAGGTCCTCTGGCTTGGCGGTGCGGCGGCGCGCCGAAGGCGGGCCCCGTTGATGGCGCAAACCTATCGGCGGTCCGTGACCGCCGCTTGTACGCCCGCGCCGCGCATTGACGCGGGATGGCGGCTACGGCGAAGGCATTGCGGCGCCGTCAGGCCGGTTCCGCCAATCGAGGGGTGCAAGGATCAATCTGAGAGCGTGGACGCCCGCATAGGCTGAACAATGGGCGACCCGGACGGGCGCTGCGCGGGGCCACTGGGATGACGCGGATACTGTTCGTCCTGACCTCCGTGGCGAGACGAGGCGATCAGGGACGGCTCACGGGCTTCGACCGCGAGAGCTTCGCGGCGCTCTACTACGGCCTTCTGGACCTGGGCGCGGAAGCGGTGATCGCGACGCCCGCCGGGGGGCCGGCGCCGGCCGATCCCGACAGCGAGGAGACGGCGCTCTGCGCGCGCCTGCGCGCCGACCCCCGGGCGCGCGCCGAGCTCGCCGACACCCTGACCCTGGAGGCGGTGTTCGCGTCCGACTTCGACGCTGTGGTGTTTCCCGGCGGCCCGGGGGCGTTGTGCGACCTGGCCTCGGACCGCCGCGCGGCGACCTTGGCGGCGCAGATGGCCGGGCGGGGCGCGCCCCTGGTCATGGTGGGCGAGGGGGCGTCGACGCTGCTGGCCATGACCGACGCCGCCGGCCGGCCCTGGCTGGCGGGGCGGGCGGTGGCGGCGCCGGCGGATGCGTCGCTGGCCGCGGCCCTGGCGGAGCGAGGCGGCGCGGTGGCGCGGGGGGGGACGGTCACTGACGGACCGCTGATCACGGCCGCCGAGCCGGGACTGGCGCCGGCGGCGTTGTCGGCGCTGCGCCGATCGCTGGGCATCGACTGAAGGCGGTCAGGCCACCTCGTTGCGATTCAGGGCGTGGAGGCGCCAATCGGCGTGGCGGCGCTCGGCGGCGGCGCGCTCGACCGGGTCGGAAAGGCGTTCCAGGGCATAGGCGCGAGTGGTCTCCAGCAGCCGGAACCGCACCGTCTCGCCACCGGCGTCGATGACCAGAAGCGACTTTTCGGCCAGGGCCATGACCGCCTCGAAGGCCTCTGCCGGCGGCAGGGCCTCATCGGCGGCCACGAAGCCGGCGGCCTCGATGCTGAAGGCGCCGGCGAAGAGGGCGATGCGGCGCAAGGTGGCCCGTTCGCCTTCGGTGAGCAGGTCGTAGCTCCAGTCGAGGGTGGCGCGCAGGGTCTGGTGCCGGGGCAGGGCGGTGCGCCGCCCGGCGGTGAGGATCGCGAAGCGGGCGTCGAGCCGCGCCGCGAGGCCCGCCAGGCCGAACAGCTCGACGCGGGCCGCGGCCAGTTCGATGGCCAGGGGGATGCCGTCCAGCCGGCGGCAAATCTCGGCCGCCGCCGCGGCGTCGCGATCCTCCAGCACGAAGCCGTTGATGTTGGCGGCTACGCGGTCGACCAGCAGTTGGACCGCTGGGAAGGCCTGGGCGGCGGCGGCGGTCAGGCCCTCCGCCGCGGGCGGCGCGGGCAGGCACGCCAGGTGGTGGACCCACTCGCCCTCGGCGCGCAAGGGTTCGCGGCTTGTGGCCAGGATGCTGACGTCCGGGGCCGCGCGGCCAATGGCCTCGGCCAGGGCGGCGACGGCGTCGACAAGATGCTCGCAGTTGTCGAGGATGACCAACCAGCGCCTTGCGGCCAGGAAGTCGGCCACCAGCCCGGCAGCCTCGCCGGACGCCATCGGCACGCGAAGCTGGGTCGCCAGGGCGCCGGCGACCATGGCTGGGTCCGTCAGCGCCTGCAGGTCGACGAAGACGGCGGGCTGGGGCGCTTGCGCAAGGAACCGCTGGGCGCTGGCCAGCGCGACGGTCGTCTTGCCCACGCCGCCGGGGCCGACGACCGTGAGCAGGCGCCGTTCGGCGAGCTGCCGCGCGATGAGGTCGATGGCCGGCTCGCGTCCGACGATGTGACCGATGACGGCTGGGAGCCGGGCTTCCGCGGGCCGAGGGCCGGCGGGCTGCGTCGGCGTTGAGGCCGCGGTTGGCGTCACGGTGACGGGGGCGACGAAGGCGTATCCGCGGCCAGGGACCGAGACGATGCAGCGGGCGCCGCCCCGGCCGTCGCCCAGCACCTTGCGCAGGGCGGTGATCTGGACGCGCAGGTTGATGTCCTCGACCGCCAGGCCCGGCCAGGCGGCGGCCATGAGAGCGTCGCGACCAACAAGGTCGGGAGCGGACTGCAGGAGGGCGGCCAGGAGGTCCAGCGCACGAGCGCCGATGCGCACCGGAACGTCGCGCTCGAAGAGCGCCCGCCGCCGGGGGTGGAAGCGAAAGTCTCCGAAGGTCAGCACGGCGTCGGCCTGGGGGGCGGCCGTCGGCGAAGTTACCGTCATACTCGGCGAGTACCCTGACGGAAGGCTTCAGGCGAGCAATATCATCGCACGCCGCCGATCTTGCGCGCGTGTGGGCGCCGGCTAGGCGCCGGCGGATCGTCCGGGTTCGGCGACGGCGCGCGCGGGAAGGCCGGGCTCATCGGCCACGGCCATCTCGATGGCGGCGAACAGGCGGGCGATGTCGATGGGCTTGCCCACGTGGTCGTCCATGCCGGCGGCCTTCAGCTCCTCGACCTGATGCAGCATGGCGTTGGCGGTCAGGGCGATGACCGGCGTGCGGCGAAGGCCCTCGGCCGCCTCGCGCTCACGGATGCGGCGCACGGCGGTTACGCCATCCATGAGCGGCATCTGGATGTCCATCAGCACCACGTCCCAGTCGCCGCCGGCCCAGGCCTCCACGGCTTCGGCCCCGTTGCAGACCACGGTCAGGTCGCCGCCGCCCTGGGCCAGCAGGGTGGTGAGCACCAGGCGGTTCACCTCGTTGTCCTCGGCCGCGAGGATGCGCAAAGGGGGGCGCTCGGCGACGTTCGCCGGCACGGTCGGCTCTGGCGCGGGCGCCGCGCCAAGCCGTTCGAGCGGCAGGCGCAGAGTGAAGGTCGAGCCGCGGCCCGGCGCAGTGTCGACGCTCACCTCGCCGCCCATCAGCCCGGAAATCTCGCGGCAGATCGCCAGGCCGAGGCCGCTGCCGCCGTGACGCCGGGTGGTCGAGGCGTCGAGCTGGACGAACTTGCCGAACAGCTTTTCCTTCTGGTCCGCCGGAATGCCAGGGCCGGTGTCGGCCACGGCGACCAGCAGCCGGCCCTCGTCGCGCCAGGCGGTGACGTCGATGCGACCCTCGGTGGTGAATTTCACCGCATTGGAGATCAGGTTGTGGGTCACCTGCCTCAAGCGGGTAGGGTCGCCCCGATAGAGGCCGTGGGCGTCGTCCTCGATATGAAGGCTCAGGGCGAGGCCCTTGGCGTCGGCCAAGTGGCCGAAGGCGGCGACCGAGGCGCGCAGGGTCTCGCCGAGATCGAAGGGGATAGCCTCGATCTGCATCTGGCCGGCTTCGATCTTCGACAGGTCGAGCACATCGTTGAGCACGGCGGTAAGGGCGTGGCCCGCCTGGCGGATCACGCCGAGGCGCGCGCGCTGCGGTTCAGAAAGCTCGTCGGCCTGCATCGCCTGGGCCATGCCCAGGACGCCGTTCAGGGGCGTGCGGATCTCGTGGCTCATGGTCGCGAGGAAGGTGCTCTTGGCGGCGTTGGCGTCGGCCGCCTCCTGTTCCTTCTGGCGCGCGGTCGCCAGGGCGTGCGCCATGCGCGCGTCCACGGCCAGCCGCTTGGCGGCGGCCTGCAGCACGTAGGCGAAGAAGCCCAGGACGGCGAGCAGAGCCAGCCCAACCCTTGGCCAGTCGCGGGTCAGGTCCTGGCCGTGACCGCTCCACAACACGCCGGTTATGGCGCAGAGCAGCGCCGCGCCCAGGGCCGCGCCGCCGATGCGGCGAGAGATGACGAACTCGTCCAGGCTGCTCATGGCGACGCCGCCGATCACGGCCATCCCGGCGATGACCGCCGGCTTGGAGCCCAGGTCGGCGAGGCCGATGGGCAAGGCGCAGTAGGCCACAGTGTGGACAACGGTGTAGGCGGCCAGGGCTGTCTCGGACCGGCTCGTCGGCGCCGGCTTGCGCTCGATGGCGTGGCAGAGGGCGAGGCCGGCGGCGACCACCGTCAGGTTCGCCGTCAGCCAGACCGTCGCGAACACCGGCCCGAGGAAAGCCCAGGCCGCGCCGGCGGCCAGCAGGGTCAAGGGCAGAATGACCTTACGATCGCGCTTGCGAAAGCTGAGGATGTCGGTCCACGGCCGCATGGCGTCGCCCGATGACGGCGATCCGGCGGTCACTTCGAGCCTGCCCCTACGCCAGTCACCACATACGCCTTCCACTGGAACCGCCGGCCAATCGCCGCGGTCGGGGCGCACTATTCGGCGCCCGACTTTCCATTGCGTTACCAGTGGTTGAGGGTGGCGAGCGCCTGCCAGGCCACGGCCCCGCCAACAATGGCGATCAGACCCGCCGAGGCGTAGGGCGCGCGCTTCGCGACGGCGGCGAAGGCGCCAGAGAAACGCCGCTCGGCGTGGCGCATGCCGACCGCGGCGATCACCCCGACCCCGACCATGGTCGCGGCGAGGCCGACCGAGAAGCACAGCACCAGAAGGGCGCCCATCGCGATGGCCTTGAGTTGCAGGCACAGCAGCAGGACGGTGATCGAGGCAGGGCAGGGTATCAGCCCGCCGGTCAGGCCGAAGAGCACGATCTGGCCGGTAGTGACCTGCCGGCCGGCGAAGCGCCGAGCGATCTCCTCGGCGTGGGCCCGCTCGTGTGCGTCGGCCCCCTCGCCCGCGAGCGCGGCGAGGGCATGGTGGTCGTGATCTTCGTGACCGTGGTCGTGATGATGTTCGTGGCCGTGATCGTGGTGATGGCCATGACCGTGGTCGTGGTCATGAGGGTGATCGTGGTCGCGAGCGTGGCTGTGGCCGTGATGGCCGTGATCGTGGTCATGGCCCGCGTGGGCGCCGTGCGGGCGGGCTTCGCGCCAGGTGCGCCACATCATCCAGGCGGCGACGCCCAGGATGACGATGGCCGACGCGAGCTGGAACCAGGGCTCCGAGGTCTCGAGGTTCAGGTTGCGGCCGAAGTAGAGGCCGCCGAGGGCGATGATCCAGACGATGGCTGTGTGCGAGGCCGCCGCCGACAGGCCGAGCAGGACGGCCTGGCCGACAGTGCCGCGGACGGCGACGATGAACGCGGTCATCACCGTCTTGGAATGCCCAGGCTCCAACCCATGCAGGGCGCCCAGGACCAGGGCGCTGGGGATGAAGAGCCAGAGGTTGGTCGAGCCTTCCCGGAGAAGCTGGGCGAGGTCCATCATGCCACCGACACCTTGGCCGGTGCGGTCTCGGGCTTCTCCAGCAGGATGAACCAGGCGCCGTTGAAGACGCCCTCGTCCACGCGGCGGAAGCCGGCGGTCTCGGCCATGCGCCGCCAGGCGGCCTTGGACGTCAGCAGCAGGGAGAAGACGTTGGCGACGGCGAACATGGTCAGTCCCGGCGTCCACACGGCCAGCAGGAAGCGCCCACCCGGCCGCAGCACGCGGAACGCTTCGTCGAGTCCCTTTTGCTTGGCCGATCCGAGGTGATCGTAGACGTGGGTCGAGACCACGGCGTCGAAGTCGCCCTCGGCGAAGGGCAGGGCGGTGAGGTCGGCGGTCTCCACCGTGACCTTCTCGGTCAGGCCGGCGCGCTCAAGGTTGAGCTGGAGGAGGGCGCGGCCGCCGTCGTCGATATAACCGGCGTCGAAGCGGTCCACCGCCACCACGCGGGCGTCGCCCAGGATGCGGCTGAGGGCGATGGTCGTGCGGCCCGCGCCGCAGCCGGCGTCGAGCACCAAGGGACGCTGGCCCCGGATCAGATCGACCATGGGCAGCACCACCTGATCGGGCCGCCGGAAGCCCTGCATGATCTGGTTGCCGGTCATCAGCACGATGGCCAGGGCCACGGCGATGAAGGCCAAGGGCCAAAGCGCCGGCCACTGCAGCTCTATGACGATGGCGGCGGTGGCGGCGACCAGGGCGGCGATGGCCAGGCCGTTCATCCAGCCCGGCCCCCACCCGAAATCGTAGCCCTCGCGCGGGGCGGCGCGGGTCAGGCGTCGCACCCAGTCCCTGAGGCCCACGGCCCAGGCCGACGACAGCAGGACGATGGCGCCCAGCACGTGAAAGCCGGCGAAGAGCAGGATCGAGGTCGAGGCGATCTTGAGCTGCGGCAGGAAGATCATCATGGCCGCGCCGACCAGGATGCCGGCCACCCCCATCAGCCACATGTGGCTGTGGGCGTTCCTGGGGCCGTGGGGAGACGCGTGGGGGTCGCTCATGGCGGCGCTCCGGGTTCGAGGGTCAGAGGTATTTGGCGAGCTGCTTGATCTCGGCGAGGTCGTGCCGGGTGTTCTCGCCACCCTCCAGGCAGTGCTCGATGTGGTCGTGGATCAGCTCGCGCTTGGCGTTGGCCACCGCGGCCTCGACGGCGTGAAGCTGCTGGGCGAGGTCGAGGCAGGGGCGGCCCTGCTCCATCATGGCGATCACCGATCGCAGGTGGCCTTCGGCGCGCTTGAGCCGCTTGATGATGCCGGGGTGTGAGGCATGGGTCATGGCGCCTATCCTATCCCCCTGGATAGGATAGGCAAGAGGCTTCCGATGTCATGGACGGGCCGACAGAACCTCCCGGGTCAGGCGCTCGAGGCCGGCGATGTCGTCGCGGGCGTTGAAGGCCATGCCCATGCGGACGATGACCATGCGGTGCGAGGGGATGATCAGGACGTACTGGCCCTGGCTGCCGCGGGCGAAGAAGCTGTCGGGCGGAAGGCCGGCGGCGACCCGCATGCGGGCGGCCTGCCCATCGCCCCGGTTGGTCCAGAACCCGGCGCCATAGCCGAAGGCGTCGCTGCCGGGGGTGGGGCGAGCGGAGTAGTCGACCCAGCCCTCAGGCAGGATGCGTTCGCCTCCCACCACGCCGTCCTGGAGGTAGAGCTGGCCGAAGCGCGCCCAATCCCGGGCCGAGGCCCACATATGACTGGCGCCGATGGGCGTGCCGGCGGCGTCGAATTCCAGTGTGACGTTCCTCATGTCGAGCTTGTCGAAGAGTTCGCGGTGGGCGAAGCGCAGGGTGGCGGGGGCGTCGCCGCCGGCCTGGTCGCGGATCAGGCGCGACAGCAGCATGATGTTGCCGTTGGTGTAGATCCACCGGGTCCCCGGCGGGTCCTTCAGGCGCGCCTTCTCGGCGAAGGCGGCCATGTCCGATGTGTCGAACACCATGTGGGTGGTGGGGTCGAAGGCGACGGCGAGGTCGTTGGTCATCGACTGGCCGATGTCGAGGCCGCTGGCCATGCGCTCCAGGTTGTCGAGGGTGACGGCGCGGCGGGGATCGCCGGGCGCGGACCAGGCGGCGGGGGCCAGGGGCTGGTCCATGCGGATACGGCCCTGGCGCACCAGGACGCCCAGCAACGCGTTGGTGACCGACTTGGTCATCGACCAGCCATGCAGCGGGGTGTCGACCCCGAAGCCGGCCGCGTAGCGCTCGGCGATTACCTGGCCGTCTTGCATAACCACCACGGCGCGGGTGGCGCGGTGCGGACCCTTGGCCGTCTCCTCGAAGGCGTGGTCGAGGGCGGCTTTGAGGGCCGGGTCGGCGGGTTCGACCACGGCGGGACCGGCGATGGGCGCCAGGAGGGCGGGCGCGGGCGGCGGCAGGTCGACGGCGGGCGCCGGGGCGTCGCCAGGCAGGGCCAGGCGGCAGCCGAGGCCCTGTTGGAAGACGGCGGTTCGGGCATGGCCGCCGGCGGTGGTGGCGGTGACGCTGCGGGCCTGCCGGTCGAGGCTGCGGCCGATCAGCGGGGCGAGGGGGCCGGCGCTGGGCCTCAGGGCGTCGCGCCAGTAGGCGTCGGGGTCCTGGCCGGAGACGAACACGGCCGAGCAGAGTTGGTGGCTGACATAGCCGGAGGAGGCGCCCAGAGCCTGATTCAGGCTGCCGCAGGCGGCGAGGGAAGGGGCGGCGGCGAGGGCGAGAACGGCGAGCGCCAGGCGGCTGGGCGTGGCGGCGAGAGCGAGGGGCATGGCGGGCTTTCGGGGTGGCGCGGCGGACCGCTGGGGCCCGTCCCTTGCCCCGGGCCGACGCGCGCCCTCACGCCGAGTTCGAAATTCGGCTAGCCGGAACTGGAATGAATGACGCGTCGGCGCGGTTCGGCGTCGTGACGGCCCCCTCGCGGCGCCAGGCGCTGGGCGTCGTCCCCGTCTCGGCCTTGAAGGCGCGGTTGAACGGGCCCAGCGAGGCGAAGCCCGCATCGAGGGCGATGGTCAAGATCGGCACCTGCGCCTGGGCGGGATCGGCGAGAGCCGCCTTCGCCTCGGCGATGCGGTAACCGTTCAGGAAGGCGTTGAAGTTGCGGTGGCCGAGGCCCTGGTTGATCAGCCTGCGCAGGCGGTACTCCGGCAGGCCCTGGCGCGCGGCCAGGGCGCCGATGGTCAGGTTCTCGTGGCGATAGAGGCGATCGTGGACCATGGCGCGCTCAAGCGCAGTGACGAGATCCAGGTCCTCGCGGCTGAGCGGCGCCTCGGCCGCTTCGACCGGTGCGAGCGGGCGGGGCGCCGCCGAGGGTTCCGGGAACAGCGCCTGCCCGCCGCCCACGCTCAGCAGCGACCAGGCCACCGCGCCGGCGATGGCCGCCAGGGCGCAGCCCTCGACAAGGCTGGCAAGTTGCGGCGCGACCGTGGCGGCGCCGAGCGCGTTGGCGGTGGTGTTCAGCGCGATGTAGCCGGCGCAGGCCGCGACGATGAACAGGCGCAGCCGCCGCCGCCGCTCCACGAGGTCGGCGCGCCACGAGGTGAGCGTCTGGATGACGGCCAGGCCGGCAAAAGCCAGGGTCGAGAGGGTCTCGGCCGCGGAGGCGACCAGGGTCAGGCCGGTCTTCTGGGGCGGCAGGGCCAGGCCTAGGTCCAGGCCGAGCGCCACCACGGCCAACCACAGGCCGGCGTGCCAGGCGCGGGGCCGGAATCCGTCGTCGAACAGGCTGCGCGCGAACAGCCAGAAGACCAGGTTGTTTCCCGATGCCAGGGCCATGATCGGCGCCGACCACGGGCCCAGTCGCGCATGCACGCCGGCGGCCGAGCATACCGCATAGGCCGCCACGCCCAGGCAGAAGGCGGCGCCCAGTCGGCCGGCGACGACCCGGCCGTGGTCCCTTGCCATCAGCCCCGCCAACATGAGCAGCAACAGGCAGACCCCGCCGCGCAGCAGCAGGTCCGCCAGGGGAATGAGGGCGGCGTCGGCCATGCTTGACCTCTAGCACCCGGCCGCGACGGGGGCGAGCGGACCGCCCTTGCGAACGCCTTTCAGAAAACTGTCGCAGACCCCTAGCGCTTCAGTGAAAAGATCAGTACCGTTTTTTCAAATTTCTTGGCGTTCCGAGCTCGTCGACATCGCGCGCATGCTGTCGCGCACGATCATGCTCTTCTATATGCCGGGAAGAATTGAACAAGCTCGGCAAGAGTGACCGCCGGAAGCCGCAAAGGGCTCGAAGCGGACTGGGTAGGAAGCGTACTTCAAAAACAAAACGGCGCCCGCGCCGTGGGGGAGGGTCACCATGTCCAAACGATTCCTGTTGAGCGCGTCCTGCGCCCTCATCGCCCTGGGAACGGCCGGCGTCACGCGCGCCGCGACCGCCGCGGCCGGCGGCGCGTCGGCCTCGTCTTCGGACGCCGTGCCGGTGCTGGGCGAACTGATCGTCACCGCCCAGAAACGTTCGGAGAATCTGGAGCAGGTGCCGGTGGCGGTGTCGGCCTACACGGCCAAGCAGCGCGACCTGGTCGGCATCGAGACCATCCAGGACCTGACCAACTTCACGCCGGGCCTGGCCTATTCGACCTCGCTGGACCGGGCCTTCGTGCGGGGCGTCGGGCGACAGACCAACAACCTGTCCACCGACCCGGGCGTCGCGACCTACAGCGACGGGGTCTACAACTCGAGCGTCGTGGCCGCCGCCGGCGACTCCCTGTTCGTGCAGCAGGTCGAGGTGCTGCGCGGGCCGCAGGGCACCCTCTATGGCCGCAACTCGGTGGGCGGGGCGATCAATTCCATCTCGCGCCGGCCGACCAAGACGTTCTACGCCGAGGCACGGGCCAACATCGGCAACTATGGCGTCCACAATTTCGAGGCCGCGGTCTCAGGGCCGCTCAACGACGAATGGAGGCTTCGTCTGGCGGCGTACCGCAACGTCCAGAGCCACGGCTATTTCCACAACCTGGCCGGCGGCCCCAGCGAGGGCGGGCGCGGGTCGAGCTACTATGTCGAGGGTCAGGTCGACGCCAACCTGGGCGAACACCTGGACTTCTGGCTGAAGGTCGCCGACTTCGGCTACGATTCCAGCTATCGGGGCGGCAATTCGAACGGGTCCTACGACTATTCGCCATTCCCTCCGGGCAGCCTCGGCCCCGGCGCGTCCTACGGGTTCACGACGGCGGGCTTCACCGAGGTCGGCTCGGCGACCCAGAACCCCGGAGCCGCCAACCTGCGCAACTTCAGCACCAACACGCCCGAGCGGGCGCGGCTGACCAACGACTACTCCGTCGCCGCCCAGGCGGTGTGGCACACGCCCTGGAACGCCGACCTGAAGTACATCGGCGGCTTCTCGACCTATCGCTACAAGCTGGAGACGGACTACGACAACACCGCCATCACGTCGTACCAGTTCCCGACGACGCCCAGCTTCATCTGCTACCCGCTGGCGGCCTGCCCTCCGCTGACCGTCTATCCGACGGTGCTGTTCCAGTACAAAGAGAACAAGACCTACTTCTCCAACGAGCTGGACCTGACCTCAACCGGCGGCGGGCCGCTGCAGTGGATCGCGGGGTTCTACCAGTACCACGAGCACTACGATCAGCCGGTCGACATCCCCCTGCCGAACCAGCCGCAGCTGGCGGCGCCCGCCAACGGCCCGGCCAATCCGACCCGGGACATCTACTACATCGACCAGAACATGCATGCCGACAGCTACGCCGGCTTCGCCCAGTTCGACTGGAAGTTCACCGACGCGCTGAAGCTGACCGGCGGCATCCGCTATAGCCACGACAGCAAGGCCGGGGTGGAGAACACCCGCCAACTCTGCTTCGGATTGCCGGTGTGCGGCTATCCGGCGGGGACCTTCGGCGCCTATACGCCGGTGCTGGACATCACCAGCGCCCTGATCTCCTTCGGATCGTTCCCGGGCGTGGTCGGTCCGCCGACCCTGAACGCCGCCACCGGCGTCTACTCCCGGCGCCTGGACGGGACCTGGAGCGCCTGGACCGGCACGGCCGGGCTCGAGTGGACGCCCGACACCAGCACCCTGGTCTACGCCAAGTACAGCCGCGGCTATAAGTCGGGCGGCTTCAACTCCGGCACCCTGTCGGCGGCGCCGCAGACCGCGCCGGAGGCCATCGATGCCTATGAACTGGGGGCCAAGAAGGTGTTCGGCCGCCAGTTCCAGATCAACGGCGCCCTGTTCTACTACCACTACGACGGCATGCAGATCCCGCTGTCGGTGCAGCCGACCACCGGGCCGGTGGCGACCTTCTTCTTCAACATCAACCGGGTCGTGTCCTACGGAGCCGAGTTCGAGACGATCTGGCAGCCGATCGACAACCTGCAGATCCTGTTCAACTATTCCTATCTGCACGCGACCATCGAGAACGGCTGCTGCTTCGTGGACACGGTGCAGCCGGGGCTGGGCAACCAGGACCTGAAGGGCCAGACGGTGCCGCAGTCGCCACGCAACAAGATCTCGCTGAACGGCAACTACACCTTCCACCTGGACGCCGGGGACCTGAACCTGTCGGCGAGCTGGATCTGGAAGGACCGGACGTACGACTCGATCTTCAACCGCCCCTGGTACCTGGCGCCGGCCTATAGCCAGGTGGACATGCGGGCGAGCTTCACCGCCAAGGACAACCGCTACACGGTGATCGCCTTCGTGAAGAACCTGACCAATGTGAACGGCTACGACAACGTCAGCGCCACCCTGCTGGGCGCGCCGGCGGCGGGCCTGCCGGCCTACAACCAGTCCATCGGCCTGATCCCCCCGCGCACATACGGGCTGGAACTTCAGTATCGGTTCCGCTGATCATGACCGCAGTCGCTTTCGCCCAGGAGCCCCCCATGTCGGTCGCCGATCCGCCCCCCCGTCGCCTGGGGATGGGGACCAAGCTGAGCTACGGCCTGGGCTCGGTGGCGTTCGGGGTCGCCAGCCAGGCGCTGTCGACCTCCATCATCGTGCAGTACCTGAACCTGGCCGTGGGGATATCGGCGGTTCTGGTCGGGGCGGCGATCATGATCTCGCAGATCGTGGACGCCGTGGTGGACCCCCTGGTGGGCCAATGGTCCGACGGCGTGCGCACGCGCTGGGGCCGGCGCCACCCGTTCATGTACGCGGCGGCCTTCCCGTGCGCGGCGGCGTTCTACGCCCTGTGGCACCCGCCGACGGCATGGGCGCCCATGCAGCTCTTCGCCTACATGGTGGGGGTGCTGGTGATCGTTCGGATATTCAACGCCATGTACGAGATTCCCTCGTCGGCCTTGGCCCCGGAACTGGCGCCCGACTACAACGAGCGCACCAGCCTGATCGCCTATCGCTGGCTGTTCGGCGTCGCCGGCGCCGGCGTCATGGTGGCCCTGCTGAACGTGGTCTTCCTGCGGCGCGACGCCACCCACACCCTGGGGGCGCTGAACCGCGAAGGCTACTCCCAGTGGGGCGCGATCGCGGCGGGTGTGATCCTGGTCTCGATCCTGCTGTCGTCGATGGCGACGCACCGGCTGATCCCGACGCTCAGCCTCACGCCGCCGCGCAAGTCGAGCTTCGGCTCTGCGCTGAAGGAATCGTTCCGGGCCCTGGCCAATCCGTCGATGGCCGCCCTGATGGCGTCGGGCCTGATCTCGGGCATCGCCGGCGGCGTTACGGCGACGGTGAACCCTTATCTCTACCTGCACTTCTGGGGTCTGGCGCCGCAGACCACGGCGATCCTGATCCTGGCCTCCATCCCGGCCACCTTCCTCGGCACGTTCCTGGCCCCCTGGGTGTCCAAGCGATACGGCAAGAAGCGGACGATGATCAGCCTCTTCGCCATCTCGCTGGTGGCCTCGCTTATTCCGATCTCCCTGCGCCTGCTGGGCCTGATGCCCGCCAACGGGACGCCGTGGCTGACCCCGATCCTGCTCGCCGACGCCTTCGTGGCCGGGGTGCTGGGGCTGATGGGCTACATCATCGTCACCTCCATGGTGGCCGACGTGGTGGAGGACAACGCCGCCCGAACCGGCGTGCGCTCTGAGGGGCTGCTGTTCGCGGCCAATGGCCTTCTGCCCAAGGTGACGGCGGGGATCGGCGCCTTCGCCGGCTCGCTGATCGTCACGGCGGTGCACTTCCCCGCCCACGCCCAGCAAGGCACGGTGGACCCGCACATCATCCGCAACCTGGGCCTGGCCTACCTGCCCGTCTCTGCGGTGATGAGCGCCCTGGCCATCTTCGTGCTGCGCTTCTACCGGATCGACCAAGCCACCCACGAACGCAACCTCGCCAACCTGCAGGAAGCCGCCGCGACCGCGGAGATGGGCCACGGAGAGGACCCGGCGACGCGGGCCTCCGCCATCACCCAGATTACCTGAGCGAAATCGCTCGCGTGCGACCCTTCGGGGTGTGGACGCGGGACCTAGGCCGGGCTAGCTCGGCTCTGATGACCGATGTGGACGTCGACATGCCGGACCGGGCCGCCGGGCGGGGCGGGCGCAAGTTCAACGCTCGCCGCGAGCTCATCGTGGGCGTGGCTACGACCGTTCTCAACGAGCGGGGCGTGCGCGGCATGACCCTGGCGGAGGTGGCCGCGCGGGCCGGCATGGTCACAACCGGCATCGCCTACTACTTCGGCAAGAAGGAAGCCCTGGCCGCGGCGTGCTTCATTTCTGGGCTGGAGCGGTTGCAGCGCCTGGCCGAGGAGGCCCTGGTCGCCGACACCGCGGCCGAGCGGGTGACGCGGTTCGTGCGTGGCCACTTCGCGCTCAGGGCGCGGATCCGCACCGGCGAAGAACCGGAAATTCCGATCTTCTCGGACATCCGGACCCTTTCGGAGCCGGCGCAGGCGGCGGTGCTGGCGCGCTACTACGCCTTCTTCGGCAAGGTGCGCGACCTCCTGCGCACGCCGGAACTGAGCTGGCTGCGGGGCAGCGCCGCGGCGGCGCGGACCAACATCATCCTGGAACAGATCTACTGGCTGCGCGCCTGGATCCACCGCTACGACGTCGAGGATCACCCGCGCCTGTGCGAGCGGATGCTGGACGTGCTGCTGAACGGCCTGGCCGCGCCGGGCATGGTCTGGGCGCCCCAGCCGCTGGATCTTGAGCCCGCCATGGCCGCCGGCGAAGGCGACGTGCCCGAGGCCTTGCTGACCGCCGCCACGCGCCAGATCAACCAGCACGGCTACAAGGGCGCCTCGGTGGAGCGGATCTCGGCGGCGCTGAAGCGCACCAAGGGCGCCTTCTATCACCACATCGAGGCCAAGGACGACCTGGTGGTGGCGGGGTTCGAGCGCACCTACGACGTTCTGAAGGCCGCCCAGACCGCGGCCCTGGACCTGGACGCCGACCCCTGGGTGCGGTTGCATTCGGCCGCCGCGGCCCTTGCCGAGTTCCAGCTCACCCCGCGTGGGCCGCTGATGCGGACCTCGGCCCTGCAGTCCCTGCCTGAACCGCTACGCGCCGGCGTCATCGAACGTTCCGACCGGATCGCCCGGCGCTGGTCGGGCATGATCGCCGACGGCGTCGCCAGCGGTGTGCTGCGCGCAGTGGACCCGGCCGTCGCGGCCCAGATGCTCAACGCCGCCATCAACGCGGTGGCCGACCTGCGCCTGGGTGACCGCGAGCGCGAGCCTCACGAGGCCGACCGCCTCTACATGGCCCCGATGCTGATGGGGCTGCTCAACCGGATCACGGCATAGGCCTCGACCGGCCCCGGAACTTCTGTGGGCCTGACGCTTTCGTTAGGCATAGGCGGAACAAGTCCGCCCCACCTAGCGGAGGGAACGTCATGTCGATTCTCGCGTGGCTGGTTGTCGGCCTGATCGCCGGCTTCATCGCCAGCAAGATCATCAACAAACGCGGCGAAGGAGTGATCATGGACATCGTCCTGGGCGTCGTCGGCGCCATCGTGGGCGGGTTCATCTTCAACTTCTTCGGCCACTCGGCCCCCACGGGCATCAATCTCTACAGCATCTTCGTGGCCGTGATCGGCGCGATCGTGGTGCTGCTGGCCTACCATGCAGTGGTTGGCCGCCGGGTGTAGCGATGGCGGCGCGATTTCGGAATTTTCGAAATCACTCCTGAACCAAATTCAGTATTCCGGCATACGACGGCGCGCTAGGGCGACGGTGACGTCCCACCCTGGAGCGCCGTCATGCTGTTCGCCGTCCTGAAATCGCCGCGCCTGAAGACCCTGGGCCGCCTGTCCAGTCCGGTGGCTGCGAACCTCGTCGCCCAGAGCCTGCTCGGGCTCGTCAGCACGGCGGCCGCGGGCCGGCTGGGCGACGCCGCCCTGGCCGGCATCGGGGTCGCCAATGCCCTGTTCTCGATCCTGCTGGCGCTGCTGTTCGGCCTGGACGCCGGGGTCCAGACCGTGGTGGCGCGCCGGCTCGGGGCCGGCGAGACCGCCGCCGCGGGCGTTGCGCTGCGATGGGGCCTGTTGCTCTGCGGAGCCTTGGGCGTCGCCCTGGCCGGGACGGCGATTCTGATCGGACCGGAGGCGGTCGCCCTGGCGATCCGCGATCCCGTCGCCGCCCGGGCCGGCGGCGAGTTCCTGAAGGGCTTCACGCCGATCCTGCCGCTGCTGGGGCTCAACATGACCTTCAGCGCCTACTGGTACGGCGCGCGCAAGGCCGGTCGGGCCATGGCCATCACCCTGCTGCAGCTGCCGCTGCACGCGGCGCTGGTCTGGGGACTGGCGCTCGGGGCCGGACCGCTTCCGGCCCTGGGCGCCTATGGCGCGGGCCTGGGCGCGAGCCTGGCGGCGGCTGCGGCCCTGGCGATGCATATCGTCCTGGCCTACCGCGTCGCCCCGGTCGACGGCCTGACCGGCCGACGCGAGGTCGCCGGGGCGGGCGGGGAACTGGCCGCCTACCTGCGCATCGGCCTGCCGATCAGCTTGCAGCAATCCCTGCTCTATGTCTGTCTGGCCCTCAGCTTCGCGGTGATCGCCCGCATCGGCACGGGCGCGGCCGCGGCCGTCAACGGCATGAACGCCCTGGCGGTCGTCGCCAGCCTGGCCGCCGGGGGCGTCGGCACGGCCGCCGCCAGCCTGATCGGGGCCGCGGTCGGACGCGGGGAGGCCGGCGAC
>JAFEEA010000072.1 GCA_018241335.1 Pseudomonadota bacterium
CCGATGTAGCGCTCCAGCCGCGGCTCCCGCAGGTCGGCGCGCACCGCCTCGTTGTGACCGGGGCGCAGATCCAGGAGGAACCGGGGCGTCCCGGTCTCGTGGCACAGGGCCTCGAAACTTCCGAACCGCGACGGCCGCACCGGCATGGCCACGCCCGGCGCGTCCCAGTCCTGGGCCGCCAGCACGGCGCCCGTGTGGGTTCCGAATCCGATCAGCGCCGCCTCGCGCCCGAACCGCTGGCGACAGAGCTGACCCAGGTTCAGCTCGCCCCGCGCCGCCCCCATGTCCGTGAACCGCGCGTCGCCGATGTGGGAATTGTGCGCCCAGACCACCGCCTTCGACGTCGGCCCCCGCAGCGCCAGGACGCGTTCCAGGGTCTCGAACATGTGCGTGTCGCGCAGGTTCCAGGACTCGTGCGCCCCGTAGTACATGACCCGGTAGTAGCGCTCGGCGTCGGCCACCAGCCGCGCGTTCTCGGCCGCGTCGAAGAACCGTTCGCCGTCGTGTTCGGCATAGTCGAGGGACTTGCGCACCATGTCGCGCAGGATGTCCAGCACCGGCCCTTCGCAGAAGGCGTAGCCCCGGCTGAGGGCGGCGCGGCCATAGCCGGCCGGTTCGGCGCTCCAGGGCGTCAGGCAGGCGTAGCGGTCGCGCGCCTCGGCGGCCGCCTGCGGATCCACGCCGTCCAGATAGCGCAGCACCGCCGCCATCGACGCGCGCATGTTGTAGAGGTCCAGGCCATAGAAAGCCGTGCGCCGGCCGGCCGCCTGGCCGGCGTTGTGCTCGCGCAGCCAGCGCACGAAGGCCTCCATCTCGCGGTTGCGCCACATCCAGGTCGGAAAGCGGGTGAACGGAGCCTCTGAGGCGGCTGCCTGGTGTTCCTTGCGGGCCGGCCTTGGCCGCACGTGCCGGTCGATGGCCGCCGCATCGGGCCAATCGGCCTCCACCGCCACCATGTCGAAGCCGTGCCGCTGGATGAGGCGCCGCGTGATCGCCGCCCGAGCCCGGTAGAATTCGCTGGTCCCGTGGCTGGCCTCGCCCAGCAGCACCACCCGCGCCTCGGCGAACCGGTCGAACGCCGCGGCGAAGGCGTCGTCGTCGATGTCGGGCAGCGGTTCGACCGCCGCCTTCAGCCGGCCCTCCGGCGTCAGCGCCGGCGGCTGCGGCACGGCGATCTTCAGCGGCAGGGCCGATGGGCCGGTCAGGCGCGCCTCGAACCACGCGCCGGCCAGCCGCATCACCGCCTCGAGCGTCCCGGGCTCCTCGAACAGGTGGGTCGCTCCGGGCACCAGCTCCAGGCGCTTGTCGCAGGTCAGGGCCGACAGGGCCGCCTCGTTGAGCGCGATCACCCCACGGTCGTCGCCGCCCACGATCAGCAGGGTCGCCGCCGTCACCCGGGGCAGGTCCGCTTCGCCCGCCAGGTCCGGCCGGCCGCCGCGCGACACCACGGCCTGCACCCTCCGCCCCAGTCCGGCCGCCGCCTTCAGCGCCGCGCCCGCGCCGGTGCTCGCCCCGAACAGGCCCAGCGGCAGGGCGCCCAGGTCCGGATGCAGCTCGATCCATTCCACCGCCTGGACCAGCCGCTGCGCCAACAGGTCGATGTCGAAGACGTTGTGCCGGTCATCCGCCTCGGCCTCGGTCAGCAGGTCCAGCAGCAGGGTCGCGAAGCCTCGCCGGTTCAGGTCCTCGGCCACCGCCCTGTTGCGCGGGCTCATCCGGCTCGAGCCGCTGCCGTGGGCGAACAGCACCACCCCGCGCGCTTCGGCGGGCACATTGAGGTCGCCCGGCAGGCCCAGGGGCGAAATGGTCACCGCTTGCGACCGCCCGCCCGCGCCTCGCTCCGACCAGGCCTTCCGCAGCAGCCCCAGGGTTTCCTCGTCCGTCAGCTGGTGGAAGTCGTCGTAGAAGGCGCCGACGCCCCAGAATTCCTCCGCCGGGTTCAGGCAGACGATGTCGTCCGCTTCGCCGCGCATGGCGTCGAGCGTATCCCTGGGGGCCACCGGCACGGCCAGCACGACCCGCGCCGCCCCCTGCCGGCGCAGCGCCTGCAGGGCCGCCTTGGCGGTAGCGCCCGTCGCCAGGCCGTCGTCCACCACGATCGCGGTCCGGCCGGCCGGCGAAACGCGCTTCCGTCCGGCGAAGTAGAGGGCGCGGCGCCGTTCGATCTCGGCCAGCGCCTTTTGCCGCGCCCTGTCCAGAAAGTCCGCGTCGGCGCCGGTCAGGTCCGCCACCGCTTCGTTCACCACCGTCTGGGCGTCCTCGCCGTCGACCACCGCCGCCAGGGCGAGCTCGGATTGACCAGGGGCGCCGATCTTGCGCACCAGCACCAGTTCCACCGGCGCTTCCAGCATCCGGCCGATCTCCACCGCCAACGGCACGCCGCCACGCGGCAGGGCGTAGACGACGGGATCGGTCAGCCCCAATCCCGCCAGACGCACGGCCAGGGCTCGCCCGGCGTCGGTGCGATTGGCGAAGCGAGATGTGACTCCGGCCATGTCTTCGGGTCCGCCATTCCGGAAAGGACGGCGGTCAGCCCGCCATGTAGTCCTCGAGCGAGAAGCCCATCTGCGACAGGCCCTCGTCCAGGTAGTCGCTGAGCAGGGGAATTTCGCGCAGGTAGCGGACGATCCGCGCCCGCCCGATGTCGCGGGCCGCCTCTCGCGCCTGCCTCCACTCCGCCAGGGTGAAGTCGCCCCGGCCGATCCAGGTCAGGGCGATCAGGTCCAGTTGGGCGTCGTCGTTGAGCCCGCGGATCGCCGCCGTCAGCTCGGCCTCGACGCTGTCGTCCGCCTGGTCTTCCAGCGTATCCGCCGCCCCGTCGTCGACGGCGTTGGAGCCGCTGTCCGGGTCCGCGTTCGGCGTCTTCTCGTCGAACTCGCGCGCCCGCATCAGGATGTAGAAGGCGTCGTCGCCGGAAATCGCCAGTTCCGGCCGCTCCTTGGCATCTTCGACCTCGACCTTCATGGCCTTGCCTCCTGCGCCTGGCCTACTGCGCCCGGCCTCCTGCGCCTCGTTGACGATCCTCCGCCAGCCCCGCGCCATCGGCCTTGATCGAGGTCAACGCCCGGGCGAGGCCCCGCGTTGCGCCAGATCAAGGCCCCGCCGCGCCGCCTGGCGTTGCATGCGGCCAATCCGAGGAACCCCTTCCATGACTAGGATCGCTCTACCGCTGGCCGCGGCTTTGGCCCTGGCGATCGCCGGCTGCAACCGCCCCCTGCCGCCGCACGTCAACCCGCCCGACGTCAAGCCGGCCGCGCCGGCGGCCGCGCCCGCGCCCGCTCAGGAACGCCCTGCCGCTTCGCCGGCCCGGCCGGCTCCCTGAACGCGTGCGCGAGCCGCAGCCCATGACCTATATCCGCGACTTCGCCGAACTGCGCTCCACCGACACGCCCCTGGTCGGCGGCAAGACCGCCGCCATCGGCGAGCTGACGGCCCTCGCCGGCGAGGGGGTCAGCACCCCGCCCGGTTTCGCCGTCACCGCCCAGGCCTATCGCGACGCCCTCACCGCAGCGGGCGCCTGGGCCCCGCTGCACGCCATCCTGGACGGCCTCGACGTGCGCGACGTGCGAGCCCTGGCCAAGGCCGCCGAAGCCGCGCGCGCGATCGTCTACGAGGCCACCGCCCACCCGCCGCTGCTGGCCGAAATCGCCGCCGCCTGGCGCGCCATGGCCGCCGCGCACGGGCCTGACCTCGCCGTCGCCGTGCGCAGCTCCGCCACCGCCGAGGACCTGCCCGGCGCCAGCTTCGCCGGCCAGCACGAGAGCTACCTGTGGGTGCGCGGCGAGGCGGCGGTGCTGGAGGCGTGCCGGCGCTGCTTCGCCTCCATCTTCACCGACCGCGCCATCGTCTACCGGACCGACAACGGCTTCGACCACTTCAAGGTCTATCTGTCCGTGGCGGTGATGAAGATGGTCCGCGCCGACCGCGGCGCCAGCGGCGTCATCTTCACCCTCGACACCGAGACGGGCTTTTCCGACGTCGTGCTGGTCACCGGCGCCTATGGCCTCGGCGAAACGCTGGTGCAGGGCCGCGTCGACCCGGACGAGTTCTATGTCCACAAGCCCACTTTCCGGCAGGGGCGCCGGGCCATCCTGTCCCACCGCCTGGGCGCCAAGGCGATCAAGCTGGCGCTTTCCGGCCGGCGGGGCGGCGCGCCGGTTGAGCGGGCCGTCAGCAGGGCCGACCGCGCCCGCTACTGCGTCACCGACGCCGAGGTGCTGGCGCTGGCCGGCATGGCGCTGACCATCGAAGACCACTTCTCCGCGGCCGCCGGCCGGCCGCGCCCCATGGACGTCGAATGGGCCAAGGACGGCCCGGACGGCCCGCTCTACATCCTGCAGGCGCGGCCGGAGACCGTGGCTTCGCGCCGGGCGCACAACGAGATCGAGACCTGGCGGCTGAAGGGCGAGGGGCCGGTGCTGGTTTCCGGCCAGGCCGTCGGCGACCGCATCGCGGCCGGCGCCGTGCGGGTCGTCCGCTCGCAGCAGGACCTCGAAGCCTTCCAGCCGGGCGAGGTGCTGGTCGCCGCCGCCACCAGCCCGGACTGGGAAGCGGTGATGAAGCGCGCCTCGGCCATCGTCACCGACCGGGGCGGGCGCACCTGCCACGCCGCCATCCTGGCCCGCGAGATGGGCGTGCCGGCCGTGGTCGGCGCAGGCGACGCCACCACGCGCCTTCAGACCGGCCAGTCGGTCACGGTCTCCTGCGCCGCCGGCGAAGCGGGACAGGTGTTCGGCGGCGCCCTGCCCTTCGACGTCGAACGCGTTGCGGTGAGCGACCTGAAGCCCACCCGCACCGAGATCATGCTCAACCTCGGCGACCCGCGGGCCGCCTTCGCCCATGCCCAGCTGCCCGTCGCGGGCGTCGGCCTGGCGCGCATGGAGTTCATCATCAGCCGCGACATCGCCGTCCACCCCATGGCCGCCGCCCATCCCGAGCGCGTCACCGGGGCCAGGGCGCGGGCCGCCGTCGCCCGCCTGGGCCTGGGTTTCGCCTCTCCGGCCGACGGCTTCGTCCAGCGCCTGGCCGAGGGGGTCGGGACCATCGCCGCCGCCTTCTTCCCGCGCCCGGTGATCATCCGCCTGTCGGACTTCAAGACCAACGAGTACGCCGCCCTCGCCGGCGGCCGCGACTTCGAGCCGCCGGAGGCCAATCCCATGCTCGGCTTCCGCGGCGCCTCCCGCTACGCCCACCCGGCCTACGCCGACGGTTTCGCGCTCGAATGCCGCGCCCTGCGCCAGGTGCGCGAGACCCTGGGCCTGACCAACCTCAAGGTCATGATCCCCTTCTGCCGCCGCGTTGCTGAGGGCGAGCGGGTGCTGGCGGCGATGGCGGCCAACGGCCTGAAGCGGGGCGAAGGCGGCCTTGAGGTCTACATGATGTGCGAAATCCCCAATAACGTCGTCCAGATCGACGCCTTCTCCGACCTCTTCGACGGCTTCTCCATCGGCTCGAACGACCTCACCCAGCTGGTGCTCGGCGTCGACCGCGACTCCGAGGCGGTCGCCTTCGACTTCGACGAGCGCGATCCGGGGGTGCTGGAGATGCTGCGCCAGGCCATCGTCGGCGCGCACTGCAACCATCGCCATGTGGGCGTCTGCGGCGAGGCGCCGGCCACCTGGCCCGAGGTCGCCCGCTTCCTGATCGAGGAGAAGATCGACTCGATCAGCGTCAATCCGGCCAGCGCCCTGAAGCTGATGCGCCTGGCCGCCAAGGTCGAGGCGGCGCAGGCGTGATCTAGCCTGGCGTCGAGCCCTCCGCCGGCGGCCCGGAAGCCTCGCCCGGCGCGTCGGCGCCCGCCTCCGGCCCGTCGGAGGCCTCCGCGGCCAGCTTGGCCAGCTCCTCGCCCAGCAGCTTGTCCAACATGGCGCGTTGCTGGGGGTCGGTCTCCTTGGCGAGCAGCTCCCGGAAGTGCTGCACATTGTGCCTGGCGACAAATCTCTGCATGGCCCGTCCCCTGAGCCTGCCCCGCCCGGCCTGTTCCGCGGCGGAATGCCGGTAAGTAGGCGCGCCGGCAGGGCAAAATGCAACCTTCGGGCCTCGGAACCCCCGAATCCGCGCCGGGAACGCGCCGCGCTCGCCATATGGCCAAGACAAGCGGCGTCGATTGCGCTCAACTGCAGGTCGGGAGGACCTCATGCCGTTCACAGCTTCCGACGCGGCGCGCGTAGACGCGGCCGCCAGAGCCGCCCTGGCCGATCTGCGCCCCGCCGGCTTCTCGGTGGGCGTGGTCTCGGGCCAGGATCTCGCTTTCGCCAAGGGCTACGGCTTCGCCGACATCGAGGCCGGCAAGCCCCAGCATCCGGAGCTTCGCCAGCGCATCGGCTCGATCACCAAGACCATGGTCGGCCTTTCGCTGATGGCCCTCGTCGACGAAGGCCGCCTCAGCCTCGATGACCGCATCGTCGACCTGGTGCCCGAGGTCACCTTCCACGGCGACGGCGGCGACGGCTCCGACATCCGCCTGCGCCACATGCTGACCCACGTCTCCGGCATCGGCGAGGTCGCCACGCCCGAGGAGATGAAGGAGATCACCCCCTCCCTGTGGTCCGACACGCCGGACACCGACCTGCTGGGCCTCTTCCCCAACGGCGTCACGCTCGAGGTCCCGCCCGCCTTCAAGTGGTCCTACGCGAACCTGGCCTTCGCCCTGCTGGGCGAGGTGGTGGCCAGGGCCGAGGGCATGCCCATCGCCCAGGTCCTGCAAAAGCGCATCTTCGGCCCCCTCGGCATGACCAACTCCGATCTCCACGACATGCCCCACCCCGACCTCACCGCCGGCTACCATTGGGCGCCGGGCGAGGAGGCGCGCGAGTTCGCCGCCCGGGACGGGACCCCGATCGAGGACGAGCCCACCGCCGACGGCAAGAACATCCGCGGTAAGTACCAGCATGTGCGTGGCGGCGGGGCGGCCGGCGCCGTCCAGTCCACCGTGCCCGACATGGCGCGCTACGCCGCCGCCCTGCTGCGCCGGGGGGCCGGCATCGTGAAGCCGGAGACCTTCGACGCGATGGTCGGCCCCGGCTGGGCGCCGCACGAGCGCCTGGCCTCCTGGGGCCTCTCCTTCGACCGCACCGAGCGCCACGGCCGGCGCACCTTCGGCCATGGCGGCGGCGTCCTGGGCGGCTGGAACAGCATGCTGATCGTCATTCCGGGCGAGGACCTGGCCCTGATCGTCCACTGCAACACCGCCTTCGACACCTTCGAGCAGCTCAACAAGCGCCTGCTGGCCGCCCTCCTCGACGCCCCGCCGCCGAGCCTCGCCCCGCCCACCGGCATCGACGCAGACGTCCTCGCCGCCGCCCCCGGCGTCTACGAGGCCCTGCCGGGCCGCCTGACCAACTTCCGCATCATGGGCCAGGTCGGCCGCATCCAGCTCAAGGCCGAGGACGGCGCCCTGCGCCTGCACAGCCGCCGCGGCCCCTGGAAGGGCGGCTTCACCCTCCACCCCGCCGATCCGCAGGACCCCGACCTCTTCCACCTCGACGACGACCCGATCGAGCCCAGCCGCGTCGCCCTCATCCGCGCGCCCGACGGCGCCGTCACCGGCCTGCGCTTCGACCGCCTGGTGCACATGGTCCGCGCCGACGCCGTGAAGGGTTGGGTCTAGGGGGCTCAGGGCCGCCCGAATCGACAGCCCGCCGCGGTCATCGGCCGGCCTTGCGCGCCCTGTAGGCGGCGACCTTTTCCCGGTTGCCGCAGATGGACATCGAGCACCAGCGCCGGGTGTTGTTGCGGCCTCGGTCGTAGAACACCATGGTGCAGGTCGGGCTGGCGCAGCCGCGCAGGCGGGCCGGTTCGTACTCGCACAGGAACCGCGCGGCGTCCTCGGCCACCAGGGCGGTCGCGGGCGGGCCCGAAAAGGCCAGCCGGTCGCGCAGCGCCGCCGCGCCATCGCGAACCTCCAGCCTGGGGCTGGCGCTGAGCCCGGCCAGGGCTCCGTTCAAGGTCTCCACCAGCGGGGCCGGCGGCGCGCCGCCCGCCGAGAGCGACGGCGCGGCTTCCCGCAGTCTTTGGCGCAGGGCCAGGGCGGCCTGATGGTCTGCCTCGTCCGGAGGGCTCGGGACCGGCAAGGCGGCGGCTTTCACCCATCGGCGGAAGTCGTCCAGGCCGGCGATGAAGTCCACCGGCGCGCCGTCCACCACCGCCGTCGTGTTGACCAGGTCCAGCCACGCCGAACCGCCGAAGAACGGCAGGCCGTCGCGCCATTCGCTTCCCGCATCCTGGGCCAAAGCCTCACCCTTTCGCCGCCAAGTTCGCCGCCACGTCGGCGACGATCGCCGCGTAACCGTTAAAATAGCACTTGACAGGTGTTTGCGGAAGAGACACCGTTAAAACATAACAACAACGGTTACATCTCTCATGACCCCTGCCCCGCTCCGCCTGGCGGCGACCCTGGCCGCCGGCATGGCGCTGCTCGCCCTGTCTCCGCCGTCACACGCGGCCGATCTCTCCACTCCATCTCAGAAAGCCATCTCCATGCCCTCCGTCCTCTACCGAACCGCCACCGTGAAGGGCCGCAAGGTCTTCTACCGGGAGGCCGGCGACCCCGCCCTGCCGACGATCATCCTGCTGCACGGGTTTCCCAGCTCGTCGCACATGTATCGGGACCTGATCCCGGCCCTGGCCGGCCGCTTTCACGTCATCGCGCCCGACTACATCGGCTTCGGCTATTCGGAGGCCCCCGCCGCGACCGAGTTCCACTACAGCTTCGAGAACCTGACGGCCCACGTGACCGGGCTGATCGATCAGCTGAACCTGAAGTCCTACGTCCTCTACATGCAGGACTACGGCGGCCCGGTCGGCTTCCGCATCGCCGTCGCCCGCCCCGACCAGGTGAAGGGCTTGGTGATCCAGAACGCCAACGCATACCTCGAGGGCGTCGGCGACCTGCCCAAGCAGGTCTTCCTGCCCCTCTGGGATCACCGCGACTCCGCCACCGAGGCCGCGGCCCGCAGCTTCCTCGCCGCTGAGACCACCCAATTCCAATACCAGGTCGGCGCCGCCGCGCCCGAACGCATCAGCCCGGACAACTGGGTGTTCGACCAGCAGCTCCTGGATCGCCCGGGGACCGACGCCTACCAGCTCGACCTGCTGTCGGACTACAAGACCAACGTGGCGGCCTATGACGCCTGGCACGCCTATTTCCGCGTCTGCCAGCCCAAGACCCTGATCCTCTGGGGCCGCAAGGATCC
Source organism: Pseudomonadota bacterium (assembly GCA_018241335.1). Classification (GTDB taxonomy): domain Bacteria; phylum Pseudomonadota; class Alphaproteobacteria; order Caulobacterales; family Caulobacteraceae; genus Acaudatibacter. Next base: position 9,195 of record JAFEEA010000072.1, read on the forward strand.
CTTCTTCATTCCGGCCGGCGCCGAGGCCTTCCTGAAGGACCTGCCCCAGGCCCGGCTGGTCTGGCTGGACGCCGGCCACTTCGTCCTCGACGAGAACACGCCCCTGGTCGCGCGCGAAATCATCACCGACTTCGCCGAGCCGTGACCGGTCCCGGGGCCGCCAGGGCCGGGCCTTCCGGTTCAGGCGGCCTTGGGCCCGAGCCTCAGGGACAGGCAGTAGCCGAGCGTCACGGCGATCCCCGCCAGGAGGGCGAGCATCCCGCCGGAGGTCGCGACCCCTATCGGGGCGAACGCCCAGAGCCCGGCGTAGGCCAGGCCGCTCACCACCATCGACCAGCCCCCGACCCGCCTCGCCCGGCGCGCCTGGGCGTTCGGGACGAAGGCCTTGGGCATGCGGTTGCCGTACCAGGTCACCATCAGTCCGTTCAGGCCGATCACCAGCCGCTCGGCGGTGTCGCCCTCGAGGAACCCGAGCTTGCGCGCCACCGACGCGGTCAGGGCCACGGCGATAATGCCAAGTCCCCAGGTGATCCCCTCGATCACGTCAGCCGTCTTCATGCACTTCATCATCGCGCCGGCGCCTCTTTCAGGCTGGGAGGCTCGGGCGCCTCGGCGCCCAGCCCCAGCGAATGGGCGAAGCCCAGCAGCGCCTCCTCGAGCACCGAGAGCTTCAGGTGATAGATCACGGACTTGCCGGCCTTCTCGGCATGCACCAGGTCGGCCTCCTTCAGCACCGCGAAGTGCGCCGACATGGTCGGCTTGGAGACGTCGAACTGGTCGCTGAGCTCGCCCGCGCTCATCGGCCCCTTGCGCAGCAGCTGCAGCACGCGCCGGCGGGTGGGATCGGACAGGGCTTTGAAGACCAGGCTCATGATTCGATAATTAGCTAACTATCGAATTGAGTCAAGCACGCTCGCTCACCGCAACCGGTCCAGCCGCAGCCTCTGGCGCCCGTCCGACAGGTGGCCCGCCGCCAGGCCGGCGATGACAAGGCCCGTCACCCCGCTCGCCCCGGCCAGCAGGAACATCAGCAGGATCTGATACTTCACCGCCTCGATGGGGTCCTCGCCGGCGATGATCTGGCCGGTCATGATCCCGGGCAGGGTGATCAGGCCGGCCGCCGACATCTGGTTGACGATGGGCAGCAGGCCCCGGCGCACCGCGTTGCGGATCAAGGGGGCGAAGGCCGTGCGGAACGGCGTTCCCAGCGCCAGCTGCGCCTCGATGGCCGCCTTCTCGCGCCGGGCGTCGGACAGCAGGGTGTCCAGCGTCAGGCTGCCGGCGTTGAGCACGCTGCCCAGCACGATCCCGGCCAGGGGAATGGCGTAGCGGGCGTCGTACCAGGGCTGCGGCCGGATCGCCGTGGTCAGGGCCAGGCCCACCGTCACCACCGTGGCGATGGCGACGCCGACGCCGCTGATCCCCAGCCCCACCCAGCCCCTGAACTTGCGCTCGGGCCGCGCGGCGATCTCGCGCGCGGCGATGATCGACATCGCCGCCACCACCGCCACGGTCAGGGCCGGATGGTGCATGGAGAACACCCAGCGCAGCAGGAAGCCCACCGCCACCAGCTGCACCACCATGCGGATCCCGGCCCAGATCACCTGCCGATGCAGGTTCAGCCGCAGGATCACCGACAGCAGGGCGTCGAACAGCAGCAGCGACGAGGCGATCGCCAGGTCCGAGGGGCTGAGCGAGATGGTGTTCATGCCGGCGCCGCCTCGGTCACGCGGGTCATCCTGCGGTCCGCCATCCGATAGTGCGCGGCGCCCAGCCGATCGGCCTGGCGCGGGTCATGGGTGACGATCAGCACCGCCGCCCCACGCGCCATCATCGCCTTCAGATGCGCCTCCACCCGGGCGGTGGAGTCCGGGTCCAGCGGCCCAGTGGGCTCGTCCAGCAGGATGATCCCCGGCTCCAGCACGAAGGCCCGCACCAGGGCCAGTCGCTGCTTCTCGCCGGTGGAGAGCCGCTGCACGGGCTGTTCCAGCTGGGTGTCGCCAAGGCCCAGCGCGGCCGCCAGCGTCCGCGCCGCCGCCCGCCGCTCCGGCGCGAAATGGTCGATGGCGTGGTCCAGCCACCAGCCCGATTCCGCCGCCACGTAGGGTACCCGCCGACGCCATTCCGGCGCGGTGAAGGTCTCCCGCGAGGTTCCGTCCAGCCGCACCTCGCCCTGGTTCGGATCGAGGTCGGCGACCATGCGCAGGAAGAGGCTCTTGCCCGAACCCGAGGCGCCGGAAATGGCCGCGCAGGCGCCCGCCGCCAGGGTCATCTCGAACGGCCCGGCCAGGTCGCTCTTCAGGCCCCGCACCGCCAGGCGCGCCGGCGCGGCGACCGCTTCAGGCCCCGGCAAAGGGATCCTCCACGCGTGGCCAGTAGTCGCCGGGCCGGCGCTCATAGGCGATGGCCCCATAGTCCTCCAGCAGGGTCCCCGGCCCCACCGTGGTCACGATCAGGCTGGCCACCGGGGCGAAGCCGGCGCGGAAGTGGGCCGTGGACTTCACCACCGCGATCCGCAGCGCCTCCAGCGACAGGCCCATCTTGGTGAAGAGCTCGGGCGAAAAGGCCTGGATGCGCCGTTCCACCAGGATCACGTGCACGCCGTCGGCCTCCACCCAGGCCGCGCGGCCCAGCACGCTGGGCGAGCCCAGGCCCCACTGCACCAGCTCGTCGCTGAGCGCGCGCACCGTCACGGTCAGGTCCACGGGATCGCCGGACTCCGGCCCCGCCTTGCCGCCGATGCGCAGCGCCAGCCGAGCGCCCGGTCCCGCGTCGTGGCAGAAGCGCACCGCCACCGGGTCCCACATCGGCGCGATTCCCACGCCGGTCAGGCCGCGCTCCACCACCCTCTTCAGCACGAAGGTGGAGTCCCCCGGCGCCCCGCCGCCGGTGTTGTCGGCCTTGTCGGCGATCACCGCCAGGCCCGGCGGCGCGGCCAGGGCGGCGTCCAGGGCCTCGTCGATGGTCAGGCCCGGCTCGGTCACCGCGTGGCGCAGGGCCCAGAACCGCTCGCCGAACCGGCGCGCCATCTCGGCCGCCCTGGCCTGGTCGCCGTCCACCACCGCCAGCATCCGCGCGCCGCTGTCGGCCGTGTCGCCCCAGGGAAAGCCGTGGCTGAGGCTCAAGGACAGCACCCCGTCGCGCCCTTCCTGGTCCTGCATCTCGGCCACGAAGGCGGCCATGGGCGCGGTGGTGGTCGGGTACATGTTGACCATCTTGCAGTCGAAGAGGCCCATCACCGGCCGCGTCTGGCCCGCCGCCGCGTCGACGCACAGGCGGAAGAGCTCGCGTCCGCGCTTGCCGGCGTCGATGTGCGGATATTCCTTGAAGGTGATGATCGCATTGGCGTTTTCCAGCATCGCCGCGGTCAGGTGGCAGTGCAGGTCCAGCTCCACCCCGATGATCGTGTCCGGACCCAGCACGGCCCGCAGCCGCTGCAGCAGGTCGCCCTCGCAGTCGTCGTAGCCATCGGCCACCATCGCGCCGTGCAGGAACAGCAGGGCCACGTCGAACGGCCCCTCGGCCGCCGCGTCCGCCACGATCTCGTCGCGCAGCGCCTCATAGACCGCCCGCACCGTCCGCCCGGCCGGCGGGGCGTTGGCCGCGACGCTGTGGAACACCGAATGGCCGTCAGCCTCGGCCATCTGCCCCCACAGGTGCATCAGCCCGCCGGTCCCGTTGCGGGTCACCCCCGTGCGGCCTCGCTCGATCCCCGCCTCCTCGAAGCAGCTCCAGCCGGTGGGGATGGCCGAAAAGGTGTTGGTCTCGGTGGACAGGGTGGCGGTGAAAATCCGCATCGGCGCGACGCTCCCGTACTGATGGCGCGATAGGACCTTGAACGCCCCTCCGCTTCAAGCGCCCAGGCGTTTGACGACGATGTCCTCGCGCCAGGCCAGGGCTCCGGTGTCGACGTCCTCGAACGTGACGCGGGTCCCGTCCGCGGTCGGAGCCGTCAGCATCCGCCAGGCCGGCGGCAGGCGCACCTGGCCCGCCCCGCCGAACAGCCGCGGCGGGCGCTCCACCACCATGCGGTGATCCAGCCGCCCGAAGAAATGGTCGCGCCAGCCCGCCTCGCGCCCGCCGGCCGACAGGTCCCAGCACCACAGGTCATAGGGCCGCCAGCCCTCGTCCTCGGTCCAGGCCTCCAGCCAGGTGTGGAAGGCCGGCGACATCTCGTGCAGCAGGTAGCCGGTGACCAGCCGCGCCGGAATCCCCCGCGCGCGGCACAGAGCCGCCATCAGCGCCGACCCGGCCTGGCAGTCGTACCAGCCGCCGTCCAGCAGCGTGTCCAGCGGCGCGGCGGGGGCCAGGCGATCATAGTGGATCGCCCCCGCCGTCAGTTCATCCAGCATGAAGGCCCAGAACCGCGCGATGGCCGCCTTCGGCGTCGCCCGTGGCCCCGCCAGCCCGTCGGCTAGGTCCCGGATCCTCGGGCTCAGCTTGATCAGGCCCTCGCTGGGGCGCGTGTAGAGCTCGGCCTCGCCGGGGGCCAGCGGGGCGGCCGGCGCGCCGACGCTCGGCCGGGCGACGAACCGGGCGCGCACGCCCAGCGTCACCTCCGCCGCATCGGGGGCGTTGAGGCGGGCGTCCAGCCGCGCCGTGGCGATCTCGGTCTCCACCGCCAGGTCCGGCGGGGTCAGGGCCTCCACCTGCAACTGATCCAGCGCCGCATCCTCGATCGGAACCGGCAGACGCAGCCGCAACGGCTGGCCCGGGCTCCGGCCGGCCAGGCTGAAGGTCCGCCGGATCGTCACCTCATAGGCCCGCGCGCCCAGCGTCGCGGGCGGCGGCGGCGGCGCGTCCGCATCCCCGGCGGGTGCGCCGCCATGGGCTTCCCAGGCCCGCGCCCGCTCGGTGGCCACACAGTGCGCGCGCCAGGTCGGATCGCCCCGCGCCAGCCCGATCCAGGCCAGATGGTTGACCGCCTCCACGGGGTCGAAGCGCCGCCCGCCCCCCTCGCCCGCGGTGAATCCCAGGCCGGTGGCCACGCAACGCTCCAGGGCCGCGCGGGCGGCGAGCCGTGCGGCGTGGCCCCGGTCGTCGCGCAGTTCGCCGGCCCAGCCGTCCAGCGCCAACAGCTCGACGATCCGCGCTTCGTCGACCGTGCGGTAGCGCTCGCCCCCCAGGCTCCCAGGCTCCTTGATCACGCCGCCGCGCCTCCCTGGCGTCTCATGCCACGTCCCCGCCATCTGGCGAAGGCCAAGCCTTGACGGCGGGGGGCGCCCTGCCAGGATGCGCCGCCCCGTCGGAGTCGCCTCGCCTTGCTGCTGTCCCTGCTGCTGCCGCAGATCAACCCCTACATGACCGACGCCATCGTCGGCGTCGTCCATGCGGCCGAGGGCGCGGCCATTCCCGTCGGCGGCAAGCTGATGGACCTGACCGTCGACCTCAGCGCCGCCGCCCCGCACGACTGTCCCGCGATCAGCCACTTCCGCGTCACCGTCCGCGACCGCGCCTTCCTGCGCCGGCTGGACGTGGCGCGCGGCGACACCCCCCGGGTCGGCCAGCCCCTGGCGCTGTTCAGCACCGAGCCGGACGAGCCCCTGGACGGGCCGCCGGCCCGCGCCGTGCGCGTCGCCATCGTCGGCGTCATTCCCCAGAGCCTGTGGGACGAGGTCCCCTCCTGACGGCGGTCCCGCTTCGACTGGGCCCGCTCGGCGCCGAAGGCTTCAGCCTGCGGCGCTCGGGCGTGCGCTGGCTGGCGGCGGACGGCGCGGTCTGTCGGCCGGGCGATGTGGTCGCCTTCTGCAACATCGGCTTCGGGCCGCAGGAGGGCGAGCGCGGGGGCCCGTTCGCCGACGAGCGCCACGACTTCCAGGTCGCCCTCGCCACCCGCGTCGGCGGTCGCCTGACCCATGCCCCCGACAGCTCCCGCGGCGGCTTCTTCGACACCCTCGGCGCCTTCCAGCTCTGGCGGCCCGACGACGTCATCGGCGCCGTCGAGGCCGAGGGCGCTCCCGGTCCTGAGGCCGGCGAGCTGCGCCTGATGCTGGCGGCGGGGCGGCGGGGCAGCTTCATCATCGAGGACCGTTCCGGCCTGATGTCCGGCTGGCACGAGCGTCGCCGCGCCTGGCGGGTGGAGGACGACGGGCCGATCGGCACCCTGCTCTGCCTGGGCATCTGCGAGCTCTCCGGCGTCATCCGCGGCGAGAAGTTCGCCTTCCTGGAGCTCTTCGAGTCCATCCAGGGCTCGGCCCAGGTGGTCTATACGCCGGACTCCCTGGTGGTGCCCGCCACCCGCCTGTTGGCCGAGCAGATGCGCCGCACCCCGGAGGAATCGGCCGCGATCGCCGCCGACCTGGCCCAGGGCCTCGCCGGCGGACCGGTCGTCCCGGGCCCGGCCGACTGGATCTACGCCGGCGTCCTGCTGCAGGGCCTGACGGCCTCGCCCCTCACCGACCGCTACAACGTCCTGACACGCGCCGGCCTGCGCCAGGCCGGGCCGGCGGACGCGGTGATCCTGTCCCTGGGGTCGGAGGCCGACGCCCTCATGCGCCACAAGCGCCTCGGCTACACCTTGCACTGCCACGACTTTCGCCTGCCCGAGGCGGGGCCGGCCCTGGTCCCCTGGCTGCGCGCCAACTTCGAGCCCGTCCGCCGCACCCACGACGAGATCGCCCAGGACTTCCGCATCCTCGCCGCCCAGCTGCGGGCGCAGAACCCCGCGACCCAGATCCTGGTCTGCAACATGATGTCCTCGAACGGCGACGAGGACATCCAGTCCTACATCGGCTTCGACGCCCCTCTGGGCGCCAGCCTCACCACCGTGGCGCGCAAGGAGCTCAACCTTCTGCTGCACGACCTGGCGCGGGAACTCGACATCGCCATCGTCGACTCCGACGCCATCGCGGCCGACATGGGCGGCCAGCGCTCGATTCCCGACGGCATCCACCAGAACGGCCCGATGCAGGCCGAGCTGCGGGCCGAAATCCTGCGCATCCTCAGGGCTCGGCGCGTTCCCGGCTTCGGCTGAAGCCGTTCAGTTCACCTCGAAGTCCACCGCCAGGGCCGCCGCCCCCTCCGGGCTGTCGGGAAGCGGCTCGTCGGCCGTGTCGCTGAGCAGGGCCAGGGGCGCGCCGATCGCGCCCCAGTCGCCGACGGCGCAGAGGACCTGCCGCAGCACCCCGGCCTGGCCGGCCCGCACCTCCACCAGCGCCTTGTGCGTCTCCAGCTCCACCACCAGCTCGCCCGGCGCGAAGGCGTGGCCGGGCCCGCCGTGCCACTCCAGAATGCGCACCTCCTCGACATCCTCGATGGGGCCGGGAACCGTCAGGGCGTAGATCATGGAAATCCTTGGGGAAAGCGTTACTTCAGAAGACCGCGCACGGCGGCGATGACCCGGCTCGCGTCCGGCAGGGCGGCGGCTTCCAGCACGGGGTTCGAGGACACCGGCGCCGGCAGGGCCCCGACCCGGGCGATCTTCACCGGCCCGGCCCGCTCCAGCACCCGCAGCGCCACTTCGGCCCCGACGCCGCAGGTCAGCTGGCCCTCCTCCAGGGTCACCAGCGCCCCGGTGCGCCCGGCCGAGGCCGCCACCGTGTCCGCGTCCAGCGGCGCCAGGCTGACCAGGTCGATCACCTCGCACGAGACGCCCTCGCCGGCCAGCCGCGCGGCGGCCTCCAGCGCCACCCGCACCATGTACCCGTGCGTGGCGATCGTCACGTCGTCGCCGGCCCGCCGCACCGCCGATCGTCCCAGCGCGGTCAGCGTCTCGACCGCCGGAACCTCGCCGGCCGTCGGGAACAGGCGCTTGTGATCCACATAGAGCACCGGCCCCGGCGCCCTCAGGGCCGACTTCATCAGGCCATAGGCGTCGGCGGCCGTCGACGGCGCCACCACGGTCAGCCCCGGCACGGCCATCATCCAGGCCTCCAGGCATTGGGAATGCGCCACCCCCTGGCCCTTGGCCCCCCCCGTGGTCTTGACCACCACGGGCGCGGAAAGCTGTCCCCCGGTCTTGAACCGGGCCTTGGCCGCCCAGTTCACCAGCGGGTCCAGGCCCAGCATCAGGAAGTCCATGTAGGTGATCGAGACCACCGGCCGCAGGCCCGC
>JAFEEA010000073.1 GCA_018241335.1 Pseudomonadota bacterium
GCGCCGGAGAGGTGCTGCTTCATGATGTAGGCGCCGACCCGCGCCGTCACCTGAAAGGGAATCGCCAAGATGCGCTCCTGTTTGATCGGGCCGGTCGTCCCCTACCGGCCCACGTTGTACGCTCAAGCCCGAAGTTCGGCGGGCAACCTGAACTCGATATTCTCTTCGACCCCGTCCATCGTCTCAACCTCTACGGGGCCGAGGCGACGAAGGGCCGCGATGACGTCCTGGATCAACGCTTCCGGCGCCGAGGCGCCGGCCGTCAGACCCACCGCCTCCACGCCGTCCAGCCAGGCCGGGTCCAGCGCCGAGGCGTCCTCGATCAGGTAGCTGGGCGTTCCCGCCTCCCGACCGATCTCGACCAGGCGATTGGAGTTGGAGCTGTTCGCCGCCCCGACCACCAGGATCACCTGGGCCCGGTCGCTCAGTTCCCGCACCGCCGACTGCCGATGCTGGGTGGCATAGCAGATGTCGGACGTGTTCGGACCCACAACATTGCTGAACCGCGCCCTGAGCGCCGCTATCACCGCCTTGGTGTCGTCGACGCTGAGGGTGGTCTGGGTCACATAGGCCAGGGGCGTGTCGCGCGGCAGATCCAGAGCCGCGACGTCCGCCTCGGTGGAGACCAGGTGCACGGGCGCATCGACCTGGCCGATGGTGCCTTCCACCTCCGGGTGGCCGGCATGGCCGATCAGGACCAGCACGCGGCCGCTGTTCACGTAGCGCTTGGCCTGGTTGTGGACCTTGGAGACCAGCGGGCAGGTGGCGTCCAGCACCGGCAGGCTGCGGCGCGCGGCGGCGTCGACCACGGCGCGCGAGACGCCGTGGGCGCTGAACACGGTGGGGGCGTCGTCGGGAATCTCGTCCAACTCCTCGACGAAGATGGCCCCCTTGGTCTTGAGGCCCTCGACGACGTGACGGTTGTGGACGATCTCGTGACGCACATAGACGGGACGGCCGTACTTGGTCAGGGCTCGCTCGACGATGTCGATGGCGCGCACCACCCCGGCACAAAATCCCCGGGGCTGGGCCAGAATCACTCGCATCGATGCTCCGCTACGACCTTCGGTGAAAGATTAGTCTAAAATGCTGCGCCGCGGAAAGGATTGTACGCGATTGGCGCCTGGACCGGTGACCGTTCCCGCCGGTAAGTGGATGGCGATTGTGGCGGCGCCAAGGGGCCTTATGTATCAAAGCCGTCGTGCGATGCATTCGCGCAACGGTGTCCAACTTCGGCCCGGATCGCGTGGCTGGAGAGCCCGGCGCGGCCGCAGCGCCGTCCGCAACGGAGAGCAAGGCCCGCCCGATGACCTGCATGAGCGCCCCTCGCATCCGCGCCGCCCGGGCGCCGACCTGAGTCGCGCATGCTGATGGCCCTGCACATCGTCGGCTACGCCTTCCTGGCGCTGACCGCCGTCGGCGTCCTCTACGCCCTGGCCGCCGGCGCCCTGGTGCGGCGCTTCATGCGCCGCGCCTTGCCCGCCGCGGCCGAACGCCCGGCCGTCACCCTGCTGAAGCCCCTGCACGGCGACGAACCGGGGCTCTACGAGGCCCTGACCAGCTTCGTCGCCCTCGACTACGCGGGCCCCGTCCAGATCGTGTTCGGGACGCACACGGAGGACGATCCGGCCGCGGCGGTGGCGCGACGCCTGCAGGCCAATCATCCGGACCGCGACATCCAGCTGGTCGCCGACCCGCGCCTGGCCGGCCAAAACCGTAAGATCGCCAACGTCATCAACATGATGGCCGCCGCGCGCCATGACGTCCTGGTGCTGAGCGACAGCGACATCGCCGTCCCGCCCGACTACCTGATCCGAATCACCGACGCCCTGGCCCGGCCCGGAGCCGGGGTCGTGACCTGCCTCTACACCGGGACCAGCCGGCCCGCCGCCGGGTCGGGCGGCTTTTGGTCGCGATTGGCGGCCATGGCCATCAGCTACCAGTTCCTGCCCAACGCGGTGCTGGGATCGAGCCTGGGCCTGGCCCAGCCCTGCTTCGGATCGACCATCGCCCTGAGCCGCCAGACCCTTCAGGCCATGGGCGGGTTCGAGGCCTTCGCCGACCTGCTGGCGGACGACTTCGAAATCGGCCGCGCGGCCCGCGCCATGGGCCTGACGATCGCCATTCCCCCAATGACCGTAAGGCATTCCTGCCACGAGCCGGACGCCGCGAGCCTGGTCGGGCACGAGCTGCGCTGGGGCCGCACGATCCGGCTGATCGAAGGCGCGGGCTACGCCGGATCGGTGGTCACCCACGCCCTGCCGCTGTCGCTGATCGCCCTCGCCTGCCTCGGTCCCGCGCCGGTCGCCCTGGCCGGCGTCGCGGCGGCCCTGGCCGCGCGGGCTGTGCTAAAATTGCAAGTCGACGCGGCAACCGGCGCCGAGCGGCCCCATATGGCGGGAAACCTATGGCTTCTTCCGCTGCGGGACGTGCTATCATTCGCCATCTTCCTGGCGAGCTTTGCTTCCAACCAGGTCAGCTGGCGTGGCAGACGTTTCCGCGTCCAGCCAGACGGCGTCCTCACTCATCACTGAGGTTTTCGTAAGTTGCGCACCCTATTCCTCCAGGCCCCTTCCTTCGACGGCTTCGACGGCGGCGCCGGCTCGCGCTACCAGGCCAAGCGCGAGATCAAGTCGTTCTGGTATCCGACGTGGCTGGCCCAGCCGGCCTCGCTGGTCGAGAACTCCAAGCTGGTGGACGCCCCGCCGCACGACCAGACGCTGAACGACGTCCTGGCCATGGCCAAGGACTTCGACCTGGCGGTGCTGCACACCTCGGTGCCGTCCTTCGCCTCGGACGTGAAGACCATCGAGGCGATGAAGGCGGTCAATCCGAACCTCAAGGCCGGGCTCATCGGCGCCAAGGTGGCGGTGGACGCCGACGGCTCGATGCAGAAGGCCCCGGTGGTCGACTTCGTGGCGCGCAACGAATTCGACTTCTCGATCAAGGAAGTGGCCGATGGCGTGCCCTTCGCCGACATCAAGGGCGTCAGCTATCGCAACTCGTCGGGCGTCATCGTGCACAACGAGGACCGGCCGATCCTGGAGAACATGGACGACCTGCCCTTCGTCACCCCGGTCTACAAGCGCGACCTGGTGATGGAGAACTACTTCATCGGCTACCTGAAGCACCCGTACATCTCGATCTACACGGGCCGCGGCTGCAAGTCGCGCTGCACCTTCTGCCTGTGGCCGCAGACGGTGGGCGGCCACCGCTATCGCACCCGCAGCGTCGAGCACGTGATCGAAGAGATCAAATGGGCGATGAAGGCGTTCCCGCAGACCAAGGAATTCTTCTTCGACGACGACACCTTCACCGACAACCTGCCGCGCGCCGAGGCGATCGCGGCGGAGCTCGGCAAGCTGGGCGTCACCTGGAGCTGCAACGCCAAGGCCAATGTGCCGCGCGATACGCTCAAGAAGCTCAAGGACGGCGGGCTGCGCCTGTTGCTGGTGGGCTACGAGAGCGGCAACCAGCAGATCCTGCACAACATCAAGAAGGGCATGCGCATCGAGGTCGCCGAGCAGTTCACCAAGGACTGCCACGAACTGGGCATCGCCATCCACGGCACCTTCATCATGGGCCTGCCGGGCGAGACCCTGGAGACCATGCAGGAGACCGCCAAGTGGGCGGCCAAGATCAACCCGCACACCATCCAGGTGTCGCTGGCCGCGCCCTATCCGGGCACCTTCCTCTACAAGCAGGCGGTGGAGAACGGCTGGCTGGACGCCGAGCACGCCGAGCTGGTGGACGAGCAGGGCATCCAGATCGCGCCCCTGCACTATCCGCACCTGAGCCACACCGAGATCTTCAATTCGGTGGAGACCTTCTACAAGTCGTTCTACTTCCGCCCGCGCAAGATCGGGGCGATCGTCAACGAGATGATCCGCAGCCCGGAAATGATGAAGCGGCGCCTGAGGGAAGGCGTGGAGTTCTTTGATTTCCTGAAGGAACGGCGCAACGCGGCGGCCTGAGGTCGCCGCCCCTGCCCCGCCACCGAGGCTCGCATGTCCGTCGCAGACACCATCGCCGAAGGGCCCACCACCTGGATGGGCGATCCCGCGCCGTTCCGCATCGGCTCGGAGGCGCACAAGCGCCTGTTCTGCCAGATGCTGCTGGAGACGCATAACCCCTACAAGCCGGCGGTCATCGACTGGCCCAAGCTGACCGAGGAGATGCGCGAGCGGCTGATCAACCTGCCGATCTGGGACATCGCCGTGCAGACCGAGGGCAAGGCCTCGATGCGGGTGAAGGCCTACGCCCAGATGGTGGCGTCCGATCCGTGGCTGAAGAAGGCCGTGGACATGAACGCCTTCGAGGAAGGCCGGCACAAACACGTGCTGTCGAATCTGGTCGCCGCCTACGGCATCAAGCTGGAGCCCGAGCCGCAGTACCTGCAGCCCAAGGACACCGAGTGGGCCTTCATGGTCACCGGCTTCTCCGAATGCATCGACTCGTTCTTCGCGTTCGGCCTCTTCGAGTTCGCGCGCCGCTCGGCCTTCTTCCCCGACGAGCTGATCGAGACCTTCGAGCCGGTGATGCGCGAGGAATGCCGCCACATCCTGTTCTTCGTGAACTGGGTGGCCTGGTGGCGGCGCAACATGCCCTGGTGGCGCCGGCCCTGGTTCGAGCTGAAGGTCCTGGCCGTGTGGATCTTCCTGGGCCTGGAGCGGGTCGGCATGGGCCAGACCGTCGCCGACGGGGCCAAGCCGCAGGACAACAACTTCACCGTCACCGGAGCCTCGGCGATCACCGCCGACGACATCGACATCGCCGAGCTGATGGACGTCTGCGTGGCCGAGAACGACCGCCGCATGGCCGGCTATGACCCGCGCCTGATCCGGCCGATGTTCATGCCCCGCATGGTCCGCCTGGCGCGCCGCTTCATGCGCCCGGCCAAGCCCAAACTCAGCGCCGCCTGAGAGACGACCGTTTGACCCGCGCCCTGATCGTCACCGCCGACGACTTCGGCCTGTCGCGCGAGGTCAATGAGGCCGTCGAGGCCAGCCACGCCAAGGGCATCCTGACCTGCGCCAGCCTGGTGGTCGCCGGCGGCGGAGCCGAAGACGCCATCCGCCGCGCCAAGGCCCTGCCGACCCTGGGGGTCGGCCTGCACCTGGCCATGCTGGACGCGCCCGCAGCCGCCCCGGCCGCGGAGATTCCCGACCTCGTCGATGAACGCGGGGCGCTGGCCGCCAAGCCCGTGGTCAACGGCATGCGCATCGCCCTCACCCGCGCCGGCCGCGAGCAGGCCCGCCGCGAGATGCGCGCCCAGTTCGAGGCCTATCGCAAGTCGGGCCTGCCGCTCGACCACGTGGACGGCCACTGGCACTTCCACCAGCACCCCACCCTGACCGGCCTCCTGATCGAGATGGCCGCCGAGTACGGCGTGCGGGCCGTGCGGGCGCCGAACGAGCCGGTGCTGGCGTCCTGGCGCGCCGCCGGTCGCAAGGGCCTGGCGGGCCGGGCGATGACGGCGGCCTTCCACGCCCCCCTGTGGGGAAGTCTGCGGGCTCGCCTGAAACGCGCGAAGATCGGCGTAAACGACTGGTTTTTCGGCCTTAATGACGGCGGGCACATGGATGCGGCCCAGATGATCCGCACCATCGCCAACCTGCCGCCGGGGGTCAGCGAGATCGGCCTGCACCCCGCCTCCGCCCATCCGCCCGCGCCACACGCCCCGCCCTCGCACTGGCGCCTGGTCGACGAGATGGCCGGTCTGATGGACCCCGCCGTGATCGAGGCCGCCCGCGCCGTGCGCCTGGGCCGGTTTTCCGACCTGGTCGCCGCGTGATCCGCAAGGTCGTCCTGCCGCTGGTGTTCCTGGCGGGCACCGCGCTCGCCGCCTTCCTGGCGCTGCGCGCCGGCCTGCCCGGCATCCTGAAGGCCCTGGGCCAGGTGGGCTGGACCGGCTTCGCGCTTATGACCGTGGTCCAGGTGCTGTCGCTGGTGCTGTGCGCCGGCGCCTGGCGGGTGGTGAGCGAGGCGGCCAGCCTGCCGGCCTACGCCGCCGCCCGCTGGGTGCGTGACGGGGCCTCCAACCTGCTGGGCTTCATCCCCGCCTTCGGCGAGGTGATCAGCGCCCGCGCCCTGACCCTGCTGGGCGGCGGCGGGGGCCAGGCGGCGGCGGCCAGCACGGTGGTCGACGTGGCGGTCGAGACCATGACCGAGGCCCTGTTCGCCATGATCGGGGTCGCCCTGCTGCTGGGCCGGCTGGACCCCGCCCAGGCCAAGGCCTGGCTCGGGATCACAGTGGTCGGCGCCGTGCCCCTGCTGGCCCTCTACGTTCTGAGCCGCCATCCCGGCGCCCTGGCGGCCGGCGAGCGCGCCCTGGCGGCCATCGCCCGGCTGCTGGGCTTCAGCCACGCCTTCGCCTCGGGCGGCCTGACCCCGGCGATCCAGGCCCTGAACGGCCGCTCGAACCGGATCCTGGTGGCCTCTGTGCTGCACCTGGCCGCCTGGTTCGGCAGCGCTCTGCAGATCTGGCTGGCGGCCCGCGGCCTGTCGCACCCCGTCAGCCTGACCGACAGCGTGGTCATCGCCAGCCTGGTCTGCGCGGCCCGCAGCGCCTTCTTCCTTGTGCCCATGGCGGCGGGCGTGCAGGAAGGCGCCTTCCTCGTCGTGGGCAAGCTGGTGGGGGTCGACGCCTCCACCGCCATCGCCCTGTCCCTGGCGTTGCGCGCAAGGGATGTTGTGATCGGCGCGCCAGGTATGCTCTTTTGGTATCTGACGGAGGGGCGCCGAATCTGGTCTCCGGGAGTCCACGCTTGATCGATCAGCGCCTCGCGCCCGCCGGCCGCGCCATCGCCGCCACCCAAGTTCGCCAGCGCCGCCTGGCCCTGCTGCTGGGCGGGGCCGTCGTCAGCGCGGCCATCCTGATGCAGTCCGGCGCCGCTCACGCCCAGGATGCGCCGGCGCACGCCGCCGCGCCGGCTCATGCCGAGCGGTCGGTCCACGACATCGACCCGTTCCAGAAGGTGAACCGAGGCTTCTTCAAGTTTCACAACTTCCTGGACAAGATCCTGATCCGCCCTGCCGCCATGGTCTATCGCGCCCTGACTCCCGGCCCGATCGGCAAGGCCGTGCACAACTTCCTGACCAACATCGAGGAGCCCGCCGTCGCCCTCAACGATGTGGCGCAACTGCGCTTCAAGCGCGCCGGCCAGTCGGGCATCCGGCTGGTCGCCAACACCCTGGCCGGCTTCGGCGGCTTGATGGACGTGGCCGGCAAGGCCGGTATCCCGTTCCACGACAACGGCTTCGCCATCACCATGGGGCGCTATGGCGTCGGCCCCGGCCCCTATCTCTTCATCCCGATGATGGGGCCGTCCAGTGTGCGCGACGCCATCGGGACCTTCGTGGATTTCACCCTCGACCCGATCAAGCTGGCCAAGTACCCGCACCGGACCGAGGTCAGCGTGGGCCTGACCGGCCTGCAGGGCCTGGACCTGCGTTCCCGATCGGACGCGGACCTGAACGCCCTCTACGCCGACGCGGTCGACCCCTACGCCACGCTGCGCTCCGCCTACCTGCAGAACCAGCAAAACCAGATCGACGGGAAGGACGACGCCAACGGCGCAGCCTTGCCGGAGTTCGAGAGCATTCCCTCCGAACCGGCCCAGCCCGGCGCAGACCAGGGCGCTCCGCCGGCCGAAGCGGCGCCGCCCCCTCCGACCGAGCCGACGCCCGCGCCCCAAGGCGCCCCGGAGCCGCAGCCGGCCCCGCCGCCGGGTCCCGTGTCCCTCCTGGATCCGCCCGTCGCGCCGCGTCCGATGGCGAGCGTCGCGCTGGCGCCGATCGGCGAGACTCGGTCGGCCCGCCCGGTGGAGCTGATCGAGGTTCCGCCGGCGCATGAGCTGGTGCTGGCCCAGGCGGAGGCGCCGGCTTGGCGGTGAGCGCCGAGCAGGCCGCCAAGGAGCCCCGGTCGTCCCTCTTCGGCCGGTGGGTCTCCTTCTGCGCGGCCAACGCCCTGGTGGTCACCCTGCTGGGCCTGGCCCTGGGCGTCGCCGCCGCGCTCTATGCCGCCGGCCACTTCGCCATCAGCACCAACACCGACGACCTGATTTCCAAGGCCCTGCCCTGGCGCCAGCAGGAGGCCGCCTTCGACAAGGCCTTCCCGCAGAACACGGCCCAGATCGTGATCGTGGTGGACGGCAAAACGCCGGAGCTGTCGGAACAGGCGACCAACGCCCTGACCGCCAGGCTGCAGGCCGATCCCAAGCTGTTCCCGGGCGTGCGCCTGGCCGACTCCGGCCCGTTCTGGTCCAGGAACGGCCTGCTCTACGCGCCGACGGCGGACGTGAAGTCCGACATGGACAAGCTGATCGCCGCGCAGCCCTTCCTGGGCCCCGTCGCCGCCGACCCCAGCCTGCGCGGCGTAGCCGACACCCTGAACACCACCCTGCAGGGCGTGACCGCCGGCCAGGCGACGCTGCACGACCTCAACAAGCCGATCCGCAGCCTGGCCGATACGCTTGAGGCGCTGAAGGCGGGCAAGCCGGCCTTCTTCTCGTGGCGGGGCATGATCGCCGGCGGCGCTGTCGATCCGCGCGAACTGCGCCACCTGATCCTGGTCGACCCCAAGCTGAACTTCGACGAGCTGGAGCCCGGCGCCCAGGCCGCCGACGCCATCCGCGCGGCCATGAAGGACCTGAAGCTCGACGCCTCCCACGGGGTCAGCGTACGCCTGACCGGCGAGACGCCCCTGCAGGACGACGAGTTCGGCAGCCTGGCCGAGCGGGTGGTGCTGATCGCCGGCCTGTCTGTGGCGGCCATCGTGCTGATGCTGTGGCTGGCGGTGAAGTCGGCCCGACTGATCATCGCCATCCTGATCACCACCTTCATCGGCCTGGTGGTGGCGGCGGCCTGGGGCCTGATCGTCTACGACCGCTACAACGTCATCTCGGTAGCCTTCATCCCCCTGTTCGTGGGGCTGGGGATCGACTTCGGCATCCAGTTCAGCGTCCGCTTCCGGGCCGAGCGCGCCCTGGGCCTGGAGGAGCGCGAGGCGATCAACGCCTCCGGCCGAGGCATCGGGCGCCAGCTGACCCTGGCGGCGACCGCCATCGCCTCGGGCTTCCTCGCCTTCGCCCCCACCGACTACCACGGCCTGTCGCAGCTGGGCGTGGTGGCGGGCCTGGGGATGTTCGTGGCCCTGGCCCTTAACCTGACCCTGCTGCCGGCCCTGATCACCCTGATGCATCCCAAGCCGCCGCCGGAGACGGGGGAGCAGCCGCTGCTGGAGAAGCTGGACCGCTTCATCCTGGGTCGCCGGCGTCTGGTGGTCGGCGCCTCGGCGGGGGCGGCCCTGGTGTCGGCGGCGCTGCTGCCGTTCCTGCACTTCGACTTCAACCCGCTGCACCTGCGCAATCCCAAGGTCGAGTCGGTGTCGGCCCTTCTGGACCTGCTGAAGGACCCCAATCTGTCGCCCAACACCCTGGAGGCGGTGGAGCCCAGCCAGGCCGCCGCCGACGCCATGGCGGCGAGGCTCAAGCGCCTGCCGGAGGTGTCCGAGGCGCGGACCCTGAGCGACCTCGTGCCGACCGACCAGGACCAGAAGCTGGCGATCATCCACGACGCCGCCACGCTGCTGGACTTCACCCTCAATCCCATCGCCACCCTGCCGCCGCCCACCGACACCGAGGTGACAGCGAGCCTGATCCAGGCCGCCCAGTCCCTGCGCGCCGCGGCCGGTCAGTCCGCCGATCCCGCCGCCGCCGACGCGCGGCGCCTGGCCGCCGACTTCGAGGCCCTCGCCGCCGCGCCGCCGGCCGCCCGCGCCAAGGCGGCGGAAGTGATCGTGCCGCCGCTGACCGTGGTGCTGGGCGACATCTCGGCCTCGTTCCAGGCCGAGCCGGTCAGCCTTCAGACCCTGCCCGCGGACCTGATCCGCGACTGGCGCACGCCGGACGGGCGCGCGCGCGTCTCGATCGTCCCCAAGGGCGACGCCAACAACAACAAGGTCCTGCGCCGGTTCA
Organism: Pseudomonadota bacterium; assembly: GCA_018241335.1. Classification (GTDB taxonomy): domain Bacteria; phylum Pseudomonadota; class Alphaproteobacteria; order Caulobacterales; family Caulobacteraceae; genus Acaudatibacter. The sequence goes on from JAFEEA010000073.1 coordinate 9,978, forward strand.
TCGAGGCGGTGAGCGCCGTCGCGCCCAACGCCACCGGGCCGCTGTTCAGCATCTCGCGCAGCGGCGACACGGTGCTGAAGGCGTTCCTTCAGGCGGGCGTGCTGTCGTTCATCGCCATCACCATCCTGCTGTTCATCGTCCTGCGCCGACCGCGCGACGTGGCCATCACCATGGCCCCGATCGTCCTGACCGGCCTGCTGACCCTGGGCAGCTGCGTGGTCATCGGCCAGCCGCTGAACTTCGCCAACATCATCGCCCTGCCGCTGCTGTTCGGCATCGGCGTGGCGTTCCACATCTACTTCGTGATGTCGTGGCGCTCGGGCGGCTCGCACCTGCTGACGTCCAGCCTGGCGCGGGCGGTGTTCTTCAGCGCCCTGGCGACGGCCACCGGGTTCGGCAGCCTTTGGATGTCGACCCACCCCGGCACGGCCAGCATGGGCAAGCTGCTGATGATCTCGCTGATCTGGACCCTGGTCTCGGCCCTGCTCTTCCAGCCCGCCCTGATGGGTGAGCCGGACGCGCCGCCGACGCAGCCCTGAAGGCTGGCCGCTACTTCAGCAGATTGTCGGCCATGGCGTTGAGCTTGGCGGTGACGCCGGCGGCGCCGCCCGAGGCGACCGTGCTGGCCAGGTCCGAGCGCCGCGTCGTGAGCTGGCTGACGTTGTTGTAGAAGACGTCGATCACCTTCCAGCCGCCGCCCGACTGGCGCATGCGGTAGATCAGGTTCACCGGCGCGCCGCCGCCGTGCACCAGCTTGGCCTGGACGACCTTGTCGGTCCCTCGGGTCTGCACGTTCGGGTCGATGACGAACTGCTCGCCGCCGTAGGTGTCGAAGTTGTGCGCCCAGCTGGCGACCGACAGGCGGGTGAAGGCCTCGATCACCTGCGACTTCTGGGCTGGAGAGAAGGTCGACCAGGTCGGGCCGACGGCGAAGGCGGCCATCGACGGCAGGTCGAAGGCGCGCTGCACGGCGGGCGACAGCTGCCTGGCGCGGCCCTTGGCGCCCAGCGCCTTACCGCCCTTCATGGCGGCGATCAGGGCGTTGTCGAAGGTCTCGACCTGGGCGGCGGCCGGATCGGCCTGGGCGGCGAAGGCGGCGTCCGCGCCGACCGACGCGAGGATCAGGGCGGCCGCGGCGAGGCCAAGGGTCTTGTGCTTCATAAGGTGTCCTCTGCTGCGCGATCGCGGCCCCAATAGGGCGGGAGGGGGGGCGGGAGGGCGCGTCATGGCCCATGCTGGTCCAATCTAGATGAACCACGCCTGACGGCCAGCCGGCAACGCGCGGCCTACGGCCGGGCGCCCCCTCCAAGCGCGCGCGCCGCCTCGGGGTTCCCAGCCCCCAGGCCCGAGCCTAGTCGTTGGCCGCGGCGGGCGCGCGGTCGGGGCGGCGCAGGGTGAGGAGCCTGTGGGTGAGGTCTTCACCAAGGCTCCACGAGGTGACCAGGGCCTGCTGCGCCCGGATCATGGCGCGGACCAGATGGGGCGACAGGCCGGCCGTGAGCGTCTCGTTGCGCGAGCGGACGACCTCCTGGGCCATCAGGTAGCGGGCCCATCCGCTCTCGGTGAGGGTCAGCATCACCTGGCGGCGATCCACCTTGGCGGGGCCGCGCTCGACCAAGCCGCGAGCGACCAACTGGTCCACGGTGCGGGTCAGGGTGGTGCGGTCGACCATGCTGAAGTCGGCCAGTTCGCTCATCGAACAGGGCGCGAAGTGAGCCATGACCACCATGGCCCGGTAGTAGGACAGGTTGAGGTCCAGCGGCTTGACCGCCTTCTCGAGGTCGGCGTCGCGATAGCGGGTGACGGCCACCATCAGGTGAAACAGGTAGTCGGCCTCGTCGTAGGGAAACCCATCCAGGGCGGGAGCCGTGACCGGGGCGTCCGGCTGCAAGGTATGGGACATGAACTGGAACCCGTGGCGCGCCCAGACGAGGCGCGACGCAGAGCTAGCCCGCTTTGACGCGCGCCTTCGTCCTCCGTTTGGGGGGGCGCGTTGAAAGCGCGCCGCGCCCGTGCGAGACCGAGGCCGGCCCCGGTCCGCCAGGATGTCGGGCCGCCGAAATCCGGGAGCGCGCCTTGAACGACAATCTCTACGCCCTGCTGGCCAGCCGGTTCCCCGCCGACCGCTCGGCGCCGTGCCTGCTGCTGGCCGACGGCGCGGTGATCACGTACGGCGACCTGGAGACCGGGGTGGGGCGGCTGGCGGCGCTGCTGAAGGCCAAGGGCGTCGAGGCCGGCGACCGGGTGGCCGTGCAGGCGCCCAAGACGCCGCAGTCGCTTATGCTCTATCTGGCGACGCTCAAGGTCGGGGCGATCTTCCTGCCGCTGAACACCGCCTACACCGAGGCGGAGGTCCGTTATTTCCTGGATGACGCCGAGCCGAAGCTCTTCGTCACCGACGCTGTCGCCTTGGCCGATGAAGCGCGGGGCCTGGCGCCGACCCTGGATATCCACCCGGCGGCGGCCGGCGACCTCGCCGCGATCATCTACACCAGCGGCACGACCGGCCGCTCCAAGGGCGCCATGCTGAGCCACGGCAACCTGGCCTCCAACGCCCTGGCCCTGCACAGGGCCTGGGGCTTCAGGCCCGGCGACGTGCTGCTGCACGCCCTGCCGATCTTCCACGTCCATGGCCTCTTCATCGCCCTGCACTGCATCCTGCTGAACGGCGGCCCGACCATCTGGCTGGCCCGGTTCGACGACGACGAGGTGCTGGCCTGGCTGCCCAAGGCGACGGTGATGATGGGCGTGCCGACCTTCTACACGCGCCTGCTGGCCAACCCCGGCTTCACCCGCGAGGCGGCGGCGCACATGCGGGTGTTCATCTGCGGCTCGGCCCCCCTGCTGGAGAGCACCTTCGCCGAGTTCGAGGCCAGGACCGGCCAGCGCATCCTGGAGCGCTACGGCATGAGCGAGGCGGCGATCATCACCACCAACCCGCTGGAAGGCGAGCGGGTGGCCGGCAGCGTGGGCTATCCCCTGCCCGGCGTCGAGCTGCGCATCGGCGGTGGTGAGCCGGCCGGGACCACCGGCGTGATCGAGATCCGGGGCCCCAGCGTCTTTTCCGGCTATTGGCGCAATCCGCAGAAGACGGCCGAGGATTTCACGGCCGACGGCTTCTTCATCACCGGGGATGTCGGACGCCAGGATCCTGACGGGCGGGTGTGGATCTCGGGCCGGGCCAAGGACCTGATCATCTCGGGCGGCTACAACGTCTATCCCAAGGAGATCGAGCTGATCCTCGACGAGCTGCCGGGCGTGGGCGAGAGCGCGGTGATCGGCTGCCCCCATCCTGACTTCGGCGAGGCCGTGGTGGCGGTGATCGTCGGCCAGGGCGACGAAGGCGAGATCATCGGCGCGGCGCGGCGCAGCCTGGCGGCCTACAAGGCGCCCAAGAAGGTGTTCTTCGTCGCCGACCTGCCGCGCAACGCCATGGGCAAGGTGCAGAAGAACCTGCTGCGCGATCGCTTCAAGGCGACGTTCGAGGGCTGACGCGCTCCGCCGGCCGGCTGAACGCTACTTCAGCCGCCGCTCGAACAGCGACAGCAGCCGGCACCAGTGCGTCTCGGCGGCGGCCTTGTCGTAGGCCGCGCGCTGGGGGAAGGCGAAGCCGTGCTCGACCCCGGGGTAGATCTCGACCTCGGCCTCCACATCGAGCCCCTCCAGCGCCTGCGACAGGGCCTCGACCATCTCGAGCGGCGCCCAGCGATCGGTCTCGGCGCAGGCGAAGTAGAGCTCGGCGTCGGCCTTGCTGGCGACGAGGTGCGGGCTGTCCGCCTCGTCGGTGACCAGGTAGGTGCCGTAGAGCGAGGCGGCGGCGTTGATCCGCTCGGGGTGGCGGGCGGCGAAATTGATCGCGAACTGGCCGCTCATGCAGTAGCCGAGGCACCCCGCCTGGCCGCCGCTGGCGGCGTCGTCCTGGTCGGCGTAGTCCAGCAGGGCGTCGCCGTCGGCCATGACCATGGGGATCTTCAGCGAATACATCAGGTCCATCATCCGCTGGCGGGCCGGATCGTCCGGCGACGCCGGCAACGGCCCCAGCTCCATGACGCCGGCCCGGTAGTAGAGGTTGGGCAGCATGACGTAGTAGCCGCTGGTGGCTAGGCGCCGGGCCATGTCGCGCAGCTCCTCGCGGATCGCCGGCGCGTCCATGAAGAAGATGATCACGGGAAATGGCCCGCCCCGGTCCGGATGACAGATGAAGGTGGTCGTCGCCCCGTCCCTGGTGGCGATGTCGACCTGCCGCTCGATCATCGGCGCGCTCCCCTTGGTTCCAAAACGGCGGGAGTGAGCCACAGGCGCGGCCGTGACGCCAGGGTCCTGGAGCCCAATCCAGGCCCGCCTCAGCGGCTGGCGGCGAGGGGCAGGCTCACGCGGACGATGAGGCCCGTTGGCGAATTGGGGCGCATGACGATGTCGCCGCCATGGGCGCGGGCGATCGAGCGCGCCACCGCCAGGCCCAGCCCCACGCCGTCGTCCGTCAGGGTCCGCGCGGGATCGGAGCGGAAGAAGGGCTCGAACACCCGCTCCATGTCTGACGGCGAGAGGCCGGGCCCGGTGTCGACGACCTCGACGATGCCATGGTCGTCGGCCTGGAACACGCGCGCTTCGGCGCCCTGGCCGTATTTCAGGGCGTTGTCGACGATGTTGCCGAACAGGCGCGTCAGGGCGCTCGGGTCGCCGTCGACGATGATCGGGCGGTCCTCGCCGGTGACCGGCACGTCGACGCCCAGGGCCGCCGCGTCGTCGGCCGCCACCTCGATCACGGAACGCAGGTCCAGCCGCTCGCGATGCGAAGCCTCGGCCCCGTCGCGGATGAAGGCCAGGACGGCGCCGATCATGTCTTCCATGCGTTCGATGTCGCGCACCACCGCCGCCTTCATCTCGTCAGGCGCGTCCTCGACCTTGAAGCGGATGCGGGCCAGGGGCGTGCGCAGGTCGTGGGAGATGGCGGCGACCATGGCGGTGCGGTCGTCGACGTAGCGCTTGAGCCGTTCCTGCATGCGGTTGAAGGCGGCCGCGGCCTTGCCGATCTCGGCCGAGCCGGAGAGCGGTATGGCGCCTTGTCGCGGGTCGCGCCCCAGGTGTTCGGCGGCCTCGGCGAAGGCGCGGATCGGAGCGGTGATGCGGCGGCTGAACAGGAAGCCGGCCAGGCCGATCACCACCAGGCAGGCCGCCAGCCACAGCAGCACCCGCAGTTGCCAGGCGTTCGGGAACGGCTCGGGCGGCGTCGACACCACCAGCCAGCGGCCGTCCGGCATCTGGGCCGCGGCCGAAAAGTCGCCGATCAGCGGCATGCGATCGAAAGCGCGCAGCCCGCCCGGGCCATTGACCACGAAGTTGAAGCGCCGCTCTCCCTCGGGCGCGCCGCCCGGAGGGGCGCCGGCAGGACCAGGGCCCGGGTCGGCCGCCGGATCGCGGGGCGGCGGCGGACGATCGCCGCCGCCATTGTCGAACATCATGTTGGGCGGCTGCGGCCCGTCGCCCGGCGGCCCTGGGCGATGGTCGTCCCCCTTCTGGCCGCCGTGATGATGCTCGAACTCGCGGGCCGCCAGGGCCGGGCCGCCGATCCAGGCCGGGCTGAAGCGCTGGGGCGGGCGCGACTCCACCACGCTGACCTTGTCGGGCGGCAGGCCAAGTTCCTGCGCGAGGGCCATATGCTGGGGACCCCCGCGGCGATCGGGATCCTTGGGCCTGGGCGGCGAGGCGGCGATGCGGCGCACCAGGGTCCGCCCCTCGCGCGTCTGCAGCGGGCCGCCTTTCAGCGCGGCGGCCACGTCGGTCACCCGCCAGATGGCCGGGCGCGGCGGCGGCAGCAGCACGACGATCAGGAAGCTGAGGCCGTTGGCCACCACCACGGCGGCCAGCAGCAGCGCCATGATCTGCAGGGCGATGGGCGCGCCGGTGAAGCGGACCCGGCCGGCCTTCACCTCCACGGCGCGCCGTCCGTCAGGCCCACGGGCGCATCACCTGGGCGTTCAGCAGGTAGCCCGCGCCGCGATAGGTGGCGATCACCTCTTCCGGATCGGTCTCGGCGGCGCCGGCCTGCAGCTTGCGGCGCAGGCGGCTGATCTGCACGTCCACGGAGCGGTCGAAGACCTCGGCCTCGGGGCCGCGCGCCAGGGTCAGCAGCTTCTCGCGCGAGAGGATCTGGCGCGGGTGCTCCAGGAAGGCGCTGAGCAGGGAGAATTCGCCGGCCGTGAGCAGGATGGTCTCGCCGTTCGGGGCGCGCAGCCGGCGGCGAACGGCGTCGAGGGTGAAGCCGCGGAACTGCACCTGGCCGCCCCGGCGCGGGCGCGGCTCGCCCTCCTCGCGGCGGCGCAGCACCGCCTTGACCCGGGCCAGCAGTTCGCGCGGGTTGCAGGGCTTGCCCAGATAGTCGTCGGCGCCGAGCTCCAGCCCAACGATGCGATCCACCTCGTCGCCCATGGCGCTGAGCATGATCACGGCGGGCCCGTGGGCGTCGACGATGCGGCGGCAGAGCGACAGGCCGTCCTCGCCCGGCATCATCACGTCCAGGACCACCAGGTCGATGTCGCCGCCGGCCAGGATCGCGTCGGCCTCGGCGGCGCCGGCGGCCTGCAGCACGGTCAGGCCATGCTGAACAAGATAGGCAGCCATGTTGGCGCGCAGTTCGGCGTCATCGTCGACGATAAGAATGCGGGCGGTGGGATTGGTCATGTCGCGGCGGCCGGGTCGAAGTTGTTTCACGGGATGGCTCCGCTTGTCATTCAAGTGTGGCGCGCGGATCGCAGGACCGCCACATTTCGTCATCGAAATACTCAACCTGAGGGCATTTCTCACCGGGACACCTTGCCTCGGCCCACGCCATTAACCCGGATTTCAACTGCTTCGGCGCAAAATCTCCTTGAGTGGGGGAGATTGTCGACGTGTCCCGGTGGCTTGACGACGGCCTGGACGAGATGGCGGCCAGCGCGCACCAGGGGTTCGCGCTGCGCATCCTGATCCTGTTCGGCATCGCCGCCCTGTCTTCGCGCATCCTGGCGCCGGCCATCTGCGCCGACTGGGCGCTGGTCACCTGCGGCCTGGAGGCCTGGGGCTGGTTCGTCACCCGGGCCCAGTATCATGGCCAGAAGAGCTCGACGCGACTTCGCCTGCACCACCTGGTCAATGTGGCGATCACCAC
>JAFEEA010000074.1 GCA_018241335.1 Pseudomonadota bacterium
GTGTCGCTGGCGTCGATGGTGACCTTGATCGCCGTGCCGCCCTCGTAGGACTTCACATAGAAGGTGTCGCCTGGCCGGACCGAGCTGTTGTCGATCAGCCGGACGGATTGCTTGGCGTTCATGACGCCCTGCGGCAGGCCGAGCTGGTCCAGGATGCTGGCGCCGCCGGGCGCCACCGCGACGCTGGTGGGCGCGTCCTGGCCGTCGTTGGCCGTGAAGCGCCGCGCGAACCCCACTGAGCCGTCGACGGTGCTGACACTGACCAGGAAGCCGTCCTTCTTGCCCACCGCCGCCAGGCCCGGCAGGTCGGCGCCGGCCGAGCCGGTGAGGTAGACGCTGTTGCCGGACACCGCCATGCCGGTGACCTTGTCGTTCCCGCTGCCGCCATAGTAGGCGATCGTGTCGGTCGGGCTCGCCGTGAGCCCCGTGGACATCGCGGCCACGAAGCCGTCCTCGCCTCCGGCCGAGGCCGCCGTCACCGTACCGCCGCTCAGGCCGCCGTTGAATGTGGAGCCAGCCACCACCACCTGGCCGGCGGCGGTCACGCCGATGCCGGCGATATTGCCGCCCTGCAGGTCGCCAAGGTCGCGCTGGGCCGTCTGGATCGGGGCGCCCGTTCCCGAAGCGTCGAAGCTGCGCACGACCGCGTGGCCCTGCTCGACGCCGGCGACATAGACGTTGGTTCCGTCGACCACCAGGCTGGAGGCGATGTCGTTGCCGCTGGTCCCGTACTGGTTGGTGAACTTGACGACGGGCGCGCCCTTGGACGAGGTCGAAATCCCCATCAGGTAGGCGTCCGTTCCGCCCGACGAGCCCGTGCTTCCGGGCATGGACGAGGCTGTCTGTCCCGCCACATAGACGGTGCCATCGTTGCCGAAGGCGACGGCGTTGGCCTGGTCCGCCGCCGTGGCGCCGCGGCGCTGGGTCCAGACCTCCTGGCCGTTGGCGTCATAGAGGCTGACGAAGCTGTCGCTGGTCGTGGCGCTGGCCATGGTCTCGCCGGCGCTCAACGTTCCGGTCACGGAACCGGCGATCGCCACCTGGCCGCTGGATGAAACGGACAGCGCCAGGCCAGACGCGCTGACCCCGGCGCCCAGGTCGCGCGAATAGACGAGGTTGCCGGCGGAATCGAACTTCTGCAGGGCGACGTCCTGGGTTCCCTTGATGGTCTGGCCATCCGTGGTCCCGGTTATGTCCGCCAGGACGTACACCGAGCCGTCGGGCCCGACGGCCGTGGCGTGGGTCGCGCCGACGGTGGACTGCAGGGTGTTGGCGTAGAGGCGCCCGTCCGTGGAATAGGCGCCCCCGTCCGGCGGCGGCGTCGTTCCGCTGGTCTGGAACTTGACCAGCTGGCTCACCTGATCGCCGGCCAGGGCGGCCGCGGCGGCCTTCTTCTGGGTGGCGGTGAGGTAGGTGGCGTTGGGATTGGCGCTGAGGTCCGGCGGGGTTCCGGCCGTCTGGGTCAGGTAGACGGCGTCGTTGGTCGTCGGCGCCGAGAACGTCACCTGCTCGGCGACACTGGTGGTGAACTGCATGGCCCAGCTGTCCTGGGTCGCCGGCAAGGTCACCGTGGACGTGCCCACCTTGACGACCTGCGGCTGCCCGGGAATGCGGTCCGTGGCGACGCGGGTGAACACCCCGGCGGCCTGAAGCTGGGAGTTGATGTAGCTGACCACGTTCGACATCGAGCGCGTGGTCGAACCCATCTGCGACAGGTCGATGGGCACGTCGGTGGTGGTCGTGCCCTTCTTGACCGAAATGTTGAACTGCACCGCGCCCTGGAAGGCGTCGACGGCGTCGGTGGAGGAGCCGGTGTGCAGGACCTTGGTCGTGTAGACCGTGGGCTGGTTCGGTACAGCGGCGCCGCTGTCGGTCGAGCTCACCGAGCCCTGGGTCAAGCGGATGTTGTCGAGGTTGAGCCCGTTCACATAGCTGGTGATCTGGGTCATCCCGGACTGGAACGCCTTCTGGTACTGCGCCAGCTGATAGCTGCTCACGCCCGTCTTGCCGGCCTGGTCGGCCAGGCCGTAGAGGGTGTTCAGGCCCTGATAGAGCGAGAACAGGCTGCGGTAGTCCTCGCTGGCGCCCGGCATGTCGAGCTGAGCGGCGTTCTGGTTGATGAACGGCAATCCCGCCAGGGCGTTCTGCACCAGCGCTGATTCGCGCTGCGCGTGCGACGACGAGGACCACGGCGGGGTCGGCGCGTACTGCTTGGCGCCCGACGAGGTGGTCACGCCCGCCCCCCCGCTGGAGGCGCCGCCGCCAGCGTCCGCCGCCACCAGCGAGACCTTCGCCTGGTAGTAGCTTGCAAGGATGTTGGGGTCGAAGCTGACGACCACGGCCAATCCCGGAAGACAGGGCGGAATGCCCCACGCCGAAAATGGCCCGGCAGCTCCTCACAACTCGTTAAGACGAGGGGTTAACCGGCGCCGCGCACCGACCTTTCGGGCTACTCGAAAGTCATTGAATTTCAGCGACGTAACGATGCGGAAACGCCGAAGCCGCCCGCACCCCCCAGGCCTCGTCGAACAGCCTGAGCGCGGAGGCTCGAAAGGACGACGACGCCCCCCGGAATCCGGCGCTGGCGAGCGCCCGACGCTACCTGAAGAGGGACAGGACCACCTGCGGAGCCTGGTTGGCGATCGACAGCGACTGCGCGCCCAGTTGCTGCTGCACCTGCAGGGCCTGCAGCCGGGCGCTGTCCTTGGCCATGTCGGCGTCCACGAGGTTGCCGACGCCGGTGGTCAGAACATCCGAAAGCTTGCCGACGAATGTGATGTGGGCGTCGATCTGCTTGGACTCGGCGCCCAGGTCGCCGAGGGCCTGGTTGACGTTGGCCAGGGAGGTGTCCAGCGCCGCCAGGGCGTTGGTGGCCATGGTCACGGTGCCGATGGTCGAGGTCGAGGCCAGGGTGATGATCGGCCCGCTGAAGGACATGTCCTTCACCGACAGGGTGATGAAGGCGTTGCCCTGGGCGTTAGCCAGGAACTGGATGTTGTTGGTCAGCGAGCCGTTGAGCAGGTTCGCGCCGTCGAAGCTGGCCGAGTTCACCACCTGGGCGATCTGCCGCAGCGTCGCCTGGTAGTCGGAGTTCAGCGCCTGGCGAGACGTCGTCGACAGCGACGGGTCCATGGCGCTGACGACCTTTTCGCGCAGCTGGACCAGCAGGTCCGAGATCGATCCGCCGGCGGTGGAGGTGACGTCAGAGATCGAGGCCGCCCGGTTGAGGCTGCTCTTGACCGACGCCAGCGAGCCGATGTCGGCCCTCTGCCCCTGGGCGATGGCCCAGACCGAGGCGTTGTCCTTGGCGCTTGAGATCGCCAGGCCCGTCGAGATCTCGTTCTGGATGCCCGTCAGGGTGCTGGCGGTCTTGTTGAGGTTCTCCAGCGCCGTGAGGGCGGCGGAGTTGGTGTTCACGCTGAGCGACATGGTGCAAGGCCCCCGGACGTCCGCCGACAGGGCGATTCTCCCCCGGCCACCTCAGGCTAGGTCGCAGTTCGTGTGCGTATGGTTAACGAGACCACAACGTCGAACGCCGCCGTCGCGGGGCGACGTCGGTCGAAAAAGGCCGGCGCGGGACGGTCGCGCCTTCTATAGGGCCGCGGGGCTAGCCGCGGGCGTTCACCACGGCGCCGGGCTCGTAGCCGGACGCGTCCTTCAGACGCAGGACTTCCTCGCGTGGGACCTGCTGGACGACATGGCCGGTGCGGATGTCGATCGTCTTGTAGACGTACGATCCAGCGGCCTTGTCCTCCTCGATGACGAGTCGCAGGTCGGGCGCTTCGTTGACGGGAAGGATCCCGCCCACTCTGGTCCCGGCGTCCGCAGTCGGCGTCCGCGCGGCCGCGGGACCCGTCGGGTCCGGCGTCGGGGCGGGAGATGCCACTGGGGTGCTCATCTGAACAGTGAACCGGCCTTTCGGACCGGTCGCCTCCTCTCGAAAAAGACCGCGGGCGGCCAGGTTTTCGCCTGACCGCCGCGGCCGAGGGACGGGCGGACCCGCCCCTCAGTTTAGGATTAGCGGAACAGACCCAGCAGGGACGACGACGCGGAGTTCGCGATCGACAGGGCCTGGATGCCAAGCTGCTGCTTGGTCTGCAGGGCCTGCAACTGAGCGCTTTCCTTCGCGAGGTCGGCGTCCACCAGGTTGCCGACGCCAGCCGTGATGGTGTCCTGCAGCTTGCCCACGAAGGTCAGCTGCGACGCCACCGACTTCGACGCCGTACCCAGCTTGGCCAGGGCCGAGCTGACGTTGTTGATCGAGGTCTGGACCGTGGCGATCATCGCGCTGGCCTGGGTCACCGTACCGATGGTGCCCGTGGCCGCGACCGTGACGTTGGCGCCGCCCACGGACAGGTCCTGGGCCTGCACGGTCAGCACGGAGCTGCCCGAGGAGTTGGCCAGAGCGGCGACGTTGGTCGCGCCGTTCTTGATCAGGTTGATGCCGTTGAACGACGCGTTGTTGACCACCTGGGTGATCTGGTTGCGTAGCGAGATGAAGTCGGTGTTCAGCGCGTTCCGGCTCGCCGTGTCCAGCGACGTATCGGAGGCGGAGAGCGCCTTCGACTGCATCTGGGTCAGCAGGTCGGAGATCTGGCTGCCGGCGGCCAGGGCCACGTCGGTGACCGAAGACGCGCGGTTCAGGGAGTCCTTGACCGCGTCGAGCGAAGAAGCGGTGGCGCGCTGGTTCTGGGCGATGGCCCAGATGGCGCCGTCGTCCTTGGCCGAACCCACTTTCAGGCCGGTGCTGATGCGGCCCTGAACGGTGGCGAGTTGAGCGGTGGTGGCGTTGAGGTTCTGCAGGGCGACAAGCGCGCCCACGTTCGTATTGACGCTCGTAGACATAGCGTTGAGTTCCTATTCAAGGTGTCCGACCGCCATTCTGGAAGTCGGGGGCCTTTTGCCCGGGGAACTCAGAAGCAATGAGCGGGCCAATCGATGGGCGAGACCCGGCAATTTTATCACTTTGATTTTATTGGGTTATACCTTTGTTAGGCATGCCTTTGGCGGCAATTCCTGCCGCCCTTGATGGGCGCCCGGCAAATGCTGCCGGGTGATTTGTGGCCGTCAAGGCCAAAGACCGACCAAGACAAAGGGCCCCCGACGGGGGCCCTTGGCGTCGCCCTCCCGGGGGCGTCGAAAAGAGGCCCGTCGGGCGGAGCGGCTGCTCCGCCCGACGGTCGCGACTACCTGAACAGCGACAGCACGGACTGCGGCGCCTGGTTCGCGATCGACAGAGCCTGGACCCCCAGCTGCTGCTTGGTCTGCAGAGCCTGGAGCTTGGCGCTTTCCTTGGCGAGGTCAGCGTCGACCAGATTCCCAACGCCGGCCGTGATGTTGTCCTGAAGCTTGCCCACGAAGGTCAAGGTGGAACTCACGGACTTGGACGCCGTACCCAGCTTGGCCAGGGCGGCGCTGACGTTGTTGATCGAGGTTTGAACCGTGGCGATCATCAAACCGGCCTGGGTCACCGTACCGATGGTGCCCGTCGCGGCCACCGTCACATTCGCGCCCCCGACCGAGAGATCCTGCGCCACCACCGTCAGCACGGCCGTGCCGGTGGTGTTGGCCAGAGCGGCGACGTTGGCGGCGCCGCTCTTGAGCAGATTGATCCCGTTGAAGGAAGCGTTGTTGACGACGGAGTTGATCTGGTTCCGCAGAGAGATGAAGTCGGTGTTCAACGCGTTGCGGCTGGCGGTGTCCAACGAGGTGTCGGAAGCCGCCAAGGCCTTCTGTTGCATCTGGGTCAGCAGATCGGAGATCTGGCTGCCCGCCGCGAGCGCCACGTCCGTGACCGAAGAGGCACGGTTCAGCGAGTCCTTGACGGCGTCGAGCGACGAGGCGGCGGCGCGCTGGTTCTGGGCGATGGCCCAGGTGGCGCCGTCGTCTTTCGCCGAGGCCACCTTCAGGCCCGTGCTGATGACATTCTGCGTGGTCTGCAACTGGCTGGTGGTCGCGTTGAGGTTCTGGAGCGCGATCATCGCGCCCACGTTGGTGTTAATCGAAACCATTCGACTGTCCTTCCATTCTGGTCGGGAAACATGCGGCTTTTGCCGCCGGGCGTTCTTGCCCGCGTGGGACAGCGCAAGGGACGGGCCAAGGCGAAGCGCCGAGGCCATCCATTAACCATATGAATTGTCGAAGGTTTTCAGAGAGCCTGCCGCCGCCAGGGCGGACCCTGCCCTGCGGGTTCTACCGCCGGGAAGGAATTGCCCGGGAGAACGCGCCGCGGGACACACTCAGGCGGGGCTCGGGCCACCGGCCCGCGCCGCCCCGTCGCGGCTATTTGAAACGGTAGGTGATGCGACCCTTGCTCAGGTCGTAGGGGGTCATTTCCACCAGCACCTTGTCGCCGGCCAGGACGCGGATGCGGTTCTTGCGCATCTTGCCGGCGGTGTGGGCGATGATCTCGTGATTGTTCTCGAGCATCACGCGAAACGTCGCGTTGGGCAGGAGTTCACTCACCGTGCCCGGGAATTCCAAAAGTTCTTCTTTCGCCATGCGGCCTCTCGAATGCGACAACGCCAAAGCGACACGGCCCGCCGATTGAATCGCGCGGGCCGTGGGCCTAGGCGCCCCACTATACCCTATTTGGCCGGGCAAGGTCGATGCGCTTGACGTTCAGCGCCAGGACTGTCGCGCGGGCGCCGCAGTCGTGCTGCATTTGCCGGCCACGAGTTCTGCTATGGTCGGTCCCGAGGGACCGGATTCTCGAGGTCGTCCATGCCGGCAATCGCCGTTGTAAGCAGGTCCAGGGCCCGGCGCCGCGTCGCCGCGATCTGGCTTGTCATCCTGGCGTCCGGCGCGGGATTGGCGGGCCTCGGCCGCCCTGCCCCGGCCCTGGCCGACACGCCGTCCGCCGCCGCGCCCGGCATGGCCTGCGACACGGCGCTGAGCCCGCCGATCCTGCAGAAGTGGACGGAGCTGGGCGGCCAGAACGGTCTTGGCTGCCCGACCGCCCGCGAAAGCACCAGCGTCAAGACGCAAGGCGGCTCCGTGGGGCACGAGGCCGACTTCGCGGCCAACGGCGGCGCCGGCATCTTCTGGCATGCGTCGGGCGCCTACGCCGGCCAGACCTATGCGGTGCGCGGCTGCAACTACCGCCTCTATGTCCAGTATGGCGGGCCGCGCGGCTGGCTGGGCCTGCCGATCGGCGAGCCGCAGAACAATCCCGACGGCCAGACGCAGGCTTTCGAAGGCGGGGTGATCTCGTACCAGCGGGCCGACCGTAGCTGCAGCGCCGAGCGCGGCGCGCCGCCGCCGCCGCCCGTCGGCGCCCATGACGTGGCCGTGGAGCAGGCGCCGAAGGTTCCGCTGGGCCTCTACTTCGACAGCGCCAGCGGCGACCACCTGACCACCTCGACCGGCCTGCCGCCGCAGCTGGCCGACTTCTACCAGACCGTCCGGCAGGAGGCCTCGGTCTATGGCGAACACCCGCCGGGCGCCGTGACCCTGAAGCTGTTCTTCAAGGAAAGCACCGGCGACTACGCCACCGTGGCGACGCCGGAGGGCGAACGCGACGTCCAGGCGGCGGGCTATGAGTTCGCCGGCGGCCAGGGCTTCGTCTTCCCCACCCCCCAGCCGGGGACGGTGGCGCTGAAGCTCTACGTCAACGCCGACAAGCACGACTACTTCCTGGCCGCCACGCCGGAGAGCCAGGCCGAGGCCGAGGGCGCCGGCTACGTCTTCGTGCGCATCGAGGGCTACGCCCCGGCCCCCTGAACGGCTCAGCCCCCCACGGTGCGCGCCGGCTCGGGAAAGCGCTCGCGGATTCTCGCCGCCAGGTCGTCGCGCACGGCGCGATAGGCCTCCAGCACGGTCTCGCGCGAGCCGGTGACCAGGGTCGGGTCGTGGGTCGGCCAGTACTCGATGTCGACGGCGCGCCCCCGGGCGAGCTCGACGGCGCGGTGCTGGGCCTCGGGCGTCAGGGAGACGACAACGTCGAAGCTGTCGTCCTCCAGCTCGTCGAAGGACTTGGGCCGGTGGGCCTTCAGGTCGACGCCCAGCTCGTCCATCACCGCGACCACGAAGGGATCGGGATCGGGCCCCTCGTCAGCCTTGAGACCGCAGCTGTCGACGAACACCCGGTCGCCCAGCAGCAGCTTCATCAGCCCCTCGGCCATCGGCGAGCGGACGCGGTTGTGGTTGCATGCGAACAGGACCGCCCCGGGAAGGCCGGCTCTCGGCGCGCCTGACATCCGTTCAGCCCCGCCAGTGCAGGGCGCAGATCAGGGTGAACAGCCGACGCGCGGTGTCGAGGTCGGTGTCGACCTTGCCGGCCAGGCGCGACTGCAGCAGCGCCGATCCCTCGTTGTGCAGGCCGCGGCGGCCCATGTCCAAGGCCTCGATCTTCTGCGGCGTGGCGTTGCGGATCGCCTGGTAATAGCTCTCGCAGATCATGTGGTAGTCGCGGATCACGCTGCGCAGGGGCGACAGCGAGAGGATGTGGCGGCGCTGGTAGTTCGGCCCGGTGATGTCCAGCGCCAGGCGGTTCTCGACCAGCGAGATTCGCAGGTCGTAGGGGCCGCCGTCGGCGCCCTCAGGCGCGAAGTGGTTCTCTTCCAGAAGGTCGAAGATGGCGATCTGGCGTTCCTGCTCCTGGTCGCGCGAGGCGGCGCCGAGGGAATCCTCGTCCAGCTCGACGCTCTGCAGGCGGTGATCGCTCATGGCCCTTCCTTAGCGAGTTCGAGGAAAAGGGCGAAGGGGGTCGCGGCTCAGTTCCTGCGGATCGCGGCGGAACGCGCGTGCGCGGGCAGGCCTTCGATCTCGGCGAGGGCGACGGTGGCGCCGGCCAGGGCCTCGAACGCGGCCGGACCGCACTTCACGATCGAGGTGCGCTTGATGAAGTCGTAGATCGACAGGCCGGACGAGAATCGCGCCGCCCGGCTGGTGGGCAGGACGTGGTTGGAGCCGGCCACGTAGTCGCCGATCGCCTCGGGGGCGTAGCGGCCCAGGAAGATCGCCCCGGCGTGCCGCACCCGGTCGGCGAGCCGCTCGGGCTCCTCGACGGCGAACTCCACGTGCTCGGGCGCGATGCGGTCGACGAGGCCCGGGGAGGCGTCCAGGGGGGCGATGACCACCGCGCCGTGGTCGCGCCAGGAGGCGGCGGCGTCCTCGCCCGTGGCCAGGGTCTTGAGCTGGCGCTCCACCGCGCCGCAGACCGCCTCGGCGAAGGCGGCGTCGTCGGTGATCAGGATCGACTGGGCGTCGGGGTCGTGCTCGGCCTGGCTCAGCAGGTCGGCGGCGATCCAGTCGGGATCGTTCTGACCGTCGGCCACCACCACGATCTCGGACGGCCCGGCCAGGGCGTCGATGCCGACGACGCCGTAGAGCCGGCGCTTGGCCGCCGTGACATAGGCGTTGCCGGGGCCCACGATCTTGTCCACCGGCCGGATGGGGCCGGCCCCGTGGGCCAGGGCGGCCACGGCCTGGGCGCCGCCGACGCGCCAGATCTCGGTGACGCCGGCTTCGCGCGCGGCGGCCATGACAGCGGGTTGTAGCCGCCCCGGCGGGGTGACCATGGCGATGCGCCCGACACCGGCGACCCTGGCCGGGACGACGTTCATCAGCACCGTCGAAGGATAGGCCGCCCGGCCGCCCGGCACATAGACGCCCACGGAGTCGAGCGCCGTCCAGCGCCAGCCGAGCTCCACGCCCGCGTCGTCGGTGAAGCGCTGGTCGGACGGCCGCTGGCGCTCGTGATAGCGGCGGATGCGGTCCGCCGCGAAGGCGATGGCGGCGCGCACGTCCTCGGGGCAGGCGTCGGCGCCGGCCTCGATCTCGTCCTGGGTCAGGCCCAGCGTGGCCTCGGTCAGCTCGACCTTGTCGAACTGGCGGGTGTAGCGCAGCAGGGCGGCCACGCCCTCGGTCCGGATGGCCTCGATCACCTGGGCCGCCGCCGCGTCCACGTCGGGCGGCGAGCCGCGCCGCTCGTTCAGGAAGGCGTCGAAGGCGGTGTCGAACCCCGGGTCGCTGGCAAGGAAGCGTCGCATGGCGCGCTAGATGGCGACGAACGGCCTGGATGCAAAGCGGAAAAACGCCACCGAGCGCGCCCCTACGGCCGGGCGCGCGGCCGGCCGATGGATCACGAGAGGCAAATCTTGCCTCACCGCTGTCGTTTCGCCCGGTTTGGCCCCCCTGTTTTCTCCGTAATTAACGGTGAACGGTTCATCTTGGATTGGAAGATTTTTGCGCTGCGGGCTTAACCCGCAGACACATGACGGGTCAGCTTATCGGCGTCGGATGATGCGAGTTGAACGCATCGAAGAAAATGCGCTTCAGCCCCTCGCGGTCCGTCGGATCGTCCCAATTTAGCATATCCTCAGAGTATTGCTTAAGGATCGAAATGTGCTCACTCACCTCCCCACGACGGGCCGGTGCGCAAGCATAAACGCCGATCTTGTGGACCCTCGCGGTGCCATGAATCCGTTCGGCCCGATCAAGAACCACAGCCTTGAGTGCCGCCTGCGCTACGTGAGGATTGTCGGCTCGTAAATCCAAAACAGCCGCTACGTGAAGGCGCGCATTGAGCTGCGCAAAGTCCGCCTCCAGTCCGGGCCCGACGTGATACCCACGCACTACCTTGCCACTGTCGATGCTCTCATCGCGTGCCGCCAGGATTGCGGCGCTCTTGAGTTCCGCGCTGATCGCGGACACGACTGACGGACCATCGCGCACGACTCTCTCACGCGGTCTGACGACAAGCGTTCCCATGATTTCTTTGACAACGGAGTCATAGTCCACACCGTTCGTGCGGAACCAACCAGTCTTATCTAGCGACAACTGGCTTTGAACGATCTTAAGTCGCTCCAGGCGCTTATCGCTGCTCAACAATGGGTCATCAGCACTCCGCAAGGTTTGCGAAAACTGCTCAATGAACGAATCCCAAGATTTGCCCGTAAGAGCGCGAACCTTCCGCGATTCGGCGACTTGAATATCTAACCCATTCTCACCGAGGACGACCAAGCCGATATTCACACGCTCCCCGCGTCTTTGGTCGGGCACAGCCTGAAGAACGGCGTAGCTATAAGAACGCTCCACTCGCTATGCCTCCTTCTATTTGATCTATACGGGAAAGTCTGTCGCCAGATTGCCACCAGTTCAAAATCCCATCTCTTTGTTCATTTGTCAACCATTCTCTGGGTTGTTCAAGTATTAACGATTCAATTCTGACAGCGGATACATCACGGAGGTTTCTCAAAACATGAGCCACGTCATCAGCGCTTAGGAAATCACCAAACTCCTGCTTGAGAAACCGGTGAGCTTGAACGGTCGCGCACAATGGGAACGGCAGACTTGGCGGCGGAAAGCCGTGCCAGAGCCACGCTCGCGAATAGTCGAATGCGAGCAACGCCACGCCCGTACGCTGCGCTCTGACGATATAGTTCTTCAGGTGTCGGTCATCGTTATGCACAAAGAGATCAAATGCCAGGATGCGGGATAGGGTCGGCGCCAGAGAGGCAAAGTCGATCTCGCCGCTCTTGGCCTTCAGCCACCACCCATCCGGCTCATGGCCTGTCTCCCAGCGAGACCCAAAGGCGAGGACGCCATTCACGTCCACGATCCGAACTGGCGGCGAGGCGAGGCCCACCATTTCGCCGAGCTTCGTGCAAAGATATTCAGAGTGGGGATGACACGGATGTTTCGAAGTGTCCTTGACTGCGTAGTCCGAGCCGTCGTCACAGCGGCAGAATAGGGCGCAGTCTGCAGTTCCCTCGTTCGCAGTATCGCACCAGCGGGCTGTCACGCTGAGGCCGGACAGGTGGTTGTCTATGCGTCCCCCTTTGCCCATCGCGCCTTGGCCGCCGCCACCGCGACTTCGCGGCGTCGTTCGGGCGACATAGTCGCCGCTCTGGCCTTCCCTCCTTGAGCCCACCGCTTCGACCAAGTTCGGACGTGGGGCTGGTGGCCAGAACCGTATCAGGCGTATTGCCGGTGGCAATGTCGGCGATTGCTTTCGCCAGTTGATAGGCATCGCAGCGCGTATCGACGTCTTAATGTCCTTTTGTGTGGCTCGCCGCCTACGCACGGACGCCGAGGTCAAGCCCATCCAACTTCGAACTGACCCACCCTCCACGGGCCAACAAGAACAAATAGGGAACATTTGCGCGCGCGTCTAGGCGCGGCGAACCCCGGGTGTCTCAGTTAGAAATGTAGAACAACGCTCCAGCCGCGAAGGCGGTAACGGTGAATGCCGCAATCCACCCAAGCGCCCAGCCACGAACCCTCGAAGGACGGCGCAGGACGAAGACAATCCATGCGACGGCGGGAATCGCAGCGACAGCGAATTGAACTGTAGGGCGCACGCCTTACCCTTCGTGCCCCGGCCGGCGCGGTGTCGGCCAGGGGTCGGAGACGTCGGCGAGGGCGAGGTCGACGCATTCGACGGTGACGGCCAGGTCGCCGCCGCCGGCGAAGGTGAAGGTGATGGTGCCGCCGGGCGCCTCGCCCGGGGTGAAGGCCATGGCCAGGAGTTCGAGCACGGCGCTCTTGGCGCCCTGGCGCAGGCGCCGGGACTTGACCTCCAGCACGCCGCCGAGCTGCAGGCCGGCGCGGATCCGCTGGCCCTTGCGGCCCTCGGCCTCCCAGCGGAAGCGGTTGAAGGCGATGGTGACGGTCCGCGCCCGGGCGTCCCAATGGATGTCGCCGATGCGGGTGACTGCGTCCTGAAGGGCCGCGGAGATCACGTCCAGGTCGCCCTCGTCCTCGGCCAGCAGACGCAGCACTATTCGTCCTCCTCGCGGCCGCCCTCGCCCCGGATGCGCCGGATCACCGCGCCGCAGGCCGAGAGCTTTTCCTCCAGGCGTTCAAAGCCGCGATCCAGGTGATAGACGCGGCTGACGGTGGTTTCGCCCTCGGCGGCCAGGCCCGCGATCACCAGGCTGACCGAGGCGCGCAGGTCGGTGGCCATCACCGGCGCGCCGGTCAGGCGCTCGACGCCCCGCACCCGCGCCTCGCCGCCGGAGACCGAGACGTCGGCGCCCAGGCGCATCAGTTCCGGGGCGTGCATGAAGCGGTTCTCGAAGATGGTCTCGCGGATCACGCTCTCGCCGTCGGCCAGGGTCATCAGGGCCATGAACTGGGCCTGCAGGTCGGTGGCGAAGCCGGGATAGGGATCGGTGGTCAGTTCGACCGGATCGAGCCGCCCGCCATTGCGGCGGATGACCATGCCGTCGTCGGTGCGTTCGACGCCGACCCCGGCCTCCTCCATTTTGACCAGCAGGGTCTCGATGAAGTCGCTGCGCGTGCGCGTCAGCCGCACCTCGCCGCCGGCCATGGCCGCGGCCAGGGCGAAGGTGCCGGTCTCGATGCGGTCGGCGACCACGGCGTGGGTGGCGCCGGAGAGGCGCTCGACCCCCAGCACCCGGATCACCGGCGTGCCCGCCCCCTCCACCCGCGCGCCCATGGCGTTCAGGCAGTCGGCCAGGTCGGCGATCTCCGGCTCGCAGGCGGCGTTGGAGATCACCGTCTCGCCCCGCGCCAGCACCGACGCCAGGAGGGCGTGCTCGGTGGCGCCGACGGAGACGAACGGGAAGTCGATGTTGGCGCCCTTCAGGCCGCGCGGCGCCTGGGCGTAGACATAGCCCTCGTGCAGGTCGATCCGCGCGCCCAGGGCCTCCAGCGCCTTCAGGTGCAGGTCCACCGGGCGCGCGCCGATGGCGCAGCCGCCGGGCAGGGAGACCTTGGCCTGGCCGGTGCGGGCGATCAGGGGGCCGAGCACATTGAACGAGGCGCGCATCTGGCGGACCAGGTCGTAGGGCGCGATGGCGCTGGTGATCTCGCGCGTGGTCAGCAGGGTCTGGGGCCCGTCGGGGCCGTTGGTCTCCTCGACCTCGGTTCCCAGCCGGCGCAGGAGGGCGCCCAGGAAGCGGGTGTCGGCCAGGCGCGGCATGTTGGTCAGGCGCAGGGGCTCGTCCGTAAGCAGGCTGGCCGCCATCAGCTTGATGGCGGAGTTCTTGGCGCCGCTGATGGCGATCTCGCCGTTCAGGCGCGTTCCGCCGGTGATGGCGATACGATCCATGCAATCCCTCTCGCGGTCGCCGCTCGCGACGCGGCCGCCTCATCCGTCTGCGCTACATATCCGCCGCCGCGCCGCCGCACTAGCACGCGATCGCCGCCCCGGCCGCGGTCAGGCCAAAGGTGGGCGCGGCAGGTCATTTCCGCGGGCGAACCTGCCCCGGCCGGCCGCCTTTCGCCCAAAGCCTCGCCCTGGCTATAAGGGACGCAACCTGAAGTCTTCCCCGTCGTTCCGCCGACGGCGCAATCCTCCGAAGGACCCAGTATGAAGCTTACTCTCCTCGCCGGCGTCGCCGCGACCCTCGCGGCCGGCGCCTACGCCGGCGAAGCCGTCGCCGACGAAGGCATGTGGACCTTCGACAATTTTCCGGCCGCCAAGGTGAAGGAAGCCTATGGCGTCGACATCACCCCGGCCTGGCTGGACCATGTGCGCGGCGCGGCGGTGCGCCTCTCCAGCGGCTGTTCGGCCTCGGCGGTGACCTCGACCGGCCTGGTCCTGACCAACAACCACTGCGTCGCCGCCTGCGCCCAGGCCCTGTCGAGCCCCGGCCACGACTACTTCCAGCAGGGCTACCTGGCCGCGACCCGGCAGGAGGAGCGCACCTGCGCCGGCATGCAGGCCGAGATCCTGACCGAGATCAGCGACGTGACGCCCCAGATGACCGCCGCGGGCGCGGGCCTGACCGGCCAGGCCCTGGTGCGGGCCAAGATCGCCGTCTCCAGCACCCTGGAATCCAACGCCTGCAAGGGCGATCCGAAGTTCCGCTGCCAGGTCGTCGACCTGTACCACGGCGGCCAGTACAAGCTTTACCGGTACCGCAAGTATTCGGACGTGCGCCTGATCTTTTCCCCCGGGGTGCCGGCGGCCTTCTTCGGCGGCGATCCGGACAACTTCAACTTTCCGCGCTACGACCTCGATAGCGCCTTCGTGCGGCTCTACGAGGACGGCAAGCCCGTCGCCACCGCCGACCACCTGCACTGGAACGCCGCCCCGCCCAAGGCCGGCGAGCCGGTCTTCGTGGCCGGCAATCCGGGAGGCACCGACCGCCAGCTGACCGTGGCGCAGCTCGAGACCCAGCGGGACCTGACCCTGCCGATCACCCTGATGCAGATGTCGGAGTTGCGCGGCAGGCTGCTGCGCTTTTCCGAGGAGAGCCCCGAGCACAAGCGCATCGCCGCCGACCTCGTGTTCGGCCTGGAGAATGGCTACAAGGTCTACTTCGGCCGCCTGTTCACGCTGAACGACCCGGTGTTCATGGCCGCGCGCCGCAAGGCCGAGGCCGATCTGCAGGCCCAGGTCCAGGGCGACGCCGCCAAGCTCGGCGCCGATTTCGGCAACCCCTGGCGCAGCATCGCCATCGCCCAGCAGTCGGTCCAGGCCCTCTACCTGCCCTATCGCATGGTCGAGCGCGGCCCCATGGGCTCGGACCTGTTCGACTACGCCCAGGACCTGGTCCGCGCCGCCGCCGAGCGCGAGAAGCCGTCGGCCGACCGCCTGCCCGGCTTCGCCGACAGCCAACTCGCCCTGCTGCAGAAGCGCGTGCTGGACCCGAGGCCGGTCTATCCGGACCTGGAGCGGGTGACGCTGGGCTTCTGGCTGAGCAAGGTGCGCGAGTACCTGACCGCAGACGACCCCAACACCAGGCTGCTGCTGGGGCGCGACAGCCCCGAGGCGCTGGCCGCGCAGCTCTCCCAGTCCCGCCTTGGCGACCCCGCGGTGCGCAAGGCCCTGTGGGACGGCGGGATGAAGGCGGTCCTGGCTTCCGACGACCCGATGATCCGCTACATCCTCAAGATCGATCCGACCGCCCGGCAGATCCGGGGCCAGTACGACGAGCAGGTCAACGGCCCCACCACCCAGGCGGCCGAGAAGATCGCCCGCGCGCGCTTCGTGGCCTACGGCGACCGCATCTATCCGGACGCCACCTTCACCCTGCGGCTGAGCTACGGGAAGGTCGACGGCTGGAGCTATCGCGGCGTGACCGTGCCGCCGCTCACCACCTTCGCCGGCCTCTACGACCGCGCCACCGGCCAGGACCCGTTCAAGCTGGACCCGCGCTGGGAGGCGGCCCGGGCCAGGCTGAACCCCGACACCGTCTTCGACATCGCCACCACCAACGACATCATCGGCGGCAACTCCGGTTCGCCCCTGATCAACGCCAAGGGCGAGGTGATCGGCGCGGTCTTCGACGGCAACATCCACAGCCTGGGCGGAAACTACGGCTATGACGGCACGATCAACCGCGCCGTCGCGGTCTCCACCGCCGCCATCACCGAGGCCCTGCGCAAGGTCTATGGCGCGGACGCCCTGGCGGCGGAACTGACGGCCGAGCAGTAGGCGGCCGGGGTCCCGCCCGGGGCGATTGACTGACCTTGGGTGGGGCGCGGTTCGTGACCTTCGTCGCCGACGTCGTGGCGCGAGGGAGACGGACCGATGAAGCTGGGCTGGAGTGACCAGGACACGCGCTTCCAGGCCGAGGTGCGCGGCTTCCTCGATGCGAATCTGACGCCCGCGCTGCGCTCGGCCGGATCGCGGATGACCAGCGTCTATGCCGACTACGAGACCGGCATGGCCTGGCAGAGGATCCTGCACGCCCGGGGCTGGGCCGCGCCGGCCTGGCCATCCGCCTACGGCGGCTGCGACTGGTCGGTCACCCAGCGCTACATCTTCGCCAGCGAGCTGGCGGCGGCCGGCGCGCCGCCGGTCTCGCCCATGGGCATCGGCATGTGCGGGCCGGTGCTGATCGGCCACGGCACGGAGGCCCAGAAGGCGCACTTCCTGCCCCGCATGCTGTCCGGCGAGGACTTCTGGTGCCAGGGCTATTCCGAGCCCGGGTCCGGATCGGACCTGGCCACCCTGCAGATGAGCGCCATCGACGACGGCGACAGCTTCGTCTGCAACGGCCACAAGCTGTGGACCACCCACGCCGATGTCGCCAACTGGATCTTCTGCCTGGTGCGGACGTCGCAGGAGGACATCCCGCAGAAGGGCATCACCTTCCTG
>JAFEEA010000075.1 GCA_018241335.1 Pseudomonadota bacterium
GGCCTGCCGGTGGGACCAACTCAGGCGCTGAACGGCGTGGCCGGGGTGATGGACGCCCCCACCACAAGCGCAGACCTGACCATCGGCGGGCGGCTGGAACGCGGCGTGCCTCTGTCGATCCTGCCCCAGGACGGCATCGGCGGCGCCGGCCTGCTCGGCCTCGACCGGCTGGAGGGCCAGACCCTCAGCCTCGACTTCGGCCGCGGCGAGCTGCGTATCGCACGCCGCCCCTCGCGCGAGATCAGCGACATTGCCGTGCGCGCGCATCGGCGCGACGGCCAGCTCACCCTGGTGGACGCCGACCTGGCCGGCATCCGCATCACCGCCTTCCTGGACTCCGGCGCCCAGTCGACCATCGGCAACATGGCGCTGCGGGAGAAGGCGATGCTGCGCAATCCCACCAGCCTGTGGTCCAAGATCCCCATCCTCAGCGCCACCGGCCAGACCATCGAGGCCGACATCGCGGACCTGCCCGCCCTGCACCTGGGCGGCATGCGCCTGCCCAACTGGCCGGTGGCCTTCGCCGACCTGCACACCTTCCGACTCTGGAACCTGGTCGATCGCCCCGCGATCCTCGTCGGCGTCGACATCATGAGCCGTTTTTCCCAGGTCAGTCTGGACTTCGAGCACGACGAGGTCCGCTTCCGCCTGCCGCGCACGGCCTGAGCCCGCCGGCGAGGCCCCAACCTTAAATATCGCTAAGTATCGGATACGCGCGATCCGCGTTAGACGCCCGCGCCACGAACAATCGCGGGGGACGTTCACTTGCCTTTCCTGAAATCGCATGCGCGGGGCCTGGCCTGGATGGGCGCCTATGGCGCGGCTTGGGCGATCAGCGCCGCGTTGCTCTTCAAGCCGCAGCCGGAGTCCTTCGCCGACGCGATCAGCGTCTTCGTCGTCATGGGCGTGGTCTTCTCCCTGCTGGCCTGGGGCCTGACCCTGGGCCGCGCCAGCCCCGCCATCCCCGTCCGCCGCCCCAGGCTGGAATTGGCGGCGGTGCTGGCCTTCCTGGCCGCCTACGCGGTGTTCTTCACAGGCTATGGCCTCAACGCCTTTCACGCCGCCTTCCCGGCCGTCACCCGCACCTCGGCCCTGGCCCTGATGGCCCTGAAGCTGGCCGTACACGTCGCCGCCCCGGCGCTGCTGCTGACGCTGCTGGGGGCCGAGCTTCGGCCGCTCTTCGCCTCACGCGCGCCGGCGCGGACCTTCTGGGCCGCCCTGGTCGGGCTCGGCGGCGCGGCCCTGGTCATGATGTGCGTGGTCAGCCCCAGCCTCGCCCATCTTCGCGCCCTGCACCTCGCGCCGGCGAGCCTCGCGCTCGCCCTGGCCGGCGCCTTCGGATGGCTGGCGATCGAGGCGGGTCTCTGTGAGGAGTTCCTGTTCCGCGCCGTCCTGCAGACCCGCCTGGCGGCGGTGCTGAAGACCGAGATGGGCGCCGCCTGCGTCGCCGCCGTCCTGTTCGCCCTGGCTCACGTACCAGGCCTTTGGATGCGCAGCGGCGCGGACACCGCCGGCCATTCCGCCGACCTCGTGCAGGTGATCGCCTACGCCGTCGCCACCTTGTCGCCGGCCGGCCTCTTCCTGGGCGTCGTCTGGTCGCGCACGCGCAGCCTGCTTCTGGTGGTGCTGCTGCACGCCCTCATCGACGTCCTGCCCAACACCCCCGACTTCGCGCGCCTGTGGATGGGCGCCTGACGCCTCAGGCGTAGGCCGCCCGCTCCACCGCCTCGAAGGTCTCCAGCACCTTGGGATCGGCGAAGGGCAGCACCTGGGACATGACCACCCCGGTCCGGCCGGCGGCGGGGTCGATCCAGTAGTAGCAGTTGGCCAGGCCCGCCCAGGCCAGGGCCCCGGCCCCACGCCCCGCCGGTCCCGGTCCGTGGTTGATCAGGAAGCCCAGGCCCCAACCCTTGGGTTGGCCCGCCATGGGTTCGAAATCGTTGCTGAGCATCGGATTGGAGGTCTTCAGGGCGCCCACGCCCAGGTCGCCGATCTGGTTGCGCGCCATTTCGGCCACCGTCTCGGCCTTCAGGATCCGTGCGCCCTCCAGCGCCCCGCCGCCCAGGATCGCCCGCAGGAACTTCAGATAATCCCCCGCCGTCGCATAGAGCCCGCCGCCGCCCATGGCGAAATAGGGCGGCGACGGCATGCCGAAGGGAATCGGGACCACGCCCCCATCCGGCAGGCGCTGGTGCACGCTGGCGCGCCGGCCGGCCAGGGCCTCGCCGGGGCTGAAGGTGGTGTCGGCCATGCCCAGGGGCTCGAAGAGATGGGCCTGCATGTAGGCGTCCAGGCTCTCGCCGCTGACCGCCTCCACCAGCTTGCCGGTCCAGTCGGTGCTGATGCCGTACTGCCAGCCGGCCCCCGGTTCGAACAGCAGCGGGATGTCGGGATCCTCCGCCCCCATCAGGCTCTCGCCCGTGGCCTGCAGGTAGCGGACCAGGTCGGCGCTGAAGAAGTCGTAGGCGAGGCCCGAGGTGTGGGTCAGCAGGTGGCGCAGGGTGATCGGCGTGCGCGCCGGCCGGGTCAGCGGCTTGCCATCGGCATCGAAGCCTTCCAGGACCTTCGGCGCGGCCAGGCGCGGCAGCCAGCGGCTGACCGGCTCGTCCAGCGACACGCGGCCCTGCTCCACCAGCTGCATCGCCGCCGCCGAGGTCAGGGCCTTGGTCAGGGAGGCGATCCAGAAGACGGTGTCCTCGCTCATAGCGGCCGGATTGTCCGCGCCCCGCACGCCGGCGGCGGCCGACACCAGGCCCTCGGGCCCGGCGACCGCGGCTGCCATGCCCGGCGCATGGCCCGCCGCGACGGCGCCGTCCAGGATGGTCTTCAGTTCGCTTGCGTCGGCCACGGCCGCCTCCCCGCTTGGTCTTGCGGCCAGCCTAGAGCATCGCCCCGCGCGGCAGAACCGTGACGCTGCGGCAGCGGCGCGAGACTTCCAAGTTTCGATGGTCGGGAAAGGAAATGGTCGGAGTGGCAGGATTCGAACCTGCGACCCCCGCGTCCCGAACGCGGTGCTCTACCAGACTGAGCCACACTCCGATCAGACCGGGCCTGGCGCGAACGCCCCCGATCGATTTCCCGTCGAGACGCCGGCGCGCCGTCTTCCCTCGGGAGGGCGCCTTATAGAGGAGCCGCCCTGGCCTCGCAAGCAGGCCGAACAAGACTGCGCACATGCCGTTGCAACGGTCGAAGGCATGCGCTATCTCCACGCCCTCGCGCACCAGGGGCCCCGGCCTCAGGCCGTTCCTGCTGGGGAATGGTGTAATGGTAACACAGCGGTTTTTGGTACCGTTATTCTAGGTTCGAGTCCTAGTTCCCCAGCCACTCACTCCAGCTAGCCCTGCGCCGAAGCGGTCCTCGCGGACAACCTGTGGGCACTAGGCGGCTCTACAGCTCGCCTCCTTCTGCATCGTTAGTCGTGCAACCGCCTTCCGGCCGCAATGGTCGCCGTATGCTCCCGCCGTCTCTGGCGTTGGGTGCTCATCGGATTCGGCGGACGCTGTGACGGGAGCCCATCGCCGGCTGCGGACGTCACTCCGACCAGAGCGGCCATTCGCAGGTCCCCATGCAGGCCCTGGGCCCGTCCCATGACGACTATGCCGGCAGGAGCGGCGCCAGAAGCGGATTTGGAAAGCGCCGGTCTTGCAGGATGGCGTAGAAGCGTTCCGCGAGCGCCTCGATCCTGTGAAGCTCGACAAGCACCCCGCTTTTCAGCTCATCGCGGACAACGATGGGCGGCACGAGCGCACAGGCCTGACGTTCGCGCGCCAAGAGCCTCAACATCGCCATGTCGTCGACCTCGGCCATGATGATCGGCCGGATGCCGGCAAGATCGACAAGGCGGTCGAAGGCCGAGCGCACCTCCCCGCCTTCGCTCGGCAGGAGGATCGGCACGTTCCGAAGGTCCTCGGGAAATTGGAAGGGCCGAAGCCCCGGCTTGCCGACGATGCTCATCGGTTCTTCGTCCAACAGCCGGCTGCGCAGCGCGGAGCGCGCGTCCCGTGGCGCGGGGCTGTTGGCGAGAACCACATCGATCACCTGGGCTTCGAGATCCTGAAGCAATTCGCGCAGGGAGCCCGATCGCACCACAAGTTCCACGTCCTCTCGGCCCACGAGGGGCTGCAGGAACTGGAGCTGGAAATTGCGTGACAGTGTAGGGATCGCGCCCACCCGTAGCACCTTGCGATCGAGGTCCGCCCGCCCCCGCAAGGTGTTGAGCAGCGCTTCGCCGGTCTGGAACACCGTGTCGGCGTAGTCGAGCGCCACCCGTCCGGCCTCGGTCAGCCGAAGGCGCTTGCCGACGCGCTCGAACAGGGCGTGCCCCAGCTGACGCTCGAGCTTCTGCAACTGAACGGAGAGGGCCGACGGCGCGACATGCAGCCGCTCGGCGGCCCGCGCCAGGCCGCCCTCGTGGGCGATCATCCAGAAGTATCGCAGGTGGTTGTAGTTCAGCTGCGCCATAGCTTTGTATATAAAAGCGAACGATCAGCTGCAAAGAATGAATTTCCAAGAACGTTCGCACATGCATAGGAGAGAGGTCGCCTTCGCCTTGGAGACGACACGTGACCTGGCCCCTCTGGTTCGCCGCCACAGCCCCACTCGCCTATCTCGCCGCAGCGCTGGCGCCTGAACGCCCGTTCGCAATCCTGGTGACGTCCCGGCTTGCCGGATGGATCTCGCTGGCGCTCTCGGTTCTGGCGCTGGCGTCCGCCGTTGCGACCGGCCCGGCCGTGTCGCCGACCCTGGCCCAGGCCGGCCTGGGACTTGCCGTCCGCCTCGACGGGCTCGGCGGCGCCTTCTGCGTCCTGATCGCCTTTGTCGGCCTCGTCGTCGTCACCTACAGCCGAAACTACCTGGCCGGCGACCCGCGCCACGGGGGGTTCGTCCGCGACCTCTGCCTGACCCTGGCGTTCGTGGAAGGCTTGGCCTTGTCCGGCAATCTCGCCCTGACGGCGGGCTGCTGGATCGGCGCGAGCCTTTGCGTGAACCGCCTGCTCCTCTTTCGCGCCGACCGGCAGGCGGCAGTGCTCGCCGCGCGCAAGCGCTTCGTGGCTTGCCGGCTTTCCGACATCAGCCTGTTGATCGCCTTCGCCCTGATCTGGCGCGCCACCGGCGCCGGCGATATCGGCGAGATCCTGGCCAAGCCCGGGTTGGTCGCTGGCTCTTCAGGGGCCGCCGCGGCCGCCCTTCTTGCCCTGGCGGCGATCTTCGGCTCCGCGCAGTTGCCCTTCCACGGCTGGCTGCTGGAGGTGATGGAGGCCCCGACGCCGGTCTCGGCCCTGCTTCACGCCGGCGTGGTCAACGCCGGGGGATTCCTGCTGCTTCGGTTCGCGCCGCTTCTCGCGATGCATCCGGCCACTCTGCACCTGCTCGTCGGCATCGGGGCGATCACCGCACTCTTCGGCTCCCTGGTGATGCTCACCCAGACCTCGGTGAAGGTGGCGCTGGCCTACTCCACCATCGCGCAAATGGGCTTCATGCTCCTGGAGTGCGGTCTTGGAGCCTTCGCGGCGGCCCTCCTGCACATTGTCGCCCACGCGCTCTACAAGGCGCACGCCTTCCTGTCGGCCGGCGGCGCGGCGTCCGCGAAGACGACGCCGCCGCCCTCCCACAGCGCCTCCGCCGGCGCGATCCTCGCCGTACCCGTCCTGACGCTTTGCGCAGGCGTCCTGGCGAGCGCCGTGGGATGGGGACCGTTCCAGCAGCCGGGCGCCTTCGTGCTCGGGGGCGTGGTGCTGCTCGGGGTCGTGCGCGTTCTTGGCGGGGCTCGTCCGGCGAGCGCCCTGCCCCTCGCCGCCGGCGTGGGCGCCCTGGCCCTGTCCGCCTATGGCGCGAGCCACTGGATCTTCGCGCGGCTGCTGCCTGACCTGGCGGCCAGCGCCCCGAATCCCGATGCGCCAGCGGGCGCGGCCGCCATCGCCGTGGTCGCCGCGATGACGGGCCTCGTCTGTCTCCAGCTGAGCCTTCCTCGCGCCTCAGGCGCGCCGGCATGGGCGCGCGCCTACGCGCTGGCGGCGAACGGCTTCTATCTCAACACCCTCGCCAATCGATGGGTGCTCCGGCTCTGGCCCACGTCCCCCATCCAACTCCGGCAAGAAGGAGCGGCCTGATGAGGCTGGCCCTGAAAGACTCCACGCGCGCGACCGTTGACCTGGTCGAAGCCTGTCCCGCGTCCAACCAGGACGAGGCTCAACTGGCCGCCGCGATCAGGGCCGCCTGCGCCCGTATCGCGCCGCTGTGGCCGCTGTCGCGCTTCGTGGCGGTTAATCCGTTCCTGGGCTTCACCGACCTGCCGTTCGAGCGGGCGGTGGAGGAGGTGCAGCGTCTGACCGGCGCCCGCGCCCTGATGTCCAGGTCCTTCTACCGCCAGGCCGTCAGCGAAGGCCGGATCGGCCCCGAGGACCTTGCCGCCGCCTCGGCGCGGGCAAGACGCGAAGGCCTCGCCCCGGAGCGGCTTCTACACGCGATCGCGGCGGATCCTGCGGGCGCGGCCGCGCCGCACAGGATCACGACCGTGGCGGATGTCCTCGACACCTTGTCGGAGGGGGATCGCCAGGTCTCCCGCACGGCCTTCATGGTCGATGAAATCTCGAAATGGTGCGCGGCCTACTTCGACGAGGGCCAGGCCGCATGGCCGGCTCCATGGCGGGGCAGACCCCTGTACGAGGCCTGGCGCTGGTCCGTCCGGTTCGACGCAAATGCGCGGGTCATGGGCGTGAAGGACCTCGTCGACACCGTCGCGACGTTGCCGGGCGACGCAATGGGGGCGATCGCACAAGTGGTCCGTGCGCTCGACATCCCGCAGGATCAATGGACCGACTATCTCTACCGGGCGCTGTTCGATGTCAGGGGCTGGGCGGCCTACGTTCGCCGGCTGGACTGGGAAGCGGAGCTCGCCGGGGTGGCCGCTGACCGCCTCGTGGACTTTTTGGCGATCCGCGTGGTGTGGGGCTACGCCCTCTTCCGCCAACGCCAGGACGATGCCTTCGTCACGGCGTGGCGAACCGCTTTGGCGCAGTCGCGGTCGCGAGCGGGGCGGCCCCGGGAGGACCTCGCGGCCGACCACGTCATGCATAGGGCCTACGAACATGCTGCTCAGCGGCGGCTGATCAAGGAACTAGCCCAGGCGGAACGGGCCTCGGACCAGGCGCGGCCGGCCCTGCAGGCGGTGTTCTGTATCGACGTGCGCTCGGAGGTCTACCGGCGCGCGCTGGAAGGGGCGTGGCCCGCGGCGCAGACGCTTGGGTTCGCGGGCTTCTTCGGCATGCCGATGACCTATCAGGACGCGGATGGCGAGGCGCATGCCCAATGCCCCGTGCTGCTTCGTCCGGCGTTCGAGGTCCGGGCCGAGACGCCGCTGTCGCGCGGTTTCACCGAGGCCAGGCAGACGGCGGGCGGCCTGTGGGCCCAGCTCAGGCAATCAGCGGTGTCATGCTTCAGCTTCGTCGAAGCGTTCGGCCTGACCTACGGATTGAAGCTCGCCGCGTCCGCCGCCGGGCGGGGGCATGTCCACAAGACGCCGGTCGACCCGCCGTTGTCCGACGACAGGATGGACATCGACCAGCGCGTCGCCCTGGCGGAGAACGCCCTTCGCGGCATGTCGCTGGTGAAGGACTTCGCGCGCCTCGTCCTGCTTGTCGGCCATGGGTCGAGCACGACGAACAATCCCCACGCAGCGGGCCTCGAGTGCGGCGCCTGCGGCGGTCGCTCCGGCGCGCCCAACGCCCGGTACGCCGCGGCACTGCTGAACGACGGCGCCGTGCGCGCTCGGCTCGTCTCGCGCGGAATCGAGATTCCGGCGGACACGGTATTCGCGGCGGGCCTGCACAACACTGCTTCGGACGAGTTGCTCGTCCTGGACAGAGCCGAGATCCCCCTCTCCCACCGGCGCGACCTCGAGCTCGCCGAACAGCGATTCGCGCAAGCAACCCTATTGGCAAGGGCGGAACGCGCGTCGCTCCTCGGCCTGCCGCCAGATGCGGCGGACCGCATCCCGGCGCGTGGCGATGACTGGTCGCAGGTCCGGCCTGAATGGGGCCTGGCGAGAGCCTCAGCCTTCATCGCCGCGCCGCGCGCGCTGACGGCGGGGTGCGATCTAGGGGGACGCGCCTTCCTGCACAGCTACGACCGCCACCTGGACCCCGACCTGAAGGTGCTCGAGATGATCCTGACGGCGCCGTTGATCGTCGCGAGCTGGATCAGCCTGCAATACTATGGCTCGACGGTGGACAACGCCGTCTTCGGCGCCGGCGACAAGACGCTGCATAATGTCTGCGGTCGCATCGGCGTCCTTGAAGGCAACGCGGGAGACTTGCGGGCGGGTCTGCCCTTGCAGTCCGTCCATGACGGGTCGGCGTTCGTGCACGAACCGGTCCGGCTCAACGTCTTCATCGCCGCCGAACCGGACGCGATCGCTCAGGTGCTGGCGCGCCAGCCACAGGTCCGAGCGCTTCTGGATAACCAGTGGCTGTTCCTCTTCACCCTCGATGACGGCGGCCGCGTGATCCACCGCTACACTTCAGACTTGTCCTGGGAGACCCTGACATGAGCAAGCAGACCCAAGCTTCCGAAGACCGCTTCTGGATCCTGGGCGGACGGTGGGTCGACAACGCCCGCCATCTGACTTGGCCGCGGGTGTATGGCCCGTTCGCCGATTACGCCACGGCGCGCGCGAGCGCCGAGGACCTGAATGACAATGGTACGACAGGCGCCCGCTATCTGGTCGTCGCCGACGTGCCCGATCCGACCGGCTCGACAGCCATGCCGGCCGCGGACTCGACAGAGCGGTCGGATTGACCGTCCCGCCCGCAAGACGCCGGAGTCATGTGGCGGCGCCGGTGCTGACTGGGGGGCGCATCTCGCCTCCCGAGCGCAACCGCTGCGCGCCGGTCATGCCGGCGTCGCGCCCAGGCTCAGCCGTACCGCCTCGCCCTCGGTCAGGATGCGCGCATGGTCCGACGCCATCCCGGCGAGCGAACGATAGGGCATGGCGAGCCGGGGATTGTGCTGTAGGCGGGCTTGGTTGCGCAGCAGGAATGCCCAGTACAGGCGATTGAATGGACAGGCCGATTCACCGCGGCGCGCCGTCACGTCGTAGGCGCAGCCCTGGCAGTAGTCGCTCATGCGGCTGATGTAGGCGCCGCTCGCCGCATAGGGCTTTGAGGCCATCATGCCCCCGTCAGCGAAGAGCGCCATGCCGTGGGTATTGGGCGCCTCCACCCACTCGAAGGCGTCGATGAAGACGCTCATGTACCACGCGTTCACTGGGTCCGGGTGGACGCCGAGAAGCAGGGCCAGGTTGCCGGTCACCATCAGCCGCTGGATGTGGTGCGCATAGGCGTGGCGACGGGTTGCGCCGACGACGTCGCGAACGCAGGCCATATCCGTTTCGCCGGTCCAGTAGAATTCCGGCAGCCGCCTGTCCGCGCTGAGGGCATTACGGCGGAGATAGTCCGGTCCCGCGAGCCAGTAGACCCCGCGAACGAACTCCCGCCAACCGATGACCTGGCGAATGAACCCTTCCACGGCGGCCAGGGGCGCACGCCCCTCGCGCCACGCCGCCTCGGCCCGACGACAAAGAGCCAGCGGATCGAGCAGGCCGACGTTCAGCGCCGCAGACAGGCGCGCATGCCAAAGGAAGGGCTCACCCTCCTTCATGGCGTCCTGCCAGTCGCCGAAGCCGGGCAGCACCTCGTCGATGAAGTGGTCCTCCAGCCTCTGCGCTTCATCAGGAGAGGTCGCCCAGCCGAACGGCTCCGGATCGCCGAAGTTTTCTCCAAAGCGCCGGGCGACCAGGGCCTGGACCGCCCGCACATCAGCGCCGGGCGCGATATGCAGACGGGGCGGGACCCTCGCGTCCCGCGGCAGGCGTTTGCGGTTCTCCCGGTCGAAGTTCCAGCGACCTCCGGCGGGCCGGTCTCCCTCCATCAGCAGGCCCGTGCGACGGCGCATCTCCCGATAGAAGAACTCCATCCGCAACTCGGAGCGGCCCTTGGCCCAGGCTTCGAATGTCTTGCGACTGCAGAGAAAGCGATCGTCCGGCCGGATCTCCACGGGGACAGGTCCGGTGACCGCCAGCGTCTCGAAGGCTTCGAGAAGTGACCATTTGCCAGGTTCGGTGATCACGACCCGATGGAGCGAACGGCCAGCTGCGGCCTCGTCCTCGAGCGCGCGCAGAACCTCCATGTCGAGAGCGCCGCGATTGGCCGGATCGTCCAGTTCGACATAGCGAACGCGCACGCCCTGGCCACGCAAGCGCGCGCCAAACCGCCGCATCGCGGCGAACACCATCACCAGCTTCTGCTTGTGAAAGCCCGCGTAGCGCGCCTCGCCCGCGACTTCGGCCATGAGGACCAGGTCGTCCGCGGCCAGGTCACTTAGCGCCGAGAGCGACTCGGAAAGCTGGTCCCCCAACACCAGCCGCAGCGTGCCCATCCATCCCTCCGCAAGGCGCCCGGCGAACCCAGGAAAACGACAGGCCCATCGTGGGCTGGGGGCGACCGGGAACCCTGTCGCCCCGCGACCGTCGTGACGACAGACGATCTACGTCGCTGCCGGGCCGCCGGATCATGCCAGACGCCGCGAGGACCTTCAGACGTCCTTCAGGGATCGCACGCTAGATTGCCTGGATCGCGAAGTCGCTAGGTGGACGATGATCGGCAAGGGAGTGATTCAGTGGGCGTGACCTGCGAAGGCTGCAGGGACGGCGCGGCGTTCCAAGCTCGCCTGTCGATGGCGTTCCAACCCATCGTCGATCTGACCACGGGCGAACCTTATGCCTACGAGGCCTTGGTCAGGGGTCCAGCAGGAGAAGGCGCGGCCAGCGTGCTCTCCCAGGTCACCGACGAGACCCGCTACGCCTTTGACCAGCAGTGCCGGGTTTCGGCCATCGAGTGGGCTTCGCGTCTCAAACTCGCGGCGACCGGCGCGAGGCTTTCGATCAATTTCCTTCCCAACGCGGTCTATGAGCCGCGAGCCTGCATCCGGGCGACCCTCGCCGCGGCCATGCAGTATCGCTTTCCCACCACAGCGATCATTTTCGAATTCACGGAGCAGGAGGTGATCGACACAGACCACCTCCTGAACATCCTGCGTTCCTACAAGGCGATGGGGTTCCTGACCGCCATTGACGACTTTGGAGCCGGCCATTCCGGCCTCGGCCTCTTGGCCCAGTTTCAGCCCGATATCGTCAAGCTCGACATGGCCCTGATCCGTGGCATCGATTCCGATTCCGTACGCCGGTCGATCGTTGGCCACACCCTGCGCATGCTCGAGGACATCGGCATCCTGGCAATCTGCGAGGGCATCGAGACCAAGGGAGAGTTGCGGGCCCTTTGCGACCTGGGGCTCCGCTATGCGCAGGGCTACATCCTCGCCCGTCCCGCCTTCGAAGCGCTCCCGGCCATCGCCGGGACAGCCGTGGACCCCATTCGCCTGAGCGCCTAGCGCCCTCTAGCCGCCGCGGCGCCCAGGGTCAGCCTGCCGATTCGCGCGGCCAGTCCGGCATGGCGATCTTGACCGGCGCGCCCTCCTGGGTCGTCGCCAGGTGGATCAGGAAGCTGGCGATCCCCGCGGCGCCCTGCATGTAGCCGGTCTGGGCCTGGACGAACTCGGGGCGGTCGCGGTGCTCGGCGTCGCGCCAGCGGGCGGCGCCGTCGGCACGCTCGGCGCTGGCCACGATCACGTTCCCGCAGCGCGCCGCCAGGTCGCGGTAGGCGGCCTCGCCCGTCCGCGCCGCCATCAGCAGGGCGAACTCGCCGATCCCGGCGTCGCCGCAGCATTGGCCGTGGTTGTTCCAGAGCCCCTTGGAGCGGATCTCAGGCGCGCCGGTCGACAACAGGCCCTCGACCAGGGACCGGGCGGCGTCCAGCCATTCGGCCTCGCCGGTGACGGCGTAGAGGTCCAGCAGCAGCCGCCCCGTCCCCGCCGGGCCGTGGCAGGCGCCCAGGTAGAAGATCGGCTTGCGCGCCTCCTCGGTGTGGCAGATCAGCCGCCCCCGCGTCCCGGCGGGCGTCGCGCGGCTCAAGGTGTAGCGGGCCGCGTCACGGGCCGCCGCCAGGTAGCGCGCCTCGCCGGTGGCCCGATGCAGCTGCAGAAGGAAGTAGCCGACCCCCGCGCCGCCATGGGCGAAGTTGGGGGCGGTGAAGGCGAAGGGCATGTCGCTCATCATCCGCCAGCGCAGGCCGTCGGAATCCTCCTCGGCCACCTCCAGCAGGCGCTCGCCCACCGCGACGGCGTCAGCCAGCGCCTGCGGATGCAGGCCCTCCGCGTGGCCGTAGAGCAGCACCAGGCCCGCGCCCGCCGCGCCCACGGATTGGTCGTAGATCTCGCGGTCGCCGGTCATGCCCGTGATGTCCGAGAAGGGCATGGGCTCGATCCAGCCGATGCCGGCGCCAAGCTGGGTCGCCTGCTGGCGCAGCCGGTCGAGGCAATGGGCGGCGGTGGCGCGGAAATCCTCCCGCCCGCTGGCCTTCGCCAGTTCGTTCAGGGCGAAGGCATAGCTGGGCCAACCCCGCGACGGGCTCACCGAAAGCCAGTCCTTGCGCTTCACATAGGCCTGCACTGCCTCGCCGGCGGCCACGGCCTCGGCCAGGGCGTCCGGGTCCTGGCCGGCCGCGTGCAGTTCCAGCAGCATCAGGATGACGCCGCAGGAGCCATGATAGAGGCTGAAATCGGCGCCCGCGTCCGGCGCGTCGTCGCGGCGCCACATGTCGCGCCCGTCGATCTTCTGGGACCGGATGAACCGGGCCGCCTCGAGGGCGGACGACAGGTAGGCGTTCATGGTCGGTTTCCCCTGGTTTCTGTCATGACCGCGCCTGTGGACGCCGCGCGGCTTCGCGCCAGCTTAGGGCTCGGCGCCGGGCCTTGGAAGCAAGCGGCGCACGGGCCGGCGCTCACACCGCCGCATGGACGACCCGACCGCCGACGATCGTCGCGGCCACGGCGCCGGCGTCCAGCTCGGCCAGGGCGCCCGCAAGCGGCGTCTTCAGCAGGCAGAGATCGGCCGCCTGGCCGAGGGCGACGCGGCGCGGCGGGCCGCCCGGATCCTCGAAGCGCCCGAGATAGAGCTGAAGCGCCCGGCCAGGATCCACCGCCTCCCCCGGCCCGATCGGCGCGCCGGAGCGGGTCTGGCGGCGCACGGCCGCGCGCATCGCCGCCCAGGGATCGAGGGACCCGTAGGGCGCGTCCGAGCTCGACGCCACGGGCACGCCGGCCGCCAGCAGGCTGGCGCAGCGGTAGAGGTCCGGCTGCTCGCCGGGATCGACCTCGGCCCGGTATCGGTCGCCGCGCTCGAAGACGAAGGCGGGCTGGGTGACCACCGTCAGGCCCAGGCGCTTCAGCTCGCCAATCGCCTCGGGGGCGATGACGCCGCCGTGTTCGATGCGGTCGCCGGGCCGCGCGTCGCCGGGCGCCTGGTCGAACGCCGCCAGCATCACCGCCAGCTCGGCGGCGGTGACGCAGTGGGCCGCCACCGCCCGGCCGAGGGACCGGGCCAGGGCGATCTTGCCGGTCACCTCCTCCAGCGGCGGCAGGTCGCGGTCGTCGAACAGGATCTTCAGCGGCCCGACCGAGAAGGCCCTGTCCGGCGGCGCCGCCAGGAGGCCGCCGCTCATGAGCCGGAGGGCCTGAGGCAGGTCGCCGGCCCGGGCCGCTCCGGCCAGCACCGCCGCCGAAGCCGCGTCCGTGGTGACGCTGGCGTCGGTCAGCCCCGTCACCCCCGCCGCCGCCAGGGCCGCGCCGATCGGCGTCAGGGGCGGCGGCGCGCGTCCGAGACGCGCCTGCAGCCAGGCGTCGCCGCGCCAGATGCGCCCAGTCGGCCGTCCCGCCGCGTCGCGCTCCACCGCCGCGGGCAGGTCATCGCCCAGCTGCGCCAGGGCCCGGCTGTTGAGGATCCACAGCGCTCCGGTCTGGTCCTGCACCCTCACCGGATGGTCCGGCGCGATGGCGTCCAGGACCACGCGGTCGAGGGGGCCGGCATGGCGTTCGTGCCAGCCGACGGCGCGCACCCAGCGCCCCGCCGGCCGCGCCGAGACCCAGGCGGCCAGCCGCGCCGCCAGGTCGTCCGGACCGGAGACGTCCTCCAGGGCCAGCGAGTCGGCCTTGGCGGCCGTGGCCAGCAGGTGGATGTGATGATCGATCAGACCCGGGATCAGCGCCCCGCCCTGGGCGTCGACCTCGTCTTCCCCTCGCTCGCCGCGCGCCAGGCGCTGGCCGATTTCGGCGACCAGGCCGTCCCGCAGGCGGACGTCGAGGCCTCCGCGTCCCTCGACCTCGGCGTTGCGGATGACGAGGCCGGTCATGTCGCCGCGCCGAGGGCGGCGACGCCCGCCGCCGTGCGCGCCATGGCCGCGTCCACCAGCAGGCCGCCGCCCCGGCGCAACGCCTTCAGCGCGCCCGCCGCCGCGGCGAGGCCCGTCAGCGGGTCCGCCAGGGCGTCGCCCGCGAAGCGCGGCTCGCCCGCCGCCGTCCAGCGCACCAGGCCGCCGGCCGCCGCGGCGTCGTCGCCGAACGCCACCCGCTCGCCCGCCGCGCCGCGCCAGCCGTAGCCGCTGATCGCCACCCAGACGAGGCTGGGGTTGCGCGCGAAGACGACCTGCGGCGGCAGGCCGAACTGGGCGAAGGCCCTGGGCCGGGCGCTGGTGATGACCACGTCGCTGGCGGCCATCATCTCGCCCAGCCGCGCCTCGCCCGCGGGATCGGCCAGGTCCAGCCGCGCCTCGCCCTTGCGGCCGTTGAGCGCCGCGAAGAACCCCGGCGCCGACTGGCGCATCACGTCCGGCCGCCTCGCGCTTTCCAGCTTGGTCACCGCGCAGCCGGCCTCGGCCAGGATCGCGCCGCAGAGTGGCCCGGCCCAGAGGCTCGACAGGTCGAGCACCACCGGCCGCCGCCCCGTCGGCTTGGACCGGGCCGGGCCGGGCGCCATGCGAAAGAACCGCGCGCTGGGCGCAGCGGCCCGCACCTCGCCCACCCCGCAGATTGGCAGCGCCAGCAGCCGCGCCTGGCCGATCAGCCGGCGCCATGGCGTCGACGCCGCCACCCGCCGGATCGTTCGCCAGGGATCGGCCCCCACCGGCGCGCCGAGCCAGGCGGGAACGGCCTCCAGGTCGCTGTCGCGCGGCAGGTTGACGGCGATCCAGCCGTCGGCGGCGCGGACCAGGCGGCAGCTTCGGTTGGGCGACCACAGGCCGGGCCGCTTCAGGGCCACCCAGCCGCTGCGATCCATCACCGCCCGGCGGTCGATCCGGACGGGACTGCCCAGCCCGGCCGCCTCGGCCTCGACGGCAGCGGCCAGAGCCTCCGCGCCCCGGGCAAGCGCGGTCATCCGCCGCCCTCGATCGCGTCGACCAGGCCCCAGGCGAGGGCGGTCTGCGCGTCGATGTCGAGGCCGCCGAGGGCCATGACGGCGGCGCGGTGGCGGCCGATGCGGCGCGGGATCGAGGCGGTGCCGCCCGCGCCCGGGATCAGGCCCATGCCCACCTCCGGCAGGCGCATGACCGCATCCGGCGTCGCCACGACGCGGGCGGCGGCGGCGGGGATCTCGATCCCCGCCCCGATGCAGGCGCCGTGCAGGCGCGCCGTCAGCCGCCCGCCCAGGCGCGCCGCCAGCGCCGTCGCCGAGCGCAGCAGGCGGATGGCGTGGGCCTGGCCCGGATCGGCGGCGCTGCCGAACTCGTCCAGGTCGCCCCCGGCGCAGAAGGACGGCCCCGCTCCGCTCAGCACCACGGGCGCGGCGTCCGGATCGTCCAGGGCGAAGGCCAGGGCTTCGGCCAGGGCGTCGCGCATCCGTGCGTCCACGGCGTTGCGTGCGGCCGGGCGCGTCAGGCGGATCAGCAGGCGCTCGTCCTCGCGCGAGATCTCGACCCTGGGTCCGGGATCGTCGGCCCGCGCGCGCCTGGGGTTGGCCGCCCGCCAGGCCTGGAACTCGGCGCTGGCCAGCAGCATGGAATAGGCGACCGACTCCGCCGCCAGGGCCTCGTCGAAGGAGACCTTCAGGCTGGTCCTCAGCACCTGGCGGCAGGCCGCCGCGGCGACCGGCTGGCGTTCGACCGCCCCCCGGATCGCCCCCAGGGTCGCCTCGAAGCGCGGGGCGTCCAGGCCCGCCCAGGGCGCCGGCGCCGCCGGATCGAGGCTCAACAGGGCGTCGAAGGCGTCAGGTTCGACCGGCGGCAAGGGGCCGCCGCGATGCAGGCCCAGGCGCACGATACCGCTGGCCAAGCCCTCGGGCGGCGCCTCGCCCGCGCCGAGGTCCGTCACCGACAGGCCCAGGCCGCCCGCCTCACGGATCGCCGCTCCGATCGCTCTTCGGGCGTCGCCGTCGGGCCGGCCGGCCATGCGGGTCAGGCCTTGGCCGGGGCGGCCGCCCGCGACAGCTCCTGCTTCAGCACGCGGCGCAGCAGCTTGCCGGTCTCGTTGTAGGGCAGCTCGGCGCGGAACTCCCACGCCTCGGGGGTCTTGGTGGAGCGCAGCGTGGCTTTCACCCAGTCGCTGAGCTCGGCCACCGTAGGCGTCGCGCCCTTGGGCACGATCACCGCGGCGACCTTCTCGCCCCACTGGTCGTCGTGGACGCCGAACACGGCTACGTCGGCGACGTTGGGATGGCGGCGCAGAACGTCCTCGATCTCGCCCGGCGAGATGTTCTCGCCGCCGCGCACGATCACGTCGTCCAGCCGGCCCTCGACGAACAGGTAGCCGTCCTCGTCCATCCAGCCGGCGTCGTTGGTGGCGAACCAGCCGTCGTCGGCGATGACCTTGCGGTGCAGGTATTCCCCGGCCACCTGCTCGCCGCGCACATAGACCTCGCCCGACTGGCCGGGGCCCAGCACCTCGCCCTCGGGCCCGCGGATCTCCAGCTCCAGG
>JAFEEA010000076.1 GCA_018241335.1 Pseudomonadota bacterium
GGTCAGGCCCGAGACGTCGATGAGGCCGTTCAGCGTCCCGCCGGCGTTGTTGTTCACCGCCAGGCTGCCGCCGATCGCCGCGACGGCGGTGTCCGCCGCCTGCAGCGCGGTGGTGGCGCTGTTGGAGGCGATCAGGCCCTTGTTGGTGATGGTCGAGATGCTGGCCGTGCCCGTCCCGGTGAACACTTCGATCACCGGGCCGGCGCCGCGAACCGAGCCCGTGGTCCCGACGTTGATGGCGCTGTTGCCGATGGCCAGGCTCTCAACGCCGATCCCCGTGCTGCGCACCGCGCCATTGACGTTGATCGCGACGGTCCCGGTTTCGGCGCCGGCCGCGACGCCCACCGCGTCCGGGCCGGTGACGTTGATCGTCCCGGAGGTGGTGATGCTGACCGTCCCCGAACCCAGGGTCTGGGCCAGGACGCCGATCGCCGCGTTCGGGCCGGGGGCGTTGTTGCCGACGGTGATGTTGGCGGCGGTGTTGATGGTCACATTGCCGCCGTCGGTCAGGCCGGCGATGCCGAAGCTGCCCGGGAAGTTGTTGGCGGTGTCGGTGACGTTGGCTCCGCCCGTGATGGTGATCGTGCCCGTGCCGGTGGTGATGGAGACGTTGCCGAACCCGTCGCCCCCGCCGAAGAAGGCGGTGGCCGCGCCGATGCCGCCAGCGTTGTTGCCGGTGACGTTGATGT
Organism: Pseudomonadota bacterium; assembly: GCA_018241335.1. Classification (GTDB taxonomy): domain Bacteria; phylum Pseudomonadota; class Alphaproteobacteria; order Caulobacterales; family Caulobacteraceae; genus Acaudatibacter. The sequence goes on from JAFEEA010000076.1 coordinate 690, forward strand.
TGAGGCCGTTGCCGGCGGTGACGCTGATGCCGGCCGAGCCGCTGCCGGTGTTCGTCGCCGCGACTCCCAGCCCGCCATCGGCCTGGCCGTCGGCGGAGCTGTCCTTCACGACGATGGTGTTGTTGGTCCCCAGCGCGACCTGCACCGACTCCGCGCCCGGGCCGCCGTCGGTGGCCGCGTGGCTGGTAGCGAAGACGCCGTAGTTCACGTCGTCGTTGCCGGCGATGACATTGTCGTCGACGGTGATGCTGTCGTGGTCGCCGGTGGTCACCTTGGTCGTTCCGCTGGAGGTGGCGAAGACGCCGTAGTTATCGGGATCGATGACCACCTTGTCGCCGAGGTTGACGGTCGCGTCGCCGAACGAGACCACGTTCACGCCGGCCGTGGTCGCTGCAATGGTCGTCGCGCCGGTGTTGCCGATCTGGCCGACATTGGCGGTCGCGACCCCAGACGAATTGAAGTTGAGGATATCGATGCCCGCGCCGTTCGCCGCCGTCATCGTCTGCACGCCGCCCTGGTCGCCGTAGCTGACGGTGATGCTGGGGGTGGCGACGCCGCCGAACACCTGGATGCCCTCGCGCCCCGCGGTCACATCACCCTCAACGGCGACCTTGATCTGGCCCGTACCGGTCCCCGTCACATGGGCGACGACGCCGTAGCCGCCGGCGACGATGTCGCCGCTGGACGCGAGTTGGATCGTGCCGACAGTCGTGGCGAGCTGGATGCCGTCGCTTTTCGTTGCGGTGATGGCGCCCTGCTGGGTCACCGACAGCGCCCCGCTGACCGTGCTGGCGGCGAGGCCGGCGCCGTTGGCGGACTGGATCGAGGACCCGGCGCCCTGGACGACCGTGACGTCGCCGGCGCCGATGGTCCGCGCATAGAGGCCGGTCGAGCCGGCGGTGATCGCGCCGGTGGAATTCAAGATCGCGTCGCCGCCATTCGCCTCGACGTCGATGCCGCGCCCGGCGCCGCCGGAGACGTCGTCGTGGTTGGTCACCGTCACGGCGGCGTCGTTGTTGATGGCGCTGGCGAGGATGCCGCCCGCCCCGCCGCTCACCGTCGCGCCGCCCACCGTGGTCACAGAGACCGGTCCGGCAACGCTGGCGGCAGTGACGCCGTAGCCCGTCCCGCCGGTCACCGCACCGCCGGTCTGCACCGTCACCTCGGCTTGGCCGGAGGCGTGGACGCCGTCCGTGGCGCCAGTCACTGATGGCGCTGCGGACAAGGCGTTGGCGGCCTGGGCGGTCACCGTCACGGCGCCCGTGCCCCCGTTCGAGGCCTCGATGCCTGCCCCGACTGCGCCGATCACCGATCCGGTCGTGTGGACCGTGACGCCCGTCCCCGCCGCGGCGCCGGTCGTATCGGCCTGGATGCCGACGTCGCCCGACACGGCGCCGGAGTTGGTGACCGAGACCTCGCCGGCGCCCGTCGCCTGCAACGCGGGGCCGCCCGCCACGGTCACCGCCCCGGTATTGACCAGGGTCACAGTCCCCGTCCCGGCGTTGATCGCAGCGACGCCCGCGATGGGATTGGTGTTCAGCGTGCCGTCGACGAAGACGGCGCCATGGTTGGTCACCGAGACGCCAGCCGTGTTGGCGCCCACCGCCTGGCCGCCGACGCCGAAGTTGTCGACGCCGTTCCCGGTCCCGCCCGCCCCGACATCACCCGAGTTGACGATGGTGATCTGGCCGGTGAGCGTCTTGGCGCCGATCCCGTAGGCCGCGCCCGACAGGGTCGAAAGGTCGCCGGTGTTGGTCACCGAGATGGCGCCGGTCCCCGTCGGCCCGCCGACGCTGATCCCGCCAATGGTCGCGCCCGTGATCGCCGAGCTGTTGCTGACGGTGATCGCCCCGGTGGTCAGGGCCCCGATACCCGCGTCCGCCGCCTGGATCGAGGCGCCGGTGGAGGTGATGCTGATGGCGCCCGAGCCGCTGCTGGCGCCGATGCCGTTGCCCAGCGTCGTGACGACGGCATCGCCGTTGGTGATGTTCACCGCGTTGGCGTTGGTGGTGGAGGCGCCGATGCCCCCCGTGAAGCCGGTGACCGTGCCGCCGCTCGTGACGATCGTCACGGCGCCGCCGCCTCCGACGCTCGAGGCGCCGATGCCCATCAGGGCCGCGCCCGTGACGTCCGCCGAGGTATAGACGCTGACCGCGCGCTGGCCGCTGGCGCTGACGCCGTAGAGGCCGCCGCTCACCGCGCCGGCATACGCCGCGCCCGACTGGCCGACGCTGACCGCGCCGGTGCCCACGGTGTTGAACGCGCCGATGCCTGAGCCCGCGGCGCCGCCGGTCACCGGGCCCGAGCCCAGGATGGTGACGGTTCCGGCGCCCGAGGTGGCGCCCACGACACCGCTCAGGTCGCCGGTGACCCCATAGCCGCCCGGGCCAGTGTCGATGGCGACATTGCCGCCCGAGCTGACCACCAGCATGCCCAACTCGCCCGTGCCGGCCGCGTTGATCGAACCGCCGGTCCCACCGGTCACCACCGTGATGCCCAGGTTGCTGCCGCTGAACGAGACCAGCGAGACCCCGCCGGCGTTGACCGACAGGCCGCTGTCGAGGGTCAGGTTGGTGTTCACGCCCGTGGAGGTGTAGCCGATGCTGGAGGCCGTCCCCGGGCCGCAGGCTATGGTCCCGCCCGGCGAGGCCGCCGGCGTGGCGTAGCCGCCCTCGGCCGGGGTGCAGACCGCCGCCTGGGCGGCCGACGGGGCCAGGGCCGCGGCGCCCAGCGCGCCGGCTCCGGCCAGGATCGCCGTGGCGACCAGGGAAGACGACGTCAGAAGGGAGATCCGGCCGCGCATACGGCCGCGAACGCTGGTCGACATATTGGTTCAATCCCCTGGTCAATGACGCGGCGAACCGCGCGGCGCTCGATGCGAGCCACCCTCAAATACCACCGGGAATTGGCACGCTGGCTCGCGGCTTGACTAGAGGCTTTTGCGTTTCAGGGTTGTAAGAAACTCTAGGTAGTTTCCGCACTTGTCGCGGTTTTCTCAAGAGATTTGTCGGGTTCCCGACAAAGGGCCGACAACCTCAGATCGGCATCCGCATGATTTCCTGGTAGGCGCTGATCACCTGGTCGCGGACGGCCATCACCGTCTCCAGGCTGGCCTCGGCGGCCGAGATCGCCGTGGCGACGTCGACGAGTTGGGCCTTGCCCTGCACCTGGGCCTGCATCTGCGTTTCGGCGACGCGCGAGGACTGAACCGCATCGTTCATGGCCGAGGCCAGGAACTTGCCGAAGTCGGGGCCCTCGGTGGCGGCCGCGCCGCCCAGGCCGCCGAGCGCCGAGCCCTGGGTGGCGGCGTAGGCCTTGGCGGCGATCAGGGGAGAGACCATGGCCTAGCGCCTACTTCTTGAGGAGGTCGAGGGTGCGGCTGTCCATGGAGCGGGCCGTCTCGATGACGTTGAGATTGGCCTCGTAGGCGCGCTGGGCGGCGCGCATGTCCATGGCTTCCACCAGGGGATCGACGTTGGGCAGTTTCACATAGCCCTGGGCGTCGGCGCCCGGGTGACCGGGGGCGTATTCGGTGCGGAAGGCGGTCTGGTCGGGCATCACCCGCGCCATCTTGACCCCCTCCCCGCCGGGCGTGGTGACGGGTTCGAACACCGGCACCTGGCGCCGGTAGGGATCGCCGCCGGCGGTGCGCGAGGTGGAATCGGCGTTGGCCAGGTTCTCGGCGATCACCCGCATGCGCGCCTGCTGGGCGCGCAGGGCGGAGGCTGCGACGGTCATCGCCGAATCGGTTGCGGATTTCACGTCGGCCATGGCTCAGGCCCTCCCGGCATCGGCGCGCGGCGCGGTCACGTCAGGACCCCGGCTTCTTGGTCGCCAGGCGGATCAGGCCCAGGGACTTCTGGTAGAAGCTGATGGCCGCGTCGTAGTCCATCCGCGTCTGGTTCATCTTGATCATCTCGTCCTCGAGCACGACCGAGTTGCCGTCGAGGGTGGTCTCCGAATCGGCGGTCTTTCGCGGACGGTAGGGGCCGGCGGTCGCCCTGGGCGGCGTTCCGACCAGGTGCATCGGCGAGGTCATGGCCACCGCCACCGGCGCCAGCTGCGGCTGGGACTGCGCGCCGGCCATTCCGCCCAGGGTGAAGGGCTTCAGGTCGCTGGGCGTGTAGCCGGGGGTGTCGGAGTTGGCGATGTTCTGGGCGATGACCTGCTGGCGCTCGGACAGGTAGCCGAGGCGGCCGCGCAGCATCGCGAAAAGGGGGATGTCATCGAGTCCCATCGTGACGGGAAAGGTGAAGGAACAGGGTTAATCGCAAATTAAGGGGTGACGGCGCATCGCTGGGCCATCCCGCCGCAACCCCTCGGAATGATTCCGGAAATGGACCTCGCCGAATTCGCCCGCGCCATCTTCGCGCTCGCGGTGACGCTGGGCCTCATCGGGCTGGCGGCGTGGGCCACGCGGCGGTTCGGACCGGACTGGATGGCCCGCCTGCAATCCCAACAGAAGGCCCGCCGTCGCCTGGCCGTGGTCGAGACCCTGGTGCTTGATCCGCACCGCCGCCTGATCCTGGTTCGCTGCGACGACCAGGAGCGGCTGGTCCTTCTGGGCGAAGGCCGCGTGCTGATGTCGCCAGGGGCCGGCCCCGCCGGGACCACTGAACTCGAAAGCCCCGCCCCTACGCTGGAGACCGCCGCGTGATCGCCGCCTTGCGCCAATGCTTCAAGCGCCCCAACCCCGAGGACCTTCGCCGGGCGGCGGTGATGGCGCTGGTCACCACCCTGGCCAGCCTGGTGATTCCCGCCACGGCCCTGGCCCAGGCGGTGAACATCAACCTCGGCACCGGCGCGGGCCTCACCGACCGGGTGATCCAGCTCGTCGGCCTGCTGACGGTGCTGTCGCTGGCGCCGTCGATCGTGATCATGACCACCTCGTTCATCCGCATCGTGGTGGTGCTGTCGCTGCTGCGACAGGCCATGGGCCTGCAGCAGAGCCCGCCCAACGCGGTGATCATCAGCCTGTCGCTGTTCCTCACCGCCATCGTCATGGGCCCGACGCTGCAGACTTCCTACGACCAGGGAATCAAGCCGTTGCTGGACCACAAGATCGAGCTTCCGGCGGCCTTCACCGCGGCTAGCAATCCGGTCAAGGGCTTCATGTTGAGCCAGGTCGACCGAGAGGATCTCGGCCTCTTCATCAAGCTCTCCAAGATTCCCACCCCGGCCCACGCCGTCGACACGCCGATCCGGGTCGTGACGCCCGCCTTCATGATTTCGGAGCTGAAGCGCGCCTTCCAGATCGGCTTCCTGCTGTTCGTGCCGTTCCTGGTCATCGACCTGGTGGTGGCCAGCGTGCTGATGAGCATGGGCATGATGATGCTGCCCCCCGCGGTGGTCAGCATGCCCTTCAAGCTGATCTTCTTCGTCCTGGTGGACGGCTGGCGGCTGGTCTGCGGCTCGCTGGTGCAGAGCTTCCAGCACGGCGGTGGCGTGACCTAGGGGTCGAGGCCGAACGCCCCCGGCTTCAGTCGACCAGGGCCCTCGACAGCAGCTCCAGCAAAGCCTTGGCGAAGGCTTCCATGTTGGCCGCGCGGTCATCGACGCCGGTCTCCACGGTGATGGCCATTTCGACCGGCCCTGAAACGGCGATGCAGGTGTGGCCGGAGGCGTCGCCGTACGGATTGCCGTTCGGGCCGGCGGCGCCGGTCTCGGAGATTCCCCAGGTGGCGCCGAAGTTCTCGCGCGCGGTGCGGGCCAGCAGCAGGGCGTAGGGCTCGCTGGCCGAGCGCATGCCGGCGACGTGCTCGCGGGTCAGGTGCATCAGCTCCATGCGCGCCTTGCCGGTGTAAACCACGGCCCCGCCCAGGAAGTAGGCCGAGGCGCCGGGCACGGCCAGCAGCGCCGCCGAGACCAGGCCGCCGGACGACGACTCGGCCACGGCGACTGTCTGCTTGCTCGCCTTCAGGCGGGCGGCGAGGTCTTCGGCGATGGGCATGAGGCTGGGCAGCATGGGCGGCGATCCTTTTGGTGGCGCTCGTTCTGGGCGGACGATACTCAATAGCGCCCATGAGCTGGAATCTCCTACGCGCCAAAACTCGCGCCACAGCGACGATCATGGGACTGGGCGCACTGGCGCTGGCGATGACCGGGTGCGGTGAACAGAAGGTCTCGCGCCAGGCCTGCCCGGCCGGCCAGGTCTGCCTCGAGTACGGCAACAGCGTCGATCCGACTTCACTGGATCCTCAACTGATGACCCTGACCAGCGAGGCGACCATCGCCCGCGCGGCGTTCGAGGGGCTCTACCAGGACGACCCCTTCGGCAAGGCGACGCCGGGGCTGGCCACCTCGGCCGAGACCTCTCCCGACGGCCTGACTTGGACCTTTCATCTGCGCCCGGCCAGATGGTCGGACGGCCAGCCTCTGACCGCACACGACTTCGTCTTCGCCTTCCGGCGCATCGTCACGCCGGCCACCGGCTCGGCCTACGCCTACCTGTTCTACATCGTGAAGAACGGCCAGGAGATCAACGGCGCCAAGGGGCCGCCCCCGGAGGCCCTGGGCGTCGAGGCGCCGGACGATCGGACCCTGGTGCTCCACCTGGTGCACCCCGCCCCGTTCCTGCCACAGCTGCTCAAGCACCAGGCCTTCTATCCGGTGCCCGAGCATGTGGTTCGTAAATTTGGCGACGCCTGGACCCAGCCCGGCCACATCGTCTCCGACGGCGCCTTCAAGATCACCGCCTGGCGCCTGGCCGACCTGCTGCGGGTGGAGCGCAATCCCTACTACTATGACGCCGACAAGGTCTGCGCCGATCGCGTGGATTTCCTGCCGCTCAGCGACGCCGTGTCGGCCGAGCGGCGCGTGCGTCGCGGCGAGATCGACATCAACGACACCATCCAGTCCAGCCGCGTGGCCTACCTCAGGCAGCCGGATCAGATCCCGACCTACGTGCACACGCACACCTATCTTTCGACCGCCTATGTGATCTTCAACACGCACGTTCCAGCCCTGGCCAATCGCGACGTACGCCAGGCGCTTTCGATGACCATCGACCGCGAATTCATCACCGCCAAGCTGATGCGCGCCGGCCAGATCCCCGCCTATTCCTTCGTGCCGCCCGGCATGTCCGGCTACGTGCCCGACGCCGAGCGCCCCTCCCCCGCCTGGCGAGGCCTGACCTTCGCCCAGCGGCAGGCCGAAGCCCGCCGCCTGCTGGCCAAGGCCGGCTACGGGCCGGGCCATCCCCTGACCTTCGAGGTCAAGACCTCGAACGCCACCGACTCCGTGCAGATCGCCCAGGTGATGCAGGCCGACTGGGCCGCCATCGGCGTCGACGCCCGCCTGCGTCAGGAGGAAGGGCAGATCATGTTCCAGGACTTCAACATCCGCGACTTCAACGTCGGCCTGGTGTCCTGGATCCTGGACTACGACGATCCCCTGACCTTCCTGGACCTGATGCGGTCGGGGACAGGGGCCCAGAACTACGGCGACTATCGCAACCCGGCCTATGACGCCCTGCTCGACCAGGCCGACCACGAGACCGACAGCTCCAAGCGCGCCCGCATCCTCGCCCGGGCCGAACAGATGGTGGTCGACGACGCCGACATCGCCCCCGTCTACTACGGCGTGAACCGCAACCTGGTGAACCCGAACGTCACCGGCTGGACCGACAACTTCGGCGACATCCACCCGGCCAAGTATCTGTGCCTGGTCGGACACGGGCCTGCGGCGGTGCGCCACGTGGATCGGGTCACACCTTAGTCACCACAAGGCCTCATGGTCCCCACGCCAAAGCTTGGACCGGGCGGCCGCGACAATCGGCGCTCTCACCACGCGGCAAGAGGCGGCGCATACGAGGCGCCGCGTGGGGACGACGGTGGACACGAGAACGAACTTTCCCGGGGCCATGACCTTCCGGCCGGAGCTTTTCTTCCTGGGCCGGACAGAGGGTCATGGCGTGGTGCGCGACCCGCTGGGACGCGTGGCGCGGCGTTGCCGCGTCGAGACGATCGGCGACTATTCGACAAGCCGCTCGGCCATCGAGTTCGAGGAAGTCTTCACCTATGACGACGGCGAGGTGGACGTCTGGCGTTGGGTCATGACCCAGGGCAGCAACGGCATGTATGTGGCCGCCGAGGCCGTGGCGGGCGCCGGCATCACCGGCTACCGGCAGGACGAGGACTATGTTCTCACCTTCCGCCGCGCGGTGGGGCCGGCCAAGGGCCTGCTCTCGCCCAGTTTCAAGACCCGCTTCACGATGGTCGCGCCGGGCATGGCGCTGAAGACGGTGCAGGTCAGCCTGCTCGGCGTTCCCCTGGGCGTCATGACGGCCACGCACCAGCGCGTGGCCGACTGACTTCCTAGAATTGCGCGCGGGATAGAAGGGCGCGCGGGCGAAGGCGCTGTGCGATCCGCCTCCGCCCGCTCCAGCTACCAGCCGCTGTATCGATCGTAGCCGTTGTAGCGATAGCTGGCGTCATAGTCGCGCGGCTGGGCGTAGCGGTTGTCGTAGTAGCCCTGGCGCTCATAGCCATAGCGCTGCTGGCCGTACCCGTACCGCTGGTCGTAGCGATAGCCGCTGTTGTAGCCATAGCTGTCGGGCCGGTTGCAGGACGTGCTGCGGCCGATGGCGTTGCCGGCGGCCGCGCCGATCCCCGCGCCCAGCAGGCCGCCCGCCGTCTTGGACCCGTGGTTCGCGACGCTGGAGCCGATGACGGCGCCGAAGATCGTGCCGATCACGGCGCCGGCCGCGCCGTTGTTGTGCTTCTGCTCGCGGCAGGTCTGGTAGTCGCCGCGGTCATAGCCGCCGCGGTAGTCCTGGGCGAACGAGGGGGCGGCGGCGGTGACGGCGCTCAGGGCGGCGACGCCGGCCAGGACGGTGGCTTTGATGGTCATGTTGGCCTCCTTCGAGAACCGTGCTTTCGCGCCTTGGGACCGTCCCTCGGCGCATCCGATGGCCGCACAATGGGACGGGCCGCCTGAACTCGATCTGAGGCCGGTGTTGGCCGACGTTCATCTTCACCGGCCCGCCCTCGGCGCCGCCTGGCGCGCGCGTCGGGCTTGACCTCGCGCCGGTTCGCCCGCAACGAAGAGCCGCCATGACCGAGAGCGCCCCCATCGAGACGCCCGCCGAGCTTATCGAGCTGCGGCATTCCATCGACAACATCGACGCGGCGGTGATCCACCTGCTGGCCGAGCGCTTCAAGTGCACCCGCAAGGTGGGCGAGCTGAAAGCCAAGCTGACCATGCCGCCGGCCGATCCCATGCGCGAGGCCCAGCAGATCGCCCGCCTGCGCTCGCTGGCCGTCACCGCCGACCTCGACCCCGAATTCGCCGAGAAGTTCCTGAACTTCCTGGTCAAGGAAGTGATCCGTCATCACGAGATCATCCGCGAGAAGCACTCGGCGTAGCCCCGCCGCCCGGTTCGGCGCAGACTGTCGTCAAGGAACGACAAAGGGCGGACACGACTATGAGCGTTGAGGTGAGGCCTCGTCCCGAGGGCCTGGGCGCGGAGGTGCGCGGCGTCGACCTGGCGCGCGGCCTCGCCGGCGAAGACCTGGCGGCGGTCAAGGCCGCCTTCGCCGAGCACGGGGTGATCTGGTTTCCGGGCCAGCCCCTGACCCACGACCAGCTGGAAGCCTTCACGCGATCCTTCGGCGACTTCGGCTGGGACCCCTACATCGCCCCACTCGCCGACCGCCCGCACATCCTGGAGGTCCGCCGCGAGCCGGACGAAACCGCCAGCGTCTTCGGCGGCGCGTGGCATTCCGACTGGAGCTTCCAGGAGACGCCGCCGGCCGCCACCATCCTGCACGCCAAGGAGGTCCCGCCCGTCGGCGGCGACACCCTGTTCGCCGACGGCCGCGCCGCCTGGGACGCCCTGTCGCCGACCTTCCAGACCCTGCTGAAGCCCCTCAGGGCCGTCCATTCCGCCGGCCGCCCCTACGGCGCCCAGGGCTTCTACGCCAAGGAAGCGGGCCGCAAGGGCATGACCATCCTGCCCAGCGCCGAGGCCGACAAGACCTTCACCCACCCCATCGCCCGCCGCCACCCGGTCAGCGGCCGCACGGCCCTGTTCGTCAATCCGGTCTACACCCTGGGCATCGAGGGCATGACCGAGGCCGAGAGCGCGGCGATCCTGGGCTTCCTCTTCCGCCACATGACCGACGAGCGCTTCGTCTACCGCCACGCCTGGTCGCCCGACATGCTGACCATGTGGGACAACCGCTGCCTGCTGCACAACGCCACCGGCGGCTACGACGGCCACCGCCGCGTCATGCACCGCACCACCGTGGCGGGGGAGAGGCCGGCGGCGGCCTGAAGGCGCTCACGCCCGTCACGCGGCGAGACCCCTCACCCAACCCTCTCCCCGCAAGCGGGGCGAGGGCTCTGATCTTGCGGGTTTCAGAGATCTAGCCCTCTCCCCGACCGAAGGTTGGGGAGAGGGTTGGGTGAGGGGTCCATCGGCGTGACGGATTGCGTCCCTACCCCTGCGCGTCGAAGAACGCCTCGGGGTCCTCGACCTCCACCAGCCGGCCCTTGCGGATCTCCAGGAAGCGGGTGGCGGCGGCGCGGGTGAAATAGCGGTCGTGGCTGACGAAGATGCAGGAGACGTCGGTCTCGTCGAGCTGCGCCTCCAGGTCCTCCTGGCCTTCGATGTCCAGGTGGTTGGTGGGCTCGTCCAGCAGGTAGAGGTTGGGTTTCTCCAGCTTCATGCGCAGGAACATCAGCCGCGAGCGCTCGCCATAACTCAGCACCCCGATCGGCTCGCGGATGCGGGTGAAGGCGAAGCCGGCCTGGGCCAGTAGCTTGATGGCGTCCTTCTCCGTCGCGTCCGGCGCGGCGGCCACATAGTCCAACAGGCTGGTCTTCAACGGCAGGTCGCGCATCGACTGGTCAAAATAGACCAGCCGCGCCGCCGGGTTGAAGCGCACCGGCGCCTGGCCGTCATAGTGCTCGCGCTCCGGGTCGAAGGCGCTCGCCAGCACGTTCAGCAGGGTCGACTTGCCCGCCCCGTTGACGCCCAGCAGCGCCACCCTCTCCCCGGCGGCGATGTTCAGCCGGTCGATGGTGATCAGGGTCCGCGCCCCGTCGGGGGTCTTCACCGCCAGGTTCGACAGCCGCAGCGCCACCTTGGCGTCGATCTCCCCGTCCGCCAGCTCCAGGCGCCGCTCGCGCGAGACATAGGTCTGGGTCCGGTCGGCCTCGATGCGGGCGATGCGGGTCTCGATGGCGTTCTTGCGCTTGTTGAGGCCGGGGTTCTTGACCGCCCACACCTTGTAGCGCGCCGCCGCGGCCTCCAGGCGCTTGATCTCCTTCTCCTCCAGCTTGCGCTGGGCGGCGGCCGTGGCGTCGCGGCTCAGCAGTTGCTCGCGGGCGACCGAGAAGGTGGTCTTGAAGGCGTGCACCCCGTCGGCGCGCAGGAACAGCGTCCGCTCGGTCACCCGGTTGAGGAACTCGCGGTCGTGCGAGACGATCAGCATCGGGATCTCGAAGTCCTGGGTCAGCCAGCGCTCCAGGACATTGATGTTGCCCAGGTCCAGGTGGTTGGTCGGCTCGTCCAGGATCAGGATGTCCGGATCTTCCAGGCGCGCCGCCGCCGCGATCAGGATCAGCCTCTGCCAGCCGCCCGACAGCGCCCCGAAGCGCCCTTCGGCCGTCTCGTAGGAGACCCCGATTTCGTCCAGCAGCACATCGATGCGCCACTCGTCGTCGCCCTGCCCCACCTTCTCCAGCGACCGGCGCAGCACGTCGCGCACGGTGAGGTCGCCAAGGCCCTCAGGCGTATCCTGCGGCAGCGATCCGACCCGCAGGCCCCGCGAGCGCACCACCTGGCCGCGGTCCAGCTCCAGCTCGCCGGCCAGACACTTCAGCAGAGTCGACTTGCCCGCGCCGTTCTCGCCCACCAGGGCGGTCTTGGCGTCGTCCAGCAGGAAGCTGACGTCCGAGAACACCGGCGTCGCCCCATAGTGGAAGGCGCCGCTCTCCATGCCCAGCACCGCCTGACGCGCCGCCATCCCAGTGTCCGCCTCAAGTCTTCGCCGCCGTTGCTCATCCCTGGCGGGCAAGAGCGGGGGTTCTGACGCTGGGGCACGGGGGCCGTCAAGCCAGGCCCGCGGCCGATTCCCACTGTAAACCGCCGCTCAATGACTTTGCGTCAGGTTGAACCTTCTGATTTCGATGGACTTCCCGGCTTGCGCGGCACGCGTTCCCTTTCCCGACGGTTCCTGATCGGCCTGGCCATCACCTCCCTGGCGGTGACGGCGCTCGCCTCCGTGGGCGGGTTCCTGGTCTTCGAACAGGAGCTGGAGCGCCGCCAGACCGGCTTCCTCGCCGACTACGTCCACGAGCGCGGCGCCAACATCGACAAGCGCTTCTCGCACCTCTCCGGCCACCACCAGGCGGCGGCCGAGGCCCTGGCGCGCCGCATGGCGATGCTGGACGCGCCCACGACCGAGCGCCTGCTCGACCTGCACTTTCCGCTGCAGCCCGACGGCACCCGCCGCACCCGGCCGGAGGACTTCGACGGGCGCGTCGACGCCGAGGGGCGCCATATCTACGGGCTGGGCGGCTTCCTGCGCGACGCCAAGTCCATGACCCTCGATGACAAGAAGGCCCTCGTCGCCGCCTACGGCATCGTCTCCGAATTCGGCCAGGCGATGCACGCCGACTATGACAACTTCTACTTCTTCACGCCCAAGACCCGGCTGGTGATGTTCGGCCCCGACCGGCCGGATCGACTGATGTTCTATCGCCAGGACGCCCCCGCCGACCTCGACGTCGGCGGTGAGGAGATGGCCAAGATCACCCTGCCGGCCAACGACCCCACCCAGGAGACGCGCTGCACCAACCTGCAGCGCCTGATCCAGGACAATCACGGCGAGCGCCTGGCGACCGGCTGCATCACCCCGGCCTACGCCAACCAGCGATATGTCGGCTCGTTCGGCTCGTCGCTGGAGCTGACCGGTTTCTTCCTCAACGCCATCAAGAAGACCCTGCCCGGGGCCTCCAACCTGGTGGTCACCGACAAGGCCGAGCTGATCGCCTATCCGGGCTTCGAGACGCCCGGCCGCGCGTCGCCGGAGACCATCGCGCGCTATCAGCGCCAGCTGGGCCTGAAGGCCCTGATCGCGGCGATCAAGGCCGAGGACCGCGACCAGGGCGTCATCACCAGCCCCGATGGCCGCAACATCGTCGCCTTCAGCCGCCTGGGCGGCCCCAACTGGTACCTGCTGGTGACCTATCCCAAGTCGGCGATGACCGCCTCGGCGGCCAGATCGGCGTCCTGGGTGCTGCTCGTCGGCCTCATCGCCGCGGCGCTGCAGACCGCCCTGGTGGTGGGCCTGGCCCGGCGGAGCATCGTGCTGCCCCTGCAACGCCTGGCCGAGGCCAGCGAGCCGGGCGAGGATGGCGAGGTCGACCGCAGCCTCCGGCTTCCCGAAACCGGCCGCAAGGACGAGATCGGTGTCCTGGCCCGCGCCCTTCAGACCGAGCGCGAAAAGGTCGGCGAGACCCTGGCCTCGCTGGAAGAACGCGTGCGCGTGCGCACCGCCGAGTTGGAAAAGGCCAACGCCGAGAAGTCCCGCTTCCTGGCCAACATGAGCCACGAGCTGCGCACGCCCCTCAACGGCGTCATCGCCATCTCCGAGACCCTGGCGGCCCAGCAGACGACCGAGCACGGTCGCGAGCTGGCCGAGTTGATCGTCTCCTCGGGCCGGCTTCTGGAACAGGTGCTGACCGACATCCTCGACTTCTCCAAGATCGAGGCCGGCCAGATCACCCTGGCGCGCGAGCCCTTCTCCATGGAAGGCGTGGTGCGGCGCATCGCCGAGCTCCATCGCGCCGCGGCGGAAGGCAAGGGCCTCGTCCTGGACTGGACCATGGACGCCGCCGCGGCCGGCCAGTGGATGGGCGACTCCGTGCGCCTGACCCAGGTGCTGTCGAACCTTCTCAGCAACGCTGTGAAGTTCACCGACCGCGGCTCGGTCCGGCTGGCGATCGAAGGCGGGGCCGACGGCGTCGCCTTCAGCGTCATCGACACCGGCATCGGCTTCGACGACGAGGTCAAGGCGCGTCTCTTCCGCCGCTTCGAGCAGGCCGACGCCTCGATCCGCCGGCGCTTCGGCGGCACCGGCTTGGGCCTGGCCATCAGCCGCTCGCTGGTCGAGCTGATGGGCGGGACGATCTCGGTGGATTCCGAACCCGGCAACGGCTCCCGCTTCGCCTTCGTGCTGCCCCTCGCGCGCGCCGCCGAGCCCGCCCAGGCCGAGACAGAGGCCGACGAGGGCGAGTTCAGCCTGGCCGGTCGCCGCATCCTCCTGGCCGAGGACCATCCCACCAACCAGAAGGTCATCCAGCTCATCCTGGGCGCCGCCGGGGTCGACATCGATACGGTCGAAAACGGCGCCGAGGCCCTCGAACGCTTGGCCGCCGAGCCCTACGACCTGGTGCTGATGGACATGCAGATGCCGGTCATGGACGGCCTCACCGCCACCCGCCTGCTGCGCGAGCGCGAACGGGCCGCCGGCCAGCGCCGCACGCCCGTGATCATGCTCACCGCCAACGCCATGGACGAACACGTCCGCGCCAGCCACGACGCCGGCGCCGACGAACACCTCTCCAAGCCCATCCGAGCCGCCGCCCTCTTCGAAGCCATGTCGCGTCTGCTGGCGGATGCGGAAGCGGACGCCGCCGCTGTGGCGTAGCAAAGCCGCTCCGAGCGACGGATGGATGTTGGAAGGGTTCAACCACGAACCACACGAACCACACGAACAACTCAGTTCGCTCGCCCCCTCCTCCCGCTCATCCCGGCGAAAGCCGGGACCCAGGCAAGACTCGCCACCCGCAGGGCGCTTCCGGCCTTGATGGGGCGAAATCCCTGATTTCCCAGATGGTTGAAGCTTTTGCCTGGGCCCCGGCTTTCGCCGGGGTGAGCGGATGTTTGGGGAAGCCCGTTCGTGTGGTTCGTGTGGTTCGTGGTTCAAAAAAGGCTCCACAATCCCCCCAATCGCCGCCCCCTACCCCACCGTCAGCACCGTCTTGCCCAGCCCCTGCCCCGACAGCGCAAACTCCAGCGCCGCCGCATAGTCGTCGAACGCGAACCGCCGTCCCACCGGCGGGTTCAGCCGCCCCTCGGCCACCCAGCCCAGCAGCTCGGCCAGATGCGCCTGGGCCTTCTTGCCCTCGAACAGCATGAACTGACGCACGTCGACGCCCACCAGGGCCGCGCCCTTCATCAGGGTCAGGTTGGCCGGCAGGGCCGGGATCGGGCCGCCGACGAAGCCTACCACCAGGTGGCGTCCGCCCCAGGCCATGGACCGGAACGCCAGCTCGAACAGCGGCCCGCAGACCGGATCGAAATAGACGTCGACGCCCTTGCCTTCGGTCAGGGCCTTCAGCCGGTCGCGCCAGCCGTCCGGGGCGGTGTCGATCACCTTGTCCGCGCCCAGCGACAGGGCGAAGGCGCGCTTGTCCTCTGACGAGGCGCAGGCGATCACCTCGGCGCCCAGGATCTTGCCCAGCTGCACCGCCGCCGCGCCCACGCCGCCGGCCGCGCCGCTGACCAGCAGCCGCTCGCCCGCCTTAAGCGCCGCCCGGTCGCGCAACCCGTGCAGGGCGGTGACATAGTTGATGCGAAAGCCGCAGGCCGCCTCGAAGGCCATGGCGTCCGGGATCTTCACCACCGCCGGCGCGCGCGCCACCGCGTATTCGGCGAAGCCGCCGCCAACCTGGGCCATCACCCGGTCGCCGGCGGCCAGGCCCGTGACCCCTGCGCCCACGGCGTCGACCACGCCCGCCGCCTCGCCGCCCGGAATGTGCGGCAGCGGCGGCTTGACCTGATAGCGGCCCAGAGACACCAGGGCGTCCACATAGCCGACGCCGCACGCCGCCACCTTGATCCGCACCTCGCCCGGGCCGGGCTCCGGCGTCGGCAGCTCCACCAGGCGATAGTCGGCGACGCTGTCCAGGGCGTCGGCCCGAACGGCCTTCATCGCACGGCCCTCATCGCACGGCCCTCATCGGCCGGCCTTCTCGCGTTCAGCCTTCTCGCGCTCCGCCCGCGCCTTGGGATAGTCCGGCGGCCGCTTTTCCAGGAAGGCGCGCACGCCCTCGCCGAAGTCCTCGCCCTGGGCGCACAGGATCTGGTTGCGGTCCTCCATGGCGATCGCCGCCTCCAGGCCATTGGCGTCGATGGCGTGGTT
>JAFEEA010000077.1 GCA_018241335.1 Pseudomonadota bacterium
CGGGAGGCCGACCATGGCTGTGCAACTCTATGACCTGAGCGTGGGGTCCTATCTGCAGACCCTCGGCGGCGTGGCCGGCTTCCTGCAGCGCGGCCTGGACCACTTCCGCGACAACGGCGTCGATCCCAACGAGATCGTCCAGACGCGCCTGTGCGGCGACATGCTGCCGTTCAGCTTCCAGGTGGTGTCGGTGGCCCACCATTCCCTGGGCGCCATCGAGGGGATCAAGAAGGGCGAATTCGGCCCGCCCTCGCAGCCCCTGCCCACCGACTACGCCGAGCTGCAGGCCCTGGTCGCCAAGACCACCGAGGGCCTGAAGGCGCTGAGCCGCGACGAGGTCAACGCCCTGGAAGGCCGCGACGTCGTCTTCAAGCTGGGCGAGTTCAAGATGCCCTTCACGGCCGAGGGCTTCGTGATGAGCTTCTCCCTGCCCAACTTCTATTTCCACGCGGCCACCGCCTACGACATCCTGCGCCACAAGGGCGCGCCGCTGGGCAAGCGCGACTTCATGGGCGCGATGCGGATGAAGACGGCGTAGAGCCCAAACCGTCATCCTCGGCCTCGTGCCGAGGCCCCATACGCACCCTTCCTGAGGGTCGCGAAGCGGCAGCGTAGCGGCGCACGGCTGATGGGCTCTGCCATGGCGCGCCCTTCGAAGCGCGCCACACGGCCTCACGCGTTCATGGCCCCCGGGACTGACGCCCGAGGATGACGGTGGGAAAATGCGTTCCTTGGGGCTACCCCCTCAGCTGTCCGAGAACCCGAACGGCGCGGTCGTGCGGCGGATGTCGTCGGGCAGGATCTGGCGGCCGATGGGCGGCTCGGAGCGGGCGGTGCATTCCGTGCGCTGACAGAGGCGGCAGGTGACCCCGATCGGGGTCGCCGCCTCGGGCTTCAGGGTCGGATCGTCCTGGACATAGATCAGGCGCTCGGCGTGCTCGGCCGCGCAGCCGAGCGCAATGGCCCGCTCGACCCGCGGCCGGCCAAAGCCGCCGCCGCCGGCGGTCACCGTGCGGGCGATGGAGAAGAAACGCTGGCCATCCGGCAGCTCCAGCCACTGGGTGACGATCTGGCGGGGGGTGCGGAAGGCCTGGTGCACATTCCACAGCGGGCAGCCGCCGCCGTGCCGGGCGAAGGGAAAGCCGGCCCCGTCCAGGCGCTTGGAGACGTTGCCGGCCTCGTCGACGCGGATGAAGAAGAACGGCGCCCGCTCCTGCCCGGGCTTCTGCAGGGTGGTCAGGCGGTGGGCGGTCTGCTCGAAGCTGGCCCCGAACTGACGGCCCAGGGCCTCGACGTCGTAGCGCCGGGCTTCCACCGCCCGGGCGAAGGCGGTGTAGGGCATCAGGATGGCGGCGGCAGCGTAGCCGGCCAGGGCCCGGCGGGTCAGGCGCTCGCCGCTCTCGGTGGCGAAGGCGCCGCCTTCCAGCACCTGGTCGATCTCCTTGCCCATCTCCAGATAGGCGAGCTGCAGGGCAAGCTGGAAGCTCTGGCTGGCGTGGTCCAGCTCGTCGTCCAGCAGGATCTCGCGCCGGTGCCAGTCCAGGCGGCGCATGGAGCCGACCATCACCTTGGGCGGCACGCGGCGGACGCGCAGGCTATGCCGTGCTTTGAAATAGCCGGCCAGGCCGTCATGGGCGGCGATGTCCTGGGCCAGGCGCTCGGCGGTGTCGTCCAGCAGGGGGAAGCAGTTGCGGCGCGCGGCCAGGAAGCGGCGCGACTCCGCCACCGGGTCGGCCGCCTCCGCCGCCTCGCCCGCCTCCGCCCCCCGGTCGGCCAATGCGAGCTGCTCCTCCTGATAAGCAGTGTAGAGGCGCAGGAAGGCCTCGGTGATGCCCGGGAAATTGGTGGCGACATCGCCGGTCTCCAGGGACGGCAGGTCGATATCGGCGAACAGGGGATCCTTCAGCACCGTCTGCAGGCGGGCCACATCGTCCGAGCCCCCGCCCCCGGCCAGGGCCGACATGTCCAGCTTGTAGGTCTGGGCCAGGCGCAGCAGGATTTCGGCACTCAAGGGCCGGTGGTTGCGCTCGAGCAGGGCGATGTAGGAGGGCGAGACCTCCAGGTCGGCGGCCATGTCGGCCTGGGTCAGCCCCCGGTCGCGGCGCAGGCGGCGGAGGCTGGGTCCCACATAGAGTCGGCGATCGGCGGGCATGGCTGCAACCCTTGCGTCTGTGGGACCTTACAGCATTACACCGAACTTTTGTAAAGTTTGACAGCTAGACCGCGCGCCGACTCCACACCGCGCGAAACCGTCTGTAAGCGGCGCTCAAATCCATTCGCCTACCAAGGACGCGACACCATGGCCTATCAGGACCACATCATCGAGATGACCCAGCTCATCAAGAGCAAGGGCGGCACGTGGGACGGCATCAGCGCCGAGGCCGTGGCCCGCATGCGCCTGCAGAACCGCTTCAAGACCGGCCTGGAGATCGCCAAGTACACGGCCGACATCATGCGCCGCGACATGGCCGCCTATGACGCCGACTCGTCCAAGTACACCCAGTCGCTGGGCTGCTGGCACGGCTTCATCGGCCAGCAGAAGCTGATCTCGATCAAGAAGCACTTCAACAACACCGACCGGAAGTACCTCTATCTTTCGGGCTGGATGATCGCCGCCCTGCGCTCGGAATTCGGCCCGCTGCCGGACCAGTCGATGCACGAGAAGACCTCGGTCCCGGCCCTGATCGAAGAGCTGTACACCTTCCTGCGCCAAGCCGACGCGCGTGAGCTGAACCTGCTGTTCCGCGATCTCGACGCCGCCCGCGCCGCCGGCGACAAGGCCAAGGAAGAAAAGCTGGTCGACGCGATCGACAACTTCCAGACCCACGTCGTGCCGATCATCGCCGACGTCGACGCCGGCTTCGGCAACGCGGAAGCCACCTACCTGCTGGCCAAGAAGATGATCGAGGCGGGCGCCTGCGCCATCCAGATCGAGAACCAAGTCTCCGACGAAAAGCAGTGCGGCCACCAGGACGGCAAGGTCACCGTCCCGCACGAGGACTTCCTGGCGAAGGTCCGCGCCGTCCGCTACGCCTTCCTGGAGCTGGGCGTCGACAACGGCATCATCGTCACCCGCACCGACAGCCTCGGCGCGGGCCTCACCAAGCAGATCGCCGTCAGCCACACCCCGGGCGACCTCGGCGACAAGTACAACAGCTTCCTGGACTGCGAAGAAATCTCGCCGGCCGAGCTGCAGAACGGCGACGTGATCATCAACCGCGGCGGCAAGCTGCTGCGTCCGAAGCGCCTGCCGTCCAACCTGTTCCAGTTCCGCCCGGGCACGGGCGAGGACCGCTGCGTCCTCGACTCGATCACCTCGCTGCAGAACGGCGCCGACCTGCTGTGGATCGAAACCGAGAAGCCGCACGTCGAGCAGATCGCCGGCATGATGGACCGCGTCCGCGAAGTCATCCCGAACGCCAAGCTGGTCTACAACAACTCGCCGTCGTTCAACTGGACCCTGAACTTCCGCCAGCAGGTGTTCGACGCCTGGAAGGCGGCGGGCAAGGACGTGTCGGCCTACGACCGCGCCAAGCTGATGGACGTCGGCTACGACGACACGGCGCTGGCCCTGGAAGCCGATGAGAAGATCCGCACCTTCCAGGCCGATGCGGCCAAGCGCGCGGGCATCTTCCACCACCTGATCACCCTGCCGACCTACCACACCGCGGCCCTGTCGACCGACAACCTGGCCAAGGAGTACTTCGGCGCGGCGGGCATGCTTGGCTACGTTCTGGGCGTCCAGCGCCAGGAGATCCGCCAAGGGATCGCCTGCGTGAAGCACCAGAACATGTCCGGCTCGGACATCGGCGACGATCACAAGGAATACTTCGCCGGCGAGGCTGCCCTGAAGGCGGGCGGCGCGCACAACACGATGAACCAGTTCGCCTAAGTCGGCTTCGGTTTACCGGAACTTGGGCGGCTCGGGGCTTTGGGCCCCGGGCCGCTCTGCTATTGACGTCCAGCGTTGGCGAGCCGGCGACCGCGTCCGGCGCGCCCCCTTTCGAAGAGCCTTGCCATGAACATCTCCCCCGCCCTCGCCGTCGACGACCTGCTGCACGCCTTCGTGGAGAAGGAGCTGCTGCCGGGGACCGGGGTGGACGCCAAGGCCTACTGGCAGGCCCTCGAGACCATCCTGGCCGACTTCGGCCCGCGCAACGGCGCCATGCTGGCGCGCCGCGACGAACTGCAGGCCCGGATCGACGCCTGGTGGGCCGAGCGCCGCGGCAAGGCCGTGACCCTGGCAGAGCAGACACAGTTCCTGACCTCGATCGGCTACCTGCTGCCCGAGCCGGCCGACTTCGCCATCGACACCACCAACGTCGATCCCGAAATCGCCTCCATCGCCGGCCCGCAGCTGGTGGTGCCGGTGTCCAATGGCCGCTACGCCCTGAACGCGGCCAACGCCCGCTGGGGCAGCCTGTATGACGCTCTCTACGGCACCGACGCCCTGCTGCCGCCCGTGGCCGGCGCCAAGGGCTACGACCCCGAGCGCGGCGGCCATGTGATCGACTACGCCCGCGGCTTCCTGAACCACGTGGCCCCGCTGGACGGCGGCTCGCACGTGGACGCCACGCTCTACGCCATCAAGGACGGCGCCCTGGCGGTGACGCAGAAGAACGGCGCCGTGGTCGGGCTGAAGGACACGGCGCAACTGGTCGGCTGGCGCGGCGAGCCGGCGTCGCCCAGCGCGGTGCTGCTGAAGCAGAACGGCCTGCACCTGGAGATCCAGATCGACCGCAGCCACAACATCGGCAAGGACGACCCGGCCGGGGTCGCCGACGTGCTGATGGAGGCCGCCCTGACCGCCATCCAGGACTGCGAGGACTCGGTGGCCGCGGTGGACGCCGAGGACAAGGTGGGCGTCTATCGCAACTGGCTCGGCCTGATGCGCGGCGACCTGGCGGCCAGCTTCGCCAAGGGCGGGCGCACCGAGACCCGCCGCCTGGACGAGGACCGCGCCTACGACGCCCCCGGCGGCAAGACCGTCACCCTGCGCGGCCGCTCGCTGATGCTGGTGCGCAACGTCGGCTGCCACATGGTCACCGACATGGTCCGCCTGAACGGCCAGCCGGTCTACGAGACCGCGGTCGACGCCCTGGTCACGGTCGCCGCCGCCATCCACGACATCAAGGGCGCGCGCCGCAACAGCGCCGCCGGCTCGGTCTATGTGGTGAAGCCCAAGCTGCACGGCCCTGACGAGGTGGCCCTGGCCGCCGCCCTGTTCGACCAGGTCGAGGACGCCCTGGGCCTGGCGCGCAACACGGTGAAGCTTGGCATCATGGACGAGGAGCGCCGCACCAGCGCCAACCTGGCCGCCTGCATCGCCGCCGCCAGGAGCCGGGTGGTGTTCATCAACACCGGCTTCCTCGACCGCACCGGCGACGAGATCCACACCGCCATGGAAGCCGGCCCCATGGTGCGCAAGGAAACCATGCGCGCCCAGCCGTGGCTGGCCGCCTATGAGAAGCGCAACGTCGAGATCGGCCTGGCCACGGGCTTCCCGGGCAAGGCGCAGATCGGCAAGGGCATGTGGGCCGCGCCGGACATGATGCACGACATGCTGAAGGCCAAGATCGGCCACCCCAAGGCGGGGGCCAACACCGCCTGGGTCCCCTCGCCCACCGCCGCCACTCTGCACGCCCTGCATTATCACGAGGTCGACGTGCCGGCGCTGCAGGGCCAGATGCTCGCCGCCGCGACCCGCACGGGCCTCGACGACCTGCTGACCGCCCCCCTGGCCCAGTCCAACTGGAGCCCGGCCGACGTGCAGCAGGAGCTGGACAACAACGCCCAGGGCATCCTCGGCTACGTCGTGCGCTGGATCGATCAGGGCGTCGGCTGTTCCAAGGTGCCGGACATCCACGACGTCGGCCTGATGGAAGACCGCGCCACCCTGCGCATCTCCAGCCAGCACATCGCCAACTGGCTGCATCACGGCGTCTGCACCGAGGCCCAGGTGCGCGAGACCATGGCGCGGATGGCCAAGGTGGTCGACGCGCAGAACGCCGGCGACGGCGCCTATACGCCGATGAGCCCGAACCTGGCCGACAGCATCGCCTATCAGGCGGCGCTGGATCTGGTCTTCGAAGGCCGCATCCAGCCCAATGGCTACACCGAGCACATCCTCACCGCTCGGCGGCGCGAGCGTAAGGCGCAACTGGCCGGCAGCTGAGCGACCGGCGACGACGTCAAGTTGATCGAAATCATGGGCGGCGCGGGCGAACGGCGCCCTTTGGGCTTTGGGGCGTTGTCCAATCCCCGATACAGGAGCCGCCATGAGTTCACCGGCCGATACCCCCGACGCGTCCCAGACTGCTGCGACGCGCTACGACGACATGACCATCGTCCTTCATTGGGTGACGGCGCTGCTGGTCCTGACGCAGTTTGCGTTGGCCGAGCTGTGGGAGTTCTTCCCGCGTCCCGACCGGCATCTGATGATCGTCGCGCATATGTCGTTCGGCATCGTGCTGGGGGCGCTGGTGGCCTTCCGAGTGGTCTGGCGCCTGGCGGCCGGGCGACGGGTCCAGGCCGTCTTCGCCGACTGGATGGACGTCCTGGCCAAGACGGTGCACTGGCTGCTCTATGGCCTGCTCCTGGCCCAGGCGGTTCTGGGTTTCCTGATGCGCTGGTCGGGCGATGAGGCGATGAGCTTCTTCGGCCTGCAGATCCCTCCGCCCTTCGCCCCCTGGTCCAAGGCCGCACAACACCTGACCGGCGAGACGCACGAGAAGATCGGCTGGGCGATCATCATCCTGGCGGCGGGCCACGTCGGCGCGGCCGTCTATCACCAGCGCGTCCTGCGCGACGGGGTGCTGGCCCGGATGCTGCCCCGCCGCGGCTGAGATCAGGCCGCCGGAAAGACCGGCAGGCCGGCGCCGGCTTCGTGCCGGTGGGTGACGTCGATCCGGGACTCGCAGGCCGCGCAGCGGACCATGGCGAAGAGGCCGTCTTCATAGGACCGCCCACCCATCGAGCCTTCCGTGAAGGCGGCGCCGGCGGGCAGCGGCAGCCGCGTCTTGAGGCGATCCGGGTCGATGACGCACCGCGCGGTGACCCGCCCCTGCGCCTGGCGCTTCACGAATACGCCCACTTCGCGCAGCGCCCCTTCGAGGCCCTGCAGATGGGCGCAGGTCGCCCGCGCGCCCTTGTCCAGGTCGTAGGCGATCTGTTCGTCGGACCAGGCCTCGCCCGCCTCGACCAAGGCGGCGTACCGCGCGCGGACCGGGTCGGCGGCGAGTTCGGCGATCCGCCGCCGACGGTCTTCCTCGAACGCCAGGCGCTGGGTCCGCAAGCGACGCCGATCGCTGAAGGTCAGACGTGAACCGCCGCCGCGCCAGGTTCGAACTTGCCCGGCGACGACGCCCAGCCCCGCCGCCAGCACCACCAGGGCCGGCGCCAGCACCAGGTCCAGCCCGGCCGGCGCCGGCTGGTGGTGGGCGTGAAAGCCCACGTCGAGAACGACCACGAACCCCGCCCCGACCGCCGCCATCACCACCACCAGCCGCAGCAGCTCTCCGGCGGACCGCATCAGGACGCTCCCGGGCCGTCCGGCGACCAGCCCAGCAGGGCTTGGGTCTGGGCGTGCGTCACGGCGACTAGCGCCCGGGCGATTGCGGCCGGCGGCGCGCTCGCGCGCAGGGACAGCCAGTTGGCGATCAGGGCGATGTGGCTGTCGGCGATCTGCAGGGCGACCAACGGCAGGGGCAGCTCCGGCGACGCGACGCGCCGGGCGCGCTGCTGGGCCTCCAGGCGCGGCTCGATGATCTGGGCCAGGGCGCGAACCCACAGGCCGCGCAACGGTTCGACGAAGAACGCCCGGTTGCGCCGGCGCTGATCGTGGAAATGGCTCAGCTGAGGGGTAAGGGCCTCTGCGGTCATCCCCCCGTCGACCAACGCCGCGAGGGGCGCCGACGGATTGGTCAGCACCTGGCGCAGCAGGGCGTCGAGGCCGGTGTAGTGGGCGTAGAAGGTCGAGCGGCCGACGTTGGCGCGTTCCACGACGTCGCTCACCGTGATCTGGTCGTAGCCGCGCTCGAGCAGCAGGTCGACGAAGGCCGCCGTCACCGCGGCGCGGGTGCGCGCCGTGCGCCGATCCACTTCCTCACCGGCCATCCGTGATCCCGCTTCGCCCGCCGGAAGCCTAGACCATGGCGAAGACCCCGCCCAGACGGGAGGCCGCGCAGGGTGGCGCGCCTTTCGGGACAAATCGCGACGACTGTCCGGAAACGGACAGGTCGGGCGCCGCGTCCGGCAAGTGCGACGCCGGCGGCGCTAGTCTCGCGCCACCTCCACCGGATATCGTCATGACCACCGAGACCCTGCATCACCAGCCCATGGCCTTGGCCGCCGCCACACCCCGCCGTGACGGCGCCCTGCACGCGCCTGGCGTCGCCCTGGTCGCCTGTGCGGCCCTGTCGCTGGCGCTGCTGGCCATCCACCCCGGCGGCTCGCCCCAGACCTTCGCCGAGGTTCTGAAAGACGAGGCGGCCAATCAGGGGCCCGACGCCCTGGTGCACGGCGGCTTCGTGGTCGTGCTGGCGGTGGAGATGGTCTGCCTGGCCGCCCTGGCGGCGCGCCTCGGCGCCGGTAGCGCCCGTGTTCTAGTCGGCCTGGTCTTCACCGCCATCGGATCGGCCGCCCTGGCCGGCTCGATGATCTTCGATGGCCTGCTGACCCCCGCCATCGCCGTGAAGTACCTGGCCGGCCCGCCGGAGCGGCTGGAGGCGGCGCGCACCATGATCTCGCTCTGCGGGCTGATGATCCGTTTCCTGATGCCGATGGGTCTGGCGTTCCAGGCGGCGGGGACCCTGGGCTGGAGCGCGGCCCTGGCCGGGCGCGGCGGGGCGGCGCGCTGGACGGCGATCGTCGGCCTGGCGCTGGCCGGCGGCGCCCTGACGGCCCTGGGCGCGACGGTCGCCCGGCTGGACCCGATGGTGGCCATGGGCGCTCTGGGGGCCCAGGCGCTGTGGACGGCGGCGCTTGGCGTGCTGATGGCGCGCGGTCGGGTCTGAGGCAGCCTTAGTCCACCCAGTCGAGCGTGCGCTGAACGGCCTTCTTCCAGTTCTTCAGCTCCCGCTCGCGCACCGCCGGCGCCATGGCCGGGGTCCATTCGGCGTCTCGCGCCCATTGGCGTCGCAGCGTGTCGAGGTCCGGCCAGAAGCCCACAGCCAGGCCGGCGGCGTAGGCCGCGCCGAGGCAGGTCGTCTCCGCCACCTTGGGTCGCACCACCGGAACATCCAACACGTCGGCCTGGAACTGCATCAGGAGGGTGTTGGCGGTCATGCCGCCGTCGGCTTTGAGCGCCGTCAGCGGCTGGCCGGCGTCGGCGGCCATGGCCCCGGCGACCTCGGCCACCTGCCAGGCCACCGCCTCCAGCACGGCGCGGGCGATATGGGCCTTGGTGATGTAGCCGGTCAGGCCCGCGATCACGCCGCGCGCGTCGGACCGCCAATAGGGCGCGAACAGACCAGCGAAGGCCGGCACCACATAGCAGCCGCCGTTGTCCTCCACCGAGCGGGCCAGGGGCTCGATGTCGGAGGCGCTGGCGATGAGGCCGAGATTGTCGCGCACCCACTGGACCAGCGAACCGGCCACCGCGATCGAGCCCTCCAGCGCATAGACCGCCGGCGCGTCGCCGATGCGGTAGCCGACGGTGGTCAGCAGACCGTTCCTGGAGTGCACGACTTCAGTCCCGGTGTTCATCAGGAAGAAGGCGCCGGTGCCATAGGTGCACTTGCCCTCGCCAGGCGAGAAGCAGGTCTGGCCGAAGAGGGCGGCCTGCTGGTCGCCCAGGGCCGAGGCCACCGCCACGCCCTCGAGGACCCCGGTCGCCGTTCCGTAGACCTCAGACGACGATCGGATTTCCGGCAGCACCGCGCGCGGCACGCCCACGGCGGCCAGCAGGTCGTCGTCCCAGTCCAGGGTCGCCAGGTTCATCAGCAGGGTGCGGCTGGCGTTGGTGACGTCGGTGACGTGGCGGCCGGTCAGCTTCCAGATCAGCCAGGTCTCCATGGTCCCGAACAGGATCTCGCCCCGTTCGGCGGCGGCGCGCGCCCCCTCGGTGTTGTCCAGCAGCCAGCGGATCTTGGGGCCGGAGAAATAGGTCGCCAGGGGCAGGCCGGTCTTCTGGCGCAGGCGATCCTGCCCGGCCGCGCCGCCGATCTCCGTCACAAGCTTGTCGGTGCGGGTGTCCTGCCAGACGATGGCGTTGGCGATGGGACGGCCGGTGGCCTTTTCCCAGAGGACGGTCGTCTCACGCTGGTTGGTGATGCCTACGGCCGCGAGGTCGGCCGGCC
Source organism: Pseudomonadota bacterium (assembly GCA_018241335.1). Lineage (GTDB taxonomy): Bacteria > Pseudomonadota > Alphaproteobacteria > Caulobacterales > Caulobacteraceae > Acaudatibacter. Next base: position 10,299 of record JAFEEA010000077.1, read on the forward strand.
CGATCCCCAGTTTGGCCATGGCCGCCGCCACCACGCCGTTGACGTTGGCCCAGATCTCCTGGGCGTCGTGTTCCACCCAGCCGGGACGCGGGAAGATCTGGCGATGCTCCTTCTGGGCCACGGCGGCGATCGCCCCGTGGGCGTCGAAGACGATGCAGCGCGAGGACGTCGTCCCCTGGTCGATGGCGGCGATGTAGCGGGCCATGTCCCCTCCCCGGTTTGCCAAGGGTTAGAGCATGAGGGCCCGCGCGGATTCCAGGGGGAGCAGAGCCTATTCGAACGTCTTGGCGACGACAGGCGACTCCGGCGTCCCTGGGCGCAGGAGGTTCCGGCCCAGGACGAACAGACCGGCCCCGATCGCGAACGGTACGCCGCCGAAGACGAGGATCACCCCCACCAGATTGATGAAGCCTCCAAGCCCGCCGCCGCCGGCGCCGCCGACAGCCAGCGGAACGAGCACAGTGACGAGGACCGCCGCCGAGCAGAGCCCTGAAAGCCCGGCGATCAGTCCGCCCGTGGCCATCAACATCATCGCGAAGAAGCGCCTGACGGGATAGCCCGTCGCGTCGGAGGCAGGGCCGGACCCGGCCATCACGGCGACGCCCGGCTGGCGCGGTAGAGCCCGACCCCGACGATCGTCGAGACCAGTCCGCCCGCGAACGGAATGCCTCCGAAGATGGCGATCACCACCAGCAGGCCGGCGATGTCGCCCCCCTTGCCGCCCTCGCCGATCACCACGGCCCCGAAGACGAAGCTGCAGAGGCCGCTGAGCAGGCAGATCAGTACGCCCGCCACCACCAGTAGGCCCCCGAAGAACCGACCCGCGCCGTTGCCCGGGCGGGCCGGCGGCGGCAGGGGCGGCTGAGACGGCGCGGCGCCCTCGCTCATGCCCGGCCCCGCCCGCGCGCCAGAACGTCCGCGCCCGCGGCGCCGTGGCGATAGAAGGTGTTGAAGGTGTCGAAGGGGATGATCGTCCCGTCGGGCTGCACGAAGTGGACGCAGCTCCGCTTCACCGTGCCGAGGTCGAAGTTGAAGCGGTCAAGGAACTGCATGATCACCACCCGGAACGTGTTCTCATAGGCGATGTCCTGGGGCACCGCCGCTTCCGGCAGGCAGCAGAGCACGCTCGCCAGCTTGGCCGAGGTGTCGGCCTGGGCCGTGGACAGGGACAGCAGGTCGAACACCCGCGCGCGCAGTTCAGGATAGGCCTCGAACGTCACCGTGTTGGGCGAGGCGGCCACCGCCAGCTCGCGCGGCAGCATGGCCGTGATGGGCGCGACCTCCGCGCCGTTCCTGAGGCCATAGCCGATGGAAATCTGGTCCGGATTGCACGGCAGCGGGATCATGTCGTCCAGGCCGAACACCCCCGCCTTGGCCACCTCCCGGCGGATCTCGCTCAGCACCATCCGGTGCTCGCCGGCCGCGAAGCCGTCGTTGCGGCCGGCGTCCTGGATCGGCTGGAAGGTCACCCCCCTCACGCAGCGCCAGGTCAGGGCGTGGCGGATGATGTCCGGGATGTCCTGGTCGTTGACGCCCTTCTTCACCGTCACCACCAGGGTGGTGGAGATGTTGTGGCGCTCCAGGGCCTCCAGCGCCTGGGCGCGGATGCGCGTCAGGTCGGCGCCGCGCAGGTCCATCAACGCCGCGCGCCTCAGGGAATCGAACTGGAGATAGACCTCGAACCCCGGCATGTAGGTCGCCAGGCGAGCCGCGAACTCGGGCTCCTGGGCGATCCTGAGGCCATTGGTGTTGATCATCAGGTGGCGGATCGGACGGCGCCGCGCGGCGTCCAGGATTTCGAAGAACTGGGGATGAAGGGTCGGCTCGCCGCCGGAAATCTGAACCAGGTCCGGCTCGCCCTCCGAGGCGACCACCGCATCTAGCATGGCCTCGATCTCGGCCATGGGGCGGTGGCCCGTCCGCTTCACCGAGCTGTCGGCGAAACAGACCGGGCAGCTCAGGTTGCAGGCCTCGTTGACCTCGATCAGGGCGAGGCAGGAGTGCTGCTCGTGGTCTGGGCAGAGGCCGCAGTCGTAGGGACAGCCGTGGTCCGTGCGGGTGTGGGGCGCCAGGGGCCGGTCGCCGGGCTTCAGCCAGTCGCGCTGGGACTTCCAGTAGGCGACGTCGTCGCTGATCAGGGTCTTCTGCACCCCGTGCTCGCGGCAGCGCTTCTGGAAGAACACCTTGCCGTTCTCGGCGATGACCTTGGCCGGGACCAGCTCAAGGCAGGTCTCGCAGAGGGACGTGGTCTGGCCCAGGAACAGGTAGGGCGCGCTCTTGCGCAAGGCGGGCGCGCCAGAGGGCGCGGTCACGAACGAAGTAGACGCAGCCATAGACCACCAGCCCGACGCAGAGGATGTGGAAGAGATTAAGCGGCCCGATCAACCGCGGATAGGGCTTCAGGAACTCCCAGGCGAAACGCTGGGCGCCGTACCAGGCGACGAACACATAGAACCCCCGCCGAAGCGCCCAGGGCGCGCGATAGGCGAGGCCCGCGAGATAGAGGACCAGAAACGCCGCCACCGACAGGCTCTCGTAGACCTGCACGGGGTGGCGCCCCACGTGGTCGCCCAGGTCCACGGCCCAGGGCAGGCGCGTGGGCGTGCCATAGGTGAAGTCCGGAAGGCCCGCCATCAGGCAGCCGAAGCGGCCCACCACCACCCCGGTCGCCAGCGAGCCCACGAACACCCCGCCTGTCGAGCCCCTGATCCCCCGTACGGCCTTGTAGGCCTCCACCGCCACGATGGCCCCGGCCAGGGCGCCGGCGACGCTGTGCGACAGGGTGGGCGCGCTGAGGTTCAGGGTGTTGAGCGATCCCGCCAGCCACGCCCCCGCCGCGGCGCCGACGCCCAGGGCGACGAAGTAGCCGGCCCCGGTCCTGCCGGCGACGTCCTCCACCGCCGCGCGCAACCGCCACCGATAGAGGCCATAGCCGACCGCGGCGCCGCACGCCCACGCGGCGAGGTCGAACACCGGGTGCCAGGCCGGATTGGTGGGGACGACGATCATCCGGCCAGGGTCGTGGCCACGAGGCGCGCTGGCAAGACCCCGCCGCTTGCCGACGCTCGGCAGGGGCGTATCGTGGGGCTTCCGGCGACAGGGCGCGGCAGACGCCGGCGCCGGACTGGGAGAAGACCATGACCCTCACCACCGACGCCCGCGAGATCGCCGGCGAATTCCGGCGGCCCAAGAACACCGCCTCCCAGGCCAAGGGGTCGATCCACGACGACGCCACGGCCTCGAAGCTGGGCTTTCGGGGCGGCACCGTCGCCGGCTCCCTGCACATGGACCAGTACGTTCCCCTCCTGCGCACGGCGTTCGGGGCGCCGTTCCTGGAACAGGGCAACATCTCCCTCTACTTCCGCCAGGCGACCGTCGACCAGGAAGCGGTCCGCGCCTTCGTCGTCCCCACGCCCGGCGAGGCCCGCGCGCGCCTGCGCATGGAGAACGAGACCGGCGACCTGATCAGCGAAGGCACCGCCAGCTGCCTGGGCGCAGACGAGAAGACCGAGCTCTTCGGCCGCGCGCGAAGCCAGACCCCGGCCGTGCCCGGCGCCCTGCGCCTGCTGGCGGCCTGCAAGGTGGGCGACGAGACGCGCGACGTGCCGCTGCGCGCCAAGGCCGAGACCGTGGCGCGCCGGCTGGAGACCATCTCGGAGAAGATCCCGGCCTATGAACCCGCCGGCGACAGTCCGGCCGTCCTGCCGCCCTCCATCGCCGTGCAGCTGTTCCGCGACGTCGAGAAGTCCCTGTGGTCGCGCATCGAGCCCGTGGTCGGCCTCTTCGGCGCCATCGAGCTGCAGTTCCTGAAAGGGCCCCTGCGCGCCGAAACGGACTACGTCGGCCGCGGCCGCATCCTGGCTCTCAGCGAGAGCCCCAAGACCGAGAACATCTGGTACCAGGCCTGGGCCGCCGATCCGAAGACCGGCGAGGACGTCGGCTGGATGATCATGTACCTGCGCTTCCTGAAGGCGTCGTCGCCCCTGTGGCGGGAGGAGGCGGGCCGCTAGGGCACAAGGGCTTTCAGAGCCTGAATCACGGCCCCCAAAACCCGCTCATTCCGGCGAAGGCCGGAACCCAGGAAAGCCTTGCCGCCACCAGGAATGCGTCTAGCCCTGGCCCCACTGCGAAGGGGGGCCGGTGGATACCTGAGAGGCCGCCCTGGGTTCCGGCCTTCGCCGGAATGAGCGGAGTGGGGGGAGAAATTGGCTCCCCCTTGCTCGGGTTCAGGACGGGGCGCGAGCCTCGACGAGACCTAGGCCTCGCCGCCCTCGTTCTCGGCCCCGTCCGGCTCGTCGCCGCCGGCCTCGCCTTCCAGCCGCTCCACCGACACGACATGCTCGTTCTCTGTGGTGCGGAAGATGGTGACGCCCTGGGTGTTGCGCCCGGCGATGCGGATCTGGGAGACTGGCGTGCGGATCAGCTGGCCCTGGTCGCTGACGAGCAGCAGTTCGTCCGACTCCTCCACCGGGAAGCTGGCCACCAGCCGGCCGCCGCGCTTGGAGAGGTCGTGGGCCATGAGCCCCTGCCCGCCCCGCCCGGTGCGCCGGTAGTCGTAGGCCGAGGTGCGCTTGCCGAAGCCCTCGGACGACACCGTCAGGATGTGCTGCTCCGCGCCGCCCAGCTCGGCGATGCGGTCGGGCGACAGGGCGACAGAGCCTTCCGGCGCCTCGGTCTCGTCGGCCTCCTCGGGCGCGGCGGCCTCGGCCGCGTCGTCGTCCTCGCCCGCCGCCTTGCGCATGGCCGCCGCGTGCTTGAGGTAGGCCGCCCGCTCGTCCGGCGTGGCGTTGACGCCGCGCAGCACGGCCATGGAGATCACCGTGTCGCCGTCGGCCAGGCGGATGCCCCGCACGCCGGTGGATTCACGGCTGGCGAACACCCGCACGTCGTCCACCGGGAAGCGGATGCAGCGTGAGGCGGCGGAGGTCAGCAGGACGTCCTCGCTGGCGGTGCATAGGGCGACGCCGATGATCGAGTCGCCCTCGTCCAGCTTCATGGCGATCTTGCCGTTGCGGTTGACCTGGACGAAGTCGCTGAGCTTGTTGCGGCGGACGGAGCCCGAGCGGGTGGCGAACATCACGTCCAGCCGGTCCCAGGTCGCCTCGTCCTCCGGCAGGGTCAGGATCGAGGTCATGGTCTCGCCCGGCTCGATCGGGAAGAGGTTGATGAACGCCTTGCCGCGCGACGTCGGCGTGCCCACCGGCAGGCGCCAGACCTTCAGCTTGTAGACCTTGCCGCCCGACGAGAAGAACAGCATCGGCGCATGGGTCGAGGCGGAGAACACCCGGGTGACGGCGTCCTCGTCCTTGGTCGACATGCCCGAGCGACCGCGGCCGCCGCGGTGCTGGGTGCGATAGGTCGACAGCGGCGTGCGCTTCACATAGCCGCCGTGGGTGACGGTGATGACCATGTCCTCGCGGACGATCAGGTCCTCGTCCTCCAGGTCGGCGTCGCCTTCGACGATGGCCGTGCGGCGCGGCACGGCGAACTGCTCGCGCACCTCCAGCAGCTCGGCGCGGACCACGGCCATGATGTTGGCGCGGCTCGACAGCAGCTCCAGCAGCTCGGCGATGGTCTTGGCCAGGTCGTTGGCTTCGTTGAAGATTTCCTCGCGGCCGAGGCCCGTCAGCCGGGCCAGGGTCAGGCCCAGGATGGCGCGGGCCTGCTCGTCCGTCAGGCGGACGCGCGCGCCTTCGATCAGCGCCGTGCGCGGGTCGGCGATCAGCTCGATCAGGGGCAGCATGTCGCCCACCGGCCAGTCGCGGCCCACCAGGCGTTCGCGCGCCTCGGCCGGGTCCTTGGACGAACGGATGATGTGGATCACCTCGTCGATGTTGACGACGGCGATGGCCAGGCCGACCAGGACGTGGCCGCGGTCACGGGCCTTGTTCAGCAGGAAACGGGTGCGCCGCACGACCACTTCCTCGCGGAAGTCGACGAAGGCGGTCAGCATCTCCTTGAGGCCCATCTGTTCGGGCCGGCCGCGGTTCAGCGCCAGGGCGTTGACCCCGAACGAGGTCTGCAGCGGCGTGAAGCGGTATAGCTGGTTCAGCACCACCTCGGCGCTCGCGTCGCGCTTGAGCTCGACGACCACGCGCAGGCCCTGGCGGTCGCTCTCGTCGCGCAGGTCGCCGATGCCTTCGATGCGCTTCTCGCGCACCAGCTCGGCGATGCGCTCGACCATGGCGGCCTTGTTCACCTGGTACGGAACCGAGGTGATGACGATGGCCTCGCGGTCCTTGCGGAGCTCCTCGATGGTCGCCACGCCGCGCATGACCACGCTGCCGCGCCCTGTCATCAGGGCCTGGCGCGCGCCCGTGCGGCCGATGATCTCGCCCCCGGTCGGGAAGTCGGGGCCCGGCACGATGTCGAGCAGCTTGTCGAGGCCGATGTCCGGCTCGTCGATCATGGCCAGGCAGGCGTCGACCACCTCGCCCAGGTTATGGGGCGGGATGTTGGTGGCCATGCCCACGGCGATGCCGCCCGAGCCGTTGACCAGCAGGTTGGGGAT
>JAFEEA010000078.1 GCA_018241335.1 Pseudomonadota bacterium
GCCGAGGCGCTGTAGGCCTGCTGGTAGGTGGTCAGGTTCACCAGTTCTTCGTCCAGGTTCACGCCTTCGACGGAGGCGCGGCGGGTGTCGGCCTCGGTCTTGACGGCGTCGGCGGCGGTCTTGGCGTCGTCGGCCGCGGCGGCCTTGCGGCCGATCGAACCGCTGAACAGGGAGCCGTACTGGGTGGCGGATGTGGCGGTCGCGGCGAGGTCGCCGGCGGCGCTGAAGTTCATGGTGGCCGATGAGGCCTTGGCCAGGGCCAGGGCGCCGGAGTTGTCGCCGAGGGCCACCACGGGCTGGCTGCTGGCGGCGTTGGCCAGGTTCAGCTTGGCCAGCGGCATCAGCATGGGGTTGGCCTGAACGGCGGCGCTGAGCTTGAAGGTGCCGGCGCGGCTGGCGCGCTGCGCCGATCCGATCCCGAACAGCTGGCTGACCGACGGGCCGCCGACACCGCGCTGAGTGTTGTCGTCCAGCACGGTCAGGGTGACGGCGCCGGGGGTGTTGGGCTGGAAGGTCAGCGCGCCCTGGCTGTCCAGGACGAACTGGCCGTACTGGCCGACCCCGCCCACCTGGGCGTTGAGGGCCGAGATCAGGTTGCCCACCGTACCGCCGGCCGGCACGGCGACGGAGATGTCGCGCGTCACCGATCCCGGCGTGGCGGAGATCCGGAAGGTGATGGTGTCGCCGGGCGTATAGCCGCTGGGGTCGCTGGCCGTCAGGCCCGTGGCGTAGTTGGTGATCCCCGACGTGGTGATGAGGTCGTTGAGGCCGAAGAACTGGCTGAAGTCCCGGCCGGCCTTGCTCGACGGCGTCGTCGGGTCGTCGGCGATGGCGACGCCGTTTCCGGCCGAGGCGGCGCTGATCGACAGGGCGCCGTTGCTGAAGCTGGCGGAGCCGAAGGCCCCGAGAGCGGTGTTCAGGCTGGACAGGAAGTTCGCCGGGGTGAAGCCCGTCGCCGCGCCGCCGTTCACGCTCATGGTTCCGGCGGTGAAGTCGATGTCCACCTGCTCCTGCAGCATGCCGCTGGAATCGACGATGGCCAGCGAGGTCTTGCCGCTGAAGTTGCTGATGGCGGTGGGCAGGTCGAGGCCCGTGTCGCGCCCGGTCAGGGTGTTGGGCGGCGGCACGGCGGTGGCGCTGTTGGACGCCTGGTTGATGGCGTCGACGGTCTTGGAGACGAACTCACCCAGCTGGTCCTGGATCGCCGGCAGCTGGTTCTGGCGAACGTCGAGCAGGCCGCGCAGCTCGCCGTTGCTGACCGTCACGCCGGTCGCCTGGGTCGAGCCGAACTGGGTCAGGCTGAGCACGCCCGCGCCATTGCCTGAGGCGGTGTAGGCCAAGGTCGCCGGGCCGCCGTCGCCGGCCAGGAGGTCGCCGGCGTTGGTGCGCAGCACGACTCCCCCGCCCTGGCGCGGCGAGATCTTCACGTCGATCAGCCCCGACAGCTTGTCGACGAGCTGGCTCTGGGCGTCCATGGCGCCGGTGGCGTCCGAGCCGTTGGAGAGGGCCCGGGTGATATCGATGTTGAGGCCGTCGATCTGGCTGAGCAGCTGGTTGACCTGATCCACGTCCGACGAGATCTGGGTGTCGGCCTGCTGGGTGAAGCCTTGCAACGACGCGGAGATGCGCTGGGTGGCGTTCAGGAACTGGTTGACCTGATCGATGACCTGGCTGCGGTTCAGGCTGGAGGCGGGGTCGTTCGCCGCCGCCGTGAAAGCTGAAAAGACGTTGTTGAGCTGGTTGAAGTAGCTGGTGGCGCTGCTGGGGTCGCCGAAGACCGACTGGGCCTGGTCCAGCAGATCGGCCACGGCCGCGGCGGACTTCGAGCTGGCGGTGGCCGAGATGCTGGCCGCCTGCAGGTACTGGTCGGCGACACGCTTGACCTGGGCGACCGTAACGCCCGTCCCCAGGCCCAGCACGGCCGATGAGCTCTGGTCGACGACCTTGCGCACATAGCCGGCGGTGTTCACGTTGGAGATGTTGTCGGAGACGGTGCTCAGGCCCGTCTGCGCCACCTGCATGCCCGCGGTGGCGATCGACATGATCGAACTCAGCGACATGTCGGCAGACTCCTACCGGCAATCTGGCCGGCAATCTGGGGCGCGTGGATCGGCAGAATCTGCCCAACGATCGCGGGGACGCGCCCTTCAGAATTGTTCAAACCTTTGAATCGCATAGCTTTCTCGTACGGGTCACTCGAACCGTCGACATCCTCCAGGCAAGAGCGGCGCCAGAGTTCAGAACCCGGCGCCGGCGGTGCGCCGGGGTGAGCCCTTTGCCTATCGCCGCTCGGCAATTTCCGCCGCTCACGAACGGAGGGTCGCCGGCGCGGGTCACAGAAATGCTCTTTCTTTCAATATGTTAGACCGCGCAAGACGAGTTGGCGCGCCGGTTGCTTGAGCCGGTCCGAATGTCCGGCGCAGCAGGCGCCCTCGTCCTCTCTCCATCAGGCCCGCTCCCGCACATGTCGGCAGCCTCCGCCCTTGCCCCATCCGCCCAGACGGCGGCCGGAACGACCGGCGTCGGCGCGACCGCTGTCGCCGGCGGCGCGAACGGCGCGCCGTTCTCCGACGCGCTGGCGGCCCTGATGGCGGCGCTGGATACGGGCGCGCCGACGGCGGACCTGGGCGCGAGTTCGAACGGGACGGGCGCCGCAGCCAAGGCTTCCAACGGCGCCGCCGTCTCCACCCTGGCCGGAATCCTCGCGGCCACGGTTGCAAACGGCGGCCCGGGCGCAGACGCCGCGAACGCTTCCGACCCGGCGGCCTCAGGCGCGGCCGCCACGACCACCGCCACGGTGTCGGCGGCTTCGCTGGCCCTGGCGTTTGGCTTGCTGCCGATCCCGCAGAGCGCGCCGACGCCGAGCGCGCCCGCCGCCAGCTCCGCCGGCGACCAGGCGAGCGCAGACCACGCGAACGCGGGGCTGGAGAACGGAGGCCTGGCGAAGTTCGGCCTGGTGGGCTCCGACAAGGCGAGCGACGCCGCCGCCCTCGTCCAGACGCCGGGCGCGCCCGCGCCGTCAGGCGTCCTCTCGCCCTCAGCCACCGTTGCGACTGTCGCCACCCCGGCCCACTCTCCGATGGCCAGCACCTTCGCGGCCAGCCTTCTGGCCTCGCTGCCGGCGGCGAACGACGGGCCTTCCGCGCCGCCCGCGACGCCCAAGGTCACGCAGGCGGCCGCCCCGAACGCCACCCAGCAGGGCACGGATGCTTCCGCGGCGGCCAGTGTTCCGTCGATCCCCGTCGCGTCGACCCTCGCGTCGCCCGCGACCCCGGCCACCCTGGATGCGGCCGCCGAAGCCGGGGCGAAAGCCGCGGCCCTGCCGGCTTCCGTCGGCCCGGAGATCCAAGCTGCCGGGTTGGGCCTGTTCGTCTCGCGAGCTGTCACAAGCGCGGACGGGTCGTCCGGCGGACTATCGGAAACGGTCGCCAGCGCGGCGGCCCCCGACGCCCCCCTCGCCGCCACGTCGCCAACCCCCGGGCAGATCGGCCCGACCGCGGCCGACGCGGCTTCGCCGTCGGCGGCGCCCCCGCCCGTTACACCCGCGGCGCCGGCCACCCCATCCCTGATCGGAGCGTCCAACGACCCGCCGATCGCCCTCAAGGCCAATTCCGCCAAGCCCGAGGTCGTGCTGGCCGCCGGCCAGGGCAATTCCACGGCCTCGCCCAAGGCGGCGGAGCCAGCCGTTCCAGCCTCGCCGTCGCCCCCCGCCGCCCCGACGAGCGCCGCGCCCGATGGCGATGCGACGTCGACTCCGGCCGCCACTCAGAGCGCAGCGCAGACCGCCGCATCGGGCGCCCCCGACCTGGCGCCAGCCGTCACGGTGGCCGCCTCTCCGGCGACGCCGGCGTCCGCCGCCCAGACCGTGAAGTCCACCACCCGGATCGAGGCGAAAGCGGCCACCAGCGACTCGCCGGCCGTGGGCGCCACGGCGCAGGCGGCTTCGGCGCCGAGCCAGATCGCCGCTCAAGCCGGCAAGTCCGACGGCCAGTCGACCTCGGACGATGCCTCGAACGGCGCGCCCGCCGGCACGCCCCGCGACGCCGATGTCGCGCAGGCCTCCACGCCTGCCGCTGACCCATCCGTTGATCCCAGCCTGACCGCCGCCGCCGGCTCGACGGGCCAGCCCACGCCCGCCGCCAGCACGCCCGCGTCCCTTGCCGCCGCGCACGGCGCCCAGATCACCAGCCAGCTGGCCGACCAGATCGCCAAGAAGAGCGGCGGCAAGGCGGCCCAGTTCGACATCGCCCTCGATCCGGCCGGACTCGGCAAGGTCAACGTCAAGGTCCAGATCGACGCCGCCGGCCAGCTGACCGCCCAGATCGCTTTCGACAATCCCGCCTCGGCCGCCGAGGCGCGCGCCCGCGCCGGCGACCTGCAGGCGGCGCTCAGCCAGGCCGGCTTCGATGTCGGCCAGGGCGGGCTGAGCTTCCAGTCCGGCGACCAGGGCTCCAGCCTGGGCTGGACCCGGGACGGCTCCGGCGGCGCGGGCGGCGGACAACGCTCGGCGTTCGCCGGTGTCGCCCTCGACGACACCCCTTCACCCACGTCCGCGCCGATCCGCTCAGCGGCCGGCGCCGTCGACATCACGATCTAGGACGGGACCATGACGACCACCACTGCCGCCGCGGCGACAAACACAGCGACCAACACGGCGACGGCCACCATCAACTCCAGCCTGGCGTCGGTGGCCAACAACTACCAGACGTTCCTGTCGCTGCTGACCACGCAGCTGAAGAACCAGGATCCGCTGTCGCCGCTGGACACCAACCAGTTCACCCAGCAGCTGACGCAGATGACGGGGGTCGAGCAGCAGCTCCTCTCCAACCAGCTGCTGCAGCAACTGGTGACCGCCCAGGCGGGCATTGGCCAGAACGCCAACCTCATCGGCAAGATGATCACCGCGCCCGGCGCCAACACCGGCGACGCCGATATCACCGGGGTGGTCTCGGCCATCCAGCAGGTCGACGGCGCCACCGTCCTGACCGTGGGCTCCAACCAGGTGCCCCTGTCCTCGGTGACCAAGATCGCCTCCGACCCCAACAACCCCTTCGCCGCTCTGGGCGGCTGATCCAACCCATTCCGATTTCAGGACAAGGACCAAAACCATGAGCATCAACAGCGCCATGCTCGCCGGCGTGTCCGGGCTGACCGCCAACTCGGTCGCCCTGTCGAGCATCTCCGACAACATCGCCAACGTGAACACCGTCGGCTACAAGCAGGCCAAGACCGACTTCGAGAGCCTGGTCACGTCGCAGGCCTCGGGCTCCAGCTTCCAGTCCGGCGGCGTCCTGGCGGTGAACCGCCAGCTGATCAGCCAGCAGGGCCTGCAGACCCAGACCCAGTCCGACCTCGACCTGTCGATCTCCGGCCAGGGCTTCTTCGTCACCACCGATCACGCCACCAACGTGACGGCGGCCGACACCCGCTCGTTCACCCGCGCCGGATCGTTCACCAAGGACGACCAGGGCTATCTGCGCAACGCCGCCGGCTTCTACCTGCAGGGCTGGCCGGTGAACGCCCAGGGCAACATCACCACCGACCCGTCGGACTTGACCAAGCTGCAGTCGATCAACGTGTCGCAAGTCGGCGGCGCCGCCGACCTGACCACCCAGATCGGCATCAACGCCAACCTGCAGTCCAGCCAGGCCGTGTCGACGGCGTCCGAGGACAAGACCGAAACGCCGCTGGCGGCGGCCGCCTCCACGGCGGCGGCGACCGCGGCGGGCGCCGGCGGCGCCACGGTGATCTCGACCCTGGCGGCGGCCCTGGCCGCGGCCGCGGCGACACCGGCCGACGCCACCGCCATCAACACCGCCGCGGCGGCCCCCGGCGCCACCGTGGCCAGTGTCGCGGCCGCGGGCGCCACCGGCGCGACCAATGCGGCCACGGCCATCATCAACGCGGCCAACGCGGCCGGCGCGACACCGGCCTCGGTGGCGGCCGCCGCCTCGGCCGTGTCCACGACGATCGCCGCGGCGGCCTACAATCCGTCGACCAACTCCATGGCCATGTACGACGGCAACAACGCCACCGGCGTGAAGCCCGACTACAGCCTGCAGGTGCCGATTTCGGACTCCAAGGGCGGCAAGCGCACCGTCCAGATCGACTTCCTGAAGAGCGCGACGCCGAACCAGTGGTACGCCGAGATCGTCGCCGTCCCGGCGTCGGACGTGGTGGACGGCGCGGGCCTCACCAACGGCCAGATCTCAACCGGCATCGTCGCCTTCACCGCCGACGGCAAGCTGGACACCGCCAACACGACCCTGTTCACCGGCGGTTCGTCCTCGATCACCTTCGGGGCGTCCAACGGCGCCGCGCCGGGGGCCAACCAGGTGAACTGGGCGCCCAGCCTCGGCATCGACACCCAGACCGTGAACTTCTCGATCAGCTCCGCCACCGGCGGCCTGACCCAGTTCGACAGCCAGTCGGTGACCCAGTCGATCACCACCAACGGCACCGCCTTCGGCAACCTGACCAAGATCGAAATCGACCAGAACGGCTTCGTCACGGCCGACTTCGACAACGGCGTGGTGCGTCGGATCGCCCAGGTGGCCATCGCCACCTTCCCGAACCCGGACGGCCTGACCGCGGTCACCGGCGACGCCTTCCGCGTCACCCAGGCCAGCGGCACCTACAATCTGAAGGCCCCCGGCACCGGCGGCGCCGGGCTGATCGCGCCCAAGAGCCTCGAATCCTCGACGGTCGACCTGTCGGCGGAGTTCACCGGCCTGATCACCACGCAACGCGCCTACTCGGCTTCCTCGAAGATCATCACCACCGCCGACCAGATGCTCCAAGATCTTTTGAACATCATCAGGTAAACAACCGCATTAATCTAGATTAATCACACTTTACCTGTGATGTCCCAAAATGAGAACCTGGGGAAACGCATGAGTAAGCAAATCTTCACCTTCGCGATTAAGTCGTCGTTATCGCCCGTCGGCTATTGTCCCGATCAACAGTGATGGTGAGAAGGGCGTAAAGCCATGTTGCAGCAGCAACGCACGAACAGCAGGGGCGAGAAGTACGTCATCGGTCCGACCGGTGCGCCCTTGACCCTGTCCGACCTTCCGCCGGCCAACACCCAGCGCTGGGTCATCCGCCGCAAGGCGGAGGTCGTGGCGGCCGTGCGCGGCGGCCTGCTGACCCTGGACGAGGCCTGCGAACGTTACTCCCTGACCAACGAGGAATTCCTCGGCTGGCAGGCTTCCATCGACAAGCACGGGCTGGCGGGCCTCCGCACCACGCGCTTGCAACAATATCGCTGAACCCTTCCCCATAAGGTTCGCGACTAGGCGGCGGCGCTCCCCCCAGGGCGCCGCCGCAACCTTTTTGAGGATCCGCCATGGCCGAGGTCAGCGGAATTGAAGTCGCCAGACCGCCGGCGCGGACCGAAACGTCGCAGCCGCGGGGCCCGATCTTAAACGCCTCGTTTACCTTGCACTGGGTAAATCCTGCCTAGCGACGGGCGCCTAGAAGGCCGGCGGCGCGAGTTTGTTCAGGAACGCCAGGCGCTTTCGGACGTGAATCAGCTTTTCAACGCCCTGCAGCGATACGGTATCGGACGACTGGCGGTGATGCTTGGCATCGGCGCGGGCGCGGCCGCCCTGATCGCGGCCATCGTGCTCAACCTGGGCGCCCAGCCCATGGGCCTGCTCTATTCCAACCTGGACCTGCGCGAGGCGGGGACGATCACCCAGTCGCTCGAACAGGCGGGCATCAAGTACCAGGTCAAGGGCGACGGCTCGACGATCATGGTCGAGCGCGACAAGGTCGCCTCCGCGCGCCTGATGCTGGCGGGCAAGGGCCTGCCGACGGCCAGCTCGGTCGGCTACGAGATCTTCGACAACCAGAGCGCGCTCGGCCAGACCGACTTCGTCCAGCAGCTCAACATGAAGCGCGCCACCGAGGGCGAGCTGGCCCGCACCATCCGCTCGCTGGACGGCGTCACCGAGGCGCGGGTCCATCTGGTGATGCCGCGCCGTCAGCTTTTCGAGGACGAGGCCGAGCAGCCCTCCGCCGCCGTCACCCTGGGCGTCGGCGCCCGCGAGCCCTCGGCCGACCAGGTGCGCTCGGTCCAGAACCTGGTCGCTGGGGCGGTGCCGAACCTCAAGCCCGACCGCGTGGTGGTCATCGACCAGCACGGCAAGACCCTGTCCGGCGGCAGCGACGCCGGCTCGGCCAGCCAGGTCGCCCAGAGCCAGAAGCAGGCCATCGAGGAGCGCATCCGCAAGACGGTCAAGGACATGGTGGAAGGCGTCGTCGGCGTCGGCCACGCGCGCGTCCAGGTCACCGCCGATGTCGACCTGAACCAGGTCACCACACAGGAAGAAAAGTACGACCCGGATGGCCAGGTGGTCCGTTCCGAGCAGACCAACGAACAGAACTCCAAGGAAAACAACGCCAACTCCGGCGCCGTGACCTCGGCCACCGCCAACACCCCGGGCAGCACGCCGGGCGCCGGGACCGAGAACGGCAACTCCAGCGGCCAGACGGAGTCGACCACCAACTACGAGATATCCAAGACCACTCGAACCGAGGTGCAGGCGCCGGGCGCCATCAAGCGCCTGTCGGTGGCTGTGGCCGTGGATGGCGTCACCGCGCCCGGCGCCAAGGGCAAGCCCGGCGCCTACACGGCGCGCACGCCCGAAGAGATGAAGCACCTGGACGATCTGGTGAAGGCCGCCATCGGCTTCTCCACTGACCGTGGCGACGTGGTCAGCGTCGTCAATGTCCGCTTCCCGCACGAGGAAGACCAGGACGGCGTCACGGCTTCCAATCCACTGATGGGCTTCGACAAGAACGACATCATGCGGGCCGTGGAGCTGGGCATCCTGGGCCTGGTGTCGATCGTCATCCTGTTCTTCGTGGTCCGCCCGCTGGTGCGCGGCGCCACGACGGGCGGCGGCGGCCTGCCGGCGCTGATCGCCGGGGGCGGCGAGGCCGTCACCCGGCTGGTGACCACGCCCGACGGCCAGACCCACCAGGTCAGCGGCGGCGGCGCCCCCCTGGCGCTGGCCGCGCCCGAGATCGACCAGAAGATCGACATCGCCAAGATCGAGGGCCAGGTGAAGGCCTCGTCGGTCAAGCGGGTGGCCGAGTTCGTCGACAAGCATCCGGATGAATCGGTCTCGATCCTCCGCACCTGGCTGCACGAGTCCGCATGAGCCTGATCCGCAAAGGCAAGGCGGTTAACGACGCCTCCAAGCTCACCGGGCCCGAGAAGGCCGCGGTGGTGCTGCTCGCGCTCGGCGAGGAGCACATCACCATCTGGGAAAACCTCGACGACGAGGAAATTAAGGAAGTCTCCCAGGCGATGGCGGGCCTGGGCACCGTGGCCTCGTCCGTGGTCGAGGACCTCTTGGTGGAGTTCGTCTCCGGCATGTCCGCCGCCGGCGCCCTGATGGGTTCGTTCGAACAGACCCAGCGTCTGCTCAACGCCTTCCTCCCCCAGGAGAAGGTCGAGACCCTGATGGAGGAGATCCGCGGTCCGGCTGGTCGCACGATGTGGGACAAGCTGGGCAACGTGAACGAGGCGGTGCTCGCCAACTACCTGAAGAACGAATACCCGCAGACCGTCGCCGTGGTGCTGTCGAAGGTGAAGTCCGACCACGCCGCGCGCGTGCTGGCCGCCCTGCCGGAAGACTTCGCCCTGGAATGCGTGACGCGCATGCTGCGCATGGAGCCGGTGCAGCGCGAGATCCTGGACAAGATCGAGCAGACGCTGCGGACCGAATTCATGTCGAACCTGGCGCGCACCTCCAAGCGCGACAGCCACGAGATGATGGCCGAGATCTTCAACAGCTTCGATCGCCAGACCGAGGCCCGCTTCCTGGCGGCCCTGGAAGAACGCAGCCGCGAGAGCGCCGAGCGCATCCGGGCCCTGATGTTCGTCTTCGAGGACCTGTCCAAGCTGGATCCGGGCGGGGTCCAGACCCTGCTGAGAGCGGTGGAGAAGGACCAGCTGGCCCTGGCGCTGAAGGGCGCCTCGGATTCCCTGCGCGAGATGTTCTTCTCCAACATGTCCGAGCGGGCCGCGAAGATCATGCGCGAGGACATGGAAAGCATGGGCCCCGTGCGCCTGCGCGACGTGGACCAGTCGCAGATGGCGATGGTGCAGGTCGCCAAGGACCTGGCCGCCAAGGGCGAGATCATGCTGGCCGGCGCCGGCGGCGACGATGAGCTGATCTACTGATGTCCGGCTCCTCCCCCACCGAACCGCGCAAGTTCACCTTCGACACGGTGTTCGACGGCAGCGGCGCCATCACGGCCCAGCCGGCGCCCTACAAGCGCGTGTTCACCGCCGACGAGGTCGAGCGGATCAAGAACCAGGCGCGGGCCGAGGGGCTGGCCGCCGGCCAGGCCACCGCCCAGGCCCAGACCGCCCAGGCCCTGGCCCAGATCGCCGAAGCCGCCCGCGCGGCGCTGCCGACCCTGGCCGCCGCCGCCCACGAGCACCGGGTCGGTTCGGCGGGCCTGGCCCTGGCGGCCGCGCGCAAGATCGCCGACGCCGCCTGCGAGCGCTTCCCCGACGCCCCAATCCAGGAGGCCCTGGCCGCCCTGGCGCGCGAGGTCGAGGCCGCGCCGCGGCTGATCGTCTTCGCGCCGGCGGACCGCCTGGACGAGGTCCAGGCCGCCCTCGAGGAAACCGCCGCCAACATCGGCTACGCCGGCCAGATCATCGCCCGCGCCGACGCCGCCATGCCCCGCGCCGCCTTCATCCTCGACTGGGGTGACGGGCGCGCCGCCTTCGACCCCAACGCCGCCGCGGCCCGCGTGGCCGAGGCCCTGGAAGCCGCCCTGGCGGCCGAGGGCCTGCACGGCGAAGCCCTCGCCCCTCTTCCTCCTGCTTTGAGCACCGACCATGGCTGAAGACACCGACCTGCCTCTCGAGGAGTTCCCGACGCAAGACATGGCGTCGATGCTGATGGCCCAGATCGCCCACGAGGATAAGACCGCCTCGGATCTGGCCCCGGTGTTCGACGTGCCGGTGAGCATCTCCGCCGTGCTCGGTCGCGCCAACCTCTCGGTGGCGGCCCTGCTGCAGCTCGGCCAGGGCAGCATCCTGGAGCTGGACCGCAAGGTCGGGGAAGCCATCGACATCTATGTGAACAATCGGCTCGTCGCCCGCGGCGAGGTGGTCATCGTCGATGACCGCCTTGGCGTGACCATGACTGAAATCATCAAGGACGGCGACGCCGCGGCCTGAACGGCCGGGTGAGTAAGGAGAACGACAATGCGGCTTCTGGTCGTCGGACGGTTGAGCGGACAGCTCTCCAGCGCGGTGAAGATGGCGATGGACGCGGGGGCCAAGGTTGCCCACGTGGAAACCTGCGAGGCGGCGACGCACGCCCTGCGCGCCGGCCAGGGCGCCGACCTGCTGATGGTCGACTATGAGCTCGACATCGCCGGCCTGATCGCCGCCAACGAGGCCGAGCGCATCCGGGTGCCGGTGGTGGCCTGCGGCGTCGGCGCCGACTCCAAGCGGGCCGGCGACGCCATCCGCGCCGGGGCCAAGGAATTCATCCCCCTGCCCCCCGACGCCACCCTGATCGCCGCGGTGCTGGCGGCGGTGGCCGACGACGAGCGGCCGATGATCGCCCGCGACCCGTCCATGCAGGCGGTGATCGCGCTGGCCGACCAGGTGGCGCCGTCCGAGGCCTCGATCCTGATCACCGGCGAAAGCGGCGTCGGCAAGGAAGTCATCGCCCGCTACCTGCACGCCAAGTCGCGCCGCGCCTCCAAGCCGTTCATCTCGGTCAACTGCGCCGCGATCCCGGAGAACCTGCTGGAGAGCGAACTGTTCGGCCACGAGAAGGGGGCCTTCACCGGCGCCCTGGCGCGCCGTGTCGGCAAGTTCGAGGAAGCCAACGGCGGCACCCTGCTGCTGGACGAAATCTCGGAGATGGACGCGCGCCTTCAGGCCAAGCTGCTGCGCGCGATCCAGGAGCGCGAGATCGACCGGGTCGGCGGCTCCAAGCCGGTTAAGGTGGACATCCGCATCCTCGCCACCTCGAACCGCGACCTGGCGCAGGCCGTGCGCGAGGGGACCTTCCGCGAAGACCTTCTCTACCGCCTGAACGTGGTCAACATCCGCCTGCCGCCCCTGCGCGAGCGGCCGGGCGACATCGCGCCCATGGCCGAGTTCTTCGCCAAGAAGTACGCCGCCGCCAACGGCATGGCCGAGAAGGTGCTGTCGGCCCAGGCTCGCCAGAGGCTGGTCGGCCACAAATGGCCGGGCAACGTCCGCGAGCTCGAGAACGCCATGCATCGCGCGGTCCTCCTGTCGCCGGGCCGCGAGATCGAGGAATTCGCCATCCGCCTGCCGGACGGCGCGCCCATGGCCGGCGCCGCCGCGCCGGGGGCCGAGACGGCCCGTGTCGCCTCCATGGCCGCCGAGGCGGTCAGCCGCGGCTTCGTCGGCCAGACGGTGGCCGCCGTGGAGCAGCAGCTGATCATCGACACCCTGAGCCACTGCCTGGGCAACCGGACCCATGCCGCCAACATCCTGGGCATCTCGATCCGCACCCTGCGCAACAAGCTCAAGGAATACTCCGACGCCGGCGTCTCCGTGCCGCCGCCCCAGCAGGGCGCGGCCAGCGCGGCGTGATCAGTTGCAACGCCTGAACCCCTCACCCTCCCAATCGCTTCGCGATCGGGCCCCTCCCTCTCCCTCCGGGAGAGGTGTTCCCGGCATCGACCGGCGAGGTTTCCTTTCCTTCTCCCATGGGGAGAAGGAGGGGCCCGCGCTCGAAGAGCGTGGGAGGATGAGGGGATCAGTCCTATCCATTGGGCGTCCAGCCCATGGCTGACATCGGCCTTTCCCGAGCCCCATCATCCGCCCCCTCCGGCCGCGAGGTCATGAGCTGGCTGATGCGTGGCGAGGTGGCGCTGGCCATCGGCATCATCGGCATCATCGTGCTGCTGATCCTGCCGGTGCCGTCGTTCCTGCTTGACGTTCTGCTGGCGCTGTCGATCACCAGCGCCGTGCTGATCCTGATGACCTCGCTGCTGATCAAGAAGCCGCTGGAATTCACGGCCTTCCCGACCGTCCTCTTGATGACCACCCTGTTCCGGCTGGGGCTGAACATCGCCTCGACCCGCCTGATCCTGGGACACGGCCACGAGGGGACGGACGGCGCCGGCCACATCATCCAGGCCTTCGGGGCGTTGATGATGTCGGGCAACTTCGTCATCGGCCTGGTGGTGTTCGCCATCCTGCTGGTGGTGAACTTCGTCGTCATCACCAAGGGCTCTGGCCGGATCGCGGAAGTCGCCGCGCGCTTCACCCTGGACTCCATGCCTGGCAAGCAGATGGCCATCGACGCCGACCTGTCGACCGGCCTGATCGACCAGGACATGGCCAAGCTGCGCCGCAAGGAGCTGGAGCAGGAATCGACCTTCTTCGGAGCCATGGACGGCGCCTCGAAGTTCGTGCGCGGCGACGCCATGGCCGGGCTGATGATCGTCGGCATCAACGTCGTCGGCGGCATCCTGATCGGGGTGGTGCAGCACCACCTGCCTCTGGGCCAGGCGGCTTCGTCCTACACCATCATGACCATCGGCGACGGCCTGGTCAGCCAGATCCCGGCCCTGGTCATCTCCATCGCCGCCGGCCTGCTGGTCTCCAAGAGCGGCGTCGAGGGATCGGCCGACAAGGCCCTGGTCACCCAGCTGGCGACCAACCCCATCGCGCTCGGCATGGTCTCGGCGGCGGCGGGGATCATCGCCCTGATCCCGGGCATGCCGATCATCCCGTTCGCGGCCCTGTCGCTAGGTTCTGGAGCCCTGGCCTGGCGGCGCAGCCAGGCGGCCAAGGCCCCGCCCCCGCCGCCGCCCAAGGCCGCCGCCGAACCGGCGGAGGAGCCGATCTCGGCCAGCCTGGCGATCGACGACGTCAAGATCGAGCTGGGCTACGGCCTGCTGAACCTGATCAACGACCTGGAGGGCCGGCGCCTCACCGACCAGATCAAGGCCCTGCGCAAGACTTTGGCCAGCGAGTACGGCTTCGTCATCCCGCCGGTGCGCATCCTCGACAACATGCGCCTGCCAAACCAGGGCTACGCCATCCGCATCAAGGAGATGGAGGCCGGAACCGGCGAGGTGCGCCTGGGCCACCTGATGGCCATGGACCCGCGCGGCGGCCAGGTGGAGCTGCCCGGCGAGCACATGCGCGAGCCGGCCTTCGGCCTGCCCGCCACCTGGATCGAGGAATCCCTGCGCGAGGAAGCGACCTTCCGGGGCTACACGACGGTTGACCCGGCCACGGTGCTGACCACCCACCTGACCGAGCTGCTCAAGGAGAACATGGCGGACCTGCTCTCCTACGCCGAGGTGCAGAAGCTGCTGAAGGACCTCACCGCCGAGCAGAAGAAGCTGGTGGAGGACCTGATCCCCTCGGTGGCCACGGCCTCGACGGTGCAGCGGGTGCTGCAGGCGCTGCTGCGCGAGAAGGTCTCGATCCGCGACCTGCCGGCCATCCTGGAAGGCATCGCCGAAGCGGCCCCGCACACCACCTCGATCACCAACCTGGTCGAGCAGGTCCGGGCGCGGCTCGCCCGCCAGATCTGCTGGGCCAACCGCGGCGACGACGGCGCCTTGCCGATCATCGCCCTGTCGCCCGACTGGGAGCAGGCCTTCGCCGAGGCCCTGATCGGGACCGGCGACGACAAGCAGCTGGCCCTGGCCCCTTCGCGCCTGCAGGACTTCATTCGAGGCGTGCGCGAGGCCTTCGAGCGGGCGGCCCTGTCCGGCGAGGCGCCGGTGCTGCTCACAGGGCCCGGCATCCGTCCCTACGTCCGCTCGATCATCGAGCGCTTCCGCGGCCAGACCGTGGTGATGAGCCAGAGCGAGATCCACCCCCGCGCCCGGCTCAAGACGGTGGGCATGGTCTAGCGCGAGCGGCTGTCCCACCCGGACGCGTCGGCGCCCGTGTTTCACGAATGTCAGAATCTTACCAGGGCGGTGGAACCGCCGCGAACCAGCGCGGTTTGTCTCAACCATGGAGGGGGCTCTTCTAGAACAACTCCCTGGAGACACCCCCAGATGTCCAAGCCCCTGATCCTGGCCTTGAGCCTCGCGGTCGTCCTGCCGTTCGCCGCCCAGGCCAAGAGCGCAAAGCCGTCGTCCAGCGACACGACGGCGTCGCCCGCCTCGTCCAGTTCTTCACCCTCGACGACCTCGAGCTCGGCGCCCGCCAGCGACAGCGCCACGACCTCGCCGTCGGCCTCCGCACCGCCTGCCTCCAATGCGCCGGACTCCTCCGCCGGGGCGTCGGCTTCGTCCACCGCCCCCGCAGTAAGCGCCGCCACAGGATCAAGCACCGACACCAGCGCCACGGCCGCCGCCTTCGCGGTCGGCACGCCGGTCAAGGACAACACCGGCGCCGTGATCGGTTCGATCAGCGAACTGAAGCCCGGCGCCACGGGCGCCCAGATGGCGACCATCAAGATGGGCTCAGACCAGTTCGCGGTCGCCACCTCTGGCCTGGCCATGCAGGACGGAGCGGCCGTCATCAACATGACCCAGGCCGAGCTGCAGGCCAAGTTGCACCCGGCCGGCGCGAAGTAGCCGCTGCCGCAAGCGGAACCATTGGCCCGCTTCTCCGTTGGCTCCCGTGCGGAACCCTCCGCGCGGGAGCTTCGGCGTGCGCAAGATCCTCTATTGCGGCCTGATCCTCGTCGCGGCCCTGGGCCAGGCCCAAGCCAGAACGCGCCATGGTCCGGCGCCGGTCAACCCGCCGACCGCCGCCGACGTGGCGCAGGACACCTCGGCCCTCGCCGGCCCTCTGGCCGTGGGGGCCACGGTGCGCGATCCGGCCGGCGAGGTTCTGGGCCGAATCACCCGCCTCACCACCGCTCGCGATGGCGGCACCCTGGTGATGGTGCGCAAGGGCGTGGACAGCTTCGCCGTGCCCGCCGACCGCCTGCGCGTGACCCCGCAGGGTGTCGTCAGCAGCCTCGACCGCCAGGGGATCAAGGCCCTGGGCGATTCCGCCACACGCTAGGAGAGGCCCGCCCGCCATTGCGGCGGGGGCCGCTCACTGCTAGCCATTCGGCGATCAGCGGCGCGGGCCGCGAGGGGACGTAGTGGTCATGGCGGCGAGTGGACGGCGGGGCGGACTGTGGGAGGTCCTGGTCTTCGATCGCATGATCACGGGACCGGTGATCCATCTGGTCTACTGGGCCGGCATGGCCGTGATCCTGGTGGCGGCCCTGTCGGTGGTGGGCGCCTCCATCGGCGTGTTCTTCCGCGAAGGCAGCTGGGCCTCGCTGCTGCTGGCCTTGCCGGTGCTGATCGTCGGCCTGGTCGTGGTCGGGGCGCTGGGCCTGCTCTGGCGGGCCATGTGCGAGTTCTATGTCGTCATCTTCCGCATCGGCGACGACCTGTCGGCCCTGCGCCGGGCGGCCGAGGAAGAGCAGCGCCGGGCCGGGCGCTAGACTCCCCGGAAGGCCGCCTCGACGGCGGCGAGCGCCGGCTTCGGCTGGCTGGCGGCGTCGAACAGGCAGGGCGTATCCTGCGGCAGGTCCCGGACGATCCAGGAATCGCTGTCGCGCAGGCTCCACAGGCTGAAGGCGAAGCGCTGGGCGGCCGGCAGGCTGGAAAAGGCGTGGGCGGCCTCCGCATAAAGGTCGCGCTGGCGGGCCTCCAGGACGTCACGCCGGTGGAAGCCCTGCACGCGCTCGATGGAGACGTCCATTTCCGACAGGTG
>JAFEEA010000079.1 GCA_018241335.1 Pseudomonadota bacterium
CCAAGGACTGGCTGGGCGGCGGCGAGAACCTGCGCACCAAGGACATCGCCCTGCTGCACGAGGGGCCGGAAGCCTTCCTGACCATGATGGTGCTGGACGGGGTGCTGGAGCGCCATCCGGGCCTGCGCGGCGCGGCGGTGGAGCTGGGCGCCGGCTGGGTTCCCGAGCTGCTGCGCCGCCTGGACTGGGTGGTCAAGCACTGGAGCCGCAACGACGCCAACCTGCAGGGCCTGCGGCGCACGCCGTCGGAGCAGATCACCCAGCAGCTGGCCTTCACCCCCTTCGTGTTCGAGGAGGTGGGCAAGTTCATCGACCAGTCGAACCCCGACCTCTACCTGTTCTCCAGCGACTATCCGCACATCGAGGGCGGCCGGAACCCGATCGGCCGCTTCGAGAGCGCGCTGGGCGACCGGGGCGAGGGCGTGCGGGACAAGTTCTACGCCGAGAACTTCCTGCGCATCTTCCCGGACGCCCGGGCGGACTGACGCCGTCTCGCCTGACCTGTCGGCGCGGGCAGGTTTGAACCGTCTTCAGGGGGAACGCCTCGCGGATGCGCCGCCCGGCGATGGAGGAACGACGATGAGGTTCATGATCCTGCTTACCGCCAACGCCGACACCGAGGGCGGCGTGATGCCCAGCCCCGAGCTGCTGGCCGAGATGGGCGCGTTCAACGAGGCGCTGGTGAAGGCCGGGGTGATGGAGGCGGGTGAGGGCCTGCAGGCCACGTCCAAGGGCGCGCGGGTGCTGTTCAACGGCAAGGACCGCTCAGTGAAGATGGGGCCGTTTCCCTTGAGCGACCGTCCCGTGGCGGGCTTCTGGGTGTGGCGCACCGCCTCGCTGGAGGAGGCGATCGACTGGCTGAAGCGGTGCCCCAACCCCACGGGCGAGATCGGCGAGGTGGAGATCCGCCAGATCTTCGAGACCGAGGATTTCGCCGAAAGCGATCCCACCGGCGAACTGCGGGCCAAGGAAGAAGCGTTGCGGGCCGAAGTGGCGGCGCGGCGCTAGGTGGGCGTGGAGGCAGACCTTCTGCTGCGCGCGGCGCCGCTGACCCTCAGGGCCTGGGGCGAGACCCATCGCGACGCCTTCGCGGCGATGCATGCCGACGCCGAGGTGATGGCGGACCTCGGCGGTCCCATCGATCGCGCCGCCGCCGACGCCAAGTTCGATCGCTACCTGGCGGGGTTTTGGGCCCATGGCGTCTGCCGCTGGCAGGTGGAGGACGCGGCGGGCGCCTTCCTGGGCTATGCGGGCGTCAACTTCCGGCCGGACGCGGACCATCCGCTGGGCCCGCACCATGAGGCGGGGTGGCGGTTCGTGCGCGCCGCCTGGGGCCTGGGCTACGCCAGCAAGGCCGCCGGCGCCGCCCTGGCGCATGCGAAGGGCGCCCTGGGGAACGCCCCGATCTATGCCTACACCAGTCCGGACAACCGGCGTTCCCAGGCCGTGATGGCGCGACTGGGACTGCGGCGGGCGGCCGACCGGGACTTCCTGCTGCCTGACGATCGGCTGGGCGACTGGCGCGGGATGGTCTGGGTGGCCTGACGGGCCGGAGGGGTATGAGGGGTCGGGGGCCCTCAGCCGGCGATCACGCCGAGCGCCTTCAGGGTGCTGGCCAGGGACGCCTGGTCGGTGAACAGCTCGGACTGGAAGCCGGCGGCGCGGGCGCCCACGACATTGGCTTCCACGTCGTCGAAGAAGACCGCCCGGGACGGCTCGACGCCGGCCTGGCGAGCGACCTCCAGGAACGATTCCCGGGACGGCTTGGCGAGGCCGATCTCGTGGCTGAGGTAGCGCTCCAGCTGGCCGAGCCGCCCGCCGGTGCGGTCCACCAGATGGTCCCAGTGCTCGGCGTTGGTGTTGGAGAAGAGGAAGGTGCGCCGCGCCGCCGCCAGGGCCTCGACGTAGTCCAGCATCGCCTCGTCCACCGTGAAGTGGCAGGTCCAGTCCCGGGCGAACTGGTCCCAGTCCGCGCCGTAGCCGGCATGGGCCTGCAGCGCCCGGTGCAGGTCGGCGATCGGGGCCCCGGTGTCCCAGGGCTGGCTTCGCAGCACCTTCAGGGCCGCACCTCGGGCGTCGTCGCCGGGGCATCGGCTGGCGATGGCGCGATACATCACCTCGTTGTCGTGGGCGACGATTACGCCGCCCAGGTCGAAGATCAGGGCGTCCGGCGGGGTGGTCATGGCGGCCAGGCTCCGGGCAAGGGCGATCAGTTTCGCAGGCGCTAGGCGCCCAGGGTCTCAAGGAAGCGGACGGGCTCGCCGCCGTGGGCGGCGGTGATCTCGCCGTCGCGCATGACCACGCGGCCGCGGATGATGGTGGCCATCGGCCAGCCGGTGACTTCCAGGCCGTCGAAGGGGGTCCAGCCCGAGCGGGTGGCCATGCCCTCGTGGCGCAGGGTGCGCCGGGCCTTGAGGTCGACGATGGTCAGGTCGGCGTCATAGCCCTCGGCGATGCGGCCCTTGTCGGCGGTGCCGAAGACGCGCTGCTGGCCGTGGCTGGTCAGGTCCACCAGGCGCTCCAGGGTCAGGCGGCCGGCCGCCACATGGGTCAGCATCACCGGCAGCAGGGTCTGCACCCCCGGCATGCCCGACGGCGAGGCCGGATAGGGGCGGGCCTTCTCTTCCTTCGTGTGGGGCGCGTGGTCCGAGCCCAGCACGTCGGCGACGCCCATCTCGATCCCCCGCCACAGGGCCGCCTGGTGGTGCGCCTCGCGGATCGGCGGGTTCATCTGGGCGTAGCCTTTCAGCCGCTCGTAGGCCTCCGGCGCGGTCAGGGTCAGGTGCTGGGGGGTGACCTCGACGCTGGCGACGTCCTTGTGGTCGGCCAGGAAGGCGATCTCGTCGGCGGTGGTCACGTGCAGCACGTGGATGCGCTTGCCCAGGCCCTTGGCGAGGTTGACCAGGCGCCGCGTGGACTGGATCGCCGACTGGGCGTCGCGCACCTCAGGATGGCTCGTCCAGTCGCCGGTGCGCGCCAGGGGGCGGCGCTCGGCCAGGCGGTACTCGTCCTCGGAATGGAAGGTGCCGCGGCGGTTGATGTGCTTCAGCACCTCGCCCACGCCTTCGTCGTCCGGCACCAGCAGGCTGCCGGTGGAGGCGCCCATGAACACCTTGACCCCGACGCAGCCGGGCAGGCGCTCCAGTTCGCCCAGCCAGCGGGCGTTGTCGTGGGTGCCGCCGACATAGAAGGCGTGGTCGCAGTGCATGCGCCCCCGGGCCCGCGCCAGCTTGTCGGCCAGGGCGTCGGCGTCGGTGGTGGTGGGCTCGGTGTTGGGCATCTCGAAGACGGCGGTGACGCCGCCCAGCACCGCGCAGCGCGAGCCGGTCTCCAGGTCTTCCTTCCACTCCAGGCCCGGTTCGCGGAAGTGCACCTGGCTGTCGATGACGCCCGGCATGACGGTCAGGCCCGTGGCGTCGAACACCTCGCCCGCCGACGCCTGGGACAGGTCGCCGATGAAGGCGAACTTGCCGCCCTTGACGCCGATGTCGGCGCGCCCGCGCCCGGCATGGTTCACCACCTCGCCGCCGCGCACGATCAGGTCGAAAGTCTGGGCCAAGCCGGTCACGCCTCTTCGGTTTCGGCGGCCTCGGCGGCCTCCTCGGTGTCGTCCAGCAGGGCGACGGCCGCGCCGTACACGCTGTCGGCCGACAGGTCCATCATGTGGGTGATCGCCTGGCTGAGGGTCGGGTCCAGAGCCTGGATCTCCTCGAAGGTGCGGGTGCCGCGCAGGGCCCGCGCCTTGGGCCCCCAGGGGGCGTAGAGCTCTTCGTCCGAGGGGCCGAACAGGCCGAGCGTCGGCGCGCCCGCGGCGGCGGCCATGTGCATCAGGCCGGAATCGTTGCCGATGAACAGGCGCGCGCGCTTCAGGGCCGCGTAGACCACGGTCAGGGGCTCGCGGCCGACAAGGTCGATGCAGCGGTCCTTGCCCACGGAGGCGCGCAGGGGATCGCAGCCGGCCGCGTCGTCGGGCCCGCCGACGACCATCAGCCGCCCGCCCGCCAACGGCCCGGAGGGCGCCAGCAGCCGCCGCGCCACCTGGGCGAAGCGCTCCACCGGCCAGGTCTTGCCCACCCAGTTGGCGGCCGGCGCCATGGCCAGGATCGGGCCTTCGCCGGCGGTGATCTGGGCGGCCCGGGCCTCGGTCTCGGGGCTGGTGAACAGGAACGGCGACGGCGGCTGGGTTTCCAGCTTCAGCAGGCGGGCGGCCTCGATGACCTTGTGCGCGGACGTCGCGCCCTTTCGGTGAACGGCCCGGCGCTTGGGGCGCAGCGCCCCGGCGATGGCCGAGCCGCGCAGGTCGACGACCAGGCCCCAGCGCCGGCCGCGCACCTGGCGCCAGAGGCCGAACCAGTGGCCGGCGCGCTTCTGCTTGTCCATGACCACAAGGCGCTCGAGGCCAGGCGTGTCCGCGAACAGGGGCGTGGTGAGGGCGCTGCCGACGATGGTGAAGCGGGCGTCCGGAATCTCGTCGACCAGGGTCTTCACCAGGCCCGAGGAGAGCACGGCGTCGCCGATCCGGCTGGAGGTGATGAAGAGAATCGAGAAGGGCTTGGGGGCCATGCGAATGATTCTATAGAGCGACGCCCCCTGGCGCTAAAGGGCGCTGACGGCCACATTGCGGGCATGTCTTCTCAAGCTTTCGTGGCGAGGCTGAACGACCGCGCCCTGATCAATGTGGCCGGGCCGGACTGGCGGAGCTTCCTGCAGGGCCTGCTGACCCAGGATGTCGAGACCCTGGCCGACGGCGAGGCGCGCTTCGCCGCCCTGCTGACGCCGCAGGGCCGGCTGCTCTACGACCTGTTCCTGATCGGCCGCGACGGCGGCTGCCTGATCGACTGTGCGGCGACGGTCCGCGACGCCCTGGTCCAGCGCCTGACCCTCTATCGACTGCGGGCCAAGGTCGAGATCGGGCCGCTGGACCTGGCCGTGGCGGCGCTGTGGAACGGCCCGGCCCCGTCCGGATGGATCGCCGATCCCCGCCTGCCCGCCTTGGGCTTTCGGGGCTATGGCCAGCCGGCGCCGCAGGCGGCGACCGCCGTGGACGAGGCCGCCTACGCCCGCCACCTGCTGAACCTGGGCGTCCCCGGCCCGGCCGACTTCGGGGTCGAGCGGACCTATCCCATCGAGGCCAACTTCGACCTCCTGAACGGCATCGACTTCAAGAAGGGCTGTTTCGTCGGCCAGGAGACGACCTCGCGCATGAAG
This sequence comes from Pseudomonadota bacterium, assembly GCA_018241335.1. Classification (GTDB taxonomy): domain Bacteria; phylum Pseudomonadota; class Alphaproteobacteria; order Caulobacterales; family Caulobacteraceae; genus Acaudatibacter. The sequence goes on from JAFEEA010000079.1 coordinate 5,209, forward strand.
CGCCGGGGCACGATCAAGACGCGGATGGCGCCGCTGGCCTTCGAGGGCCCGGCGCCGGAGGCCGGGTCGGAACTGCTCAACGGAACCCTGCGCGCCGGCGAGATCCTGTCGGGCGAGGCCGGGCGGGCGATGGCGGCGGTGCGGCTGGACCGGCTGGCCGGCGATCTGACCCTGGCCGACGGCCGCGCGGCGCGGGCCGACTGGCCGGACTGGCTGAAACCGGCGGCCGACCAATGACGGACGCCGTGACGATCCGGCCGGTGGTCCTGTCGGACTACGACCAGTGGCGACCGCTGTGGGACGGCTACAACGCCTTCTACGAACGCGAAGGCCCGACCGCCCTGGCCGAGGAGGTCACCGCCATGACCTGGGCCCGGTTCTTCGACGCCTACGAGCCGGTGCACGCCCTGGTCGCCGAGGCCGACGGCAAGCTGATCGGCCTGGTCCACTTCCTCTATCACCGCAGCACCACAGCCATCGCCCCGCTCTGCTACCTGCAGGACCTGTTCACGAGCGCGCAGGCGCGGGGGCGGGGCGTCGGCCGCGCCCTGATCGAGGCGGTGTACGACCGCGCCCGCCAGGCCGGCAGCCCGCGCGTCTACTGGCAGACGCACGAAACCAACGCCACGGCGCGGCGGCTGTACGACCAGGTGGCCGACCTGTCGGGCTTCCTGGTTTATCGCAGGATTCTCTGAAGCCGCGCCCGATCGCCGCGCGGGGCTTGAGCCGCCGGGCCGCGCGGGGCCATGCTCCGCAGAATCAGCAGCCGGGGCGGCGAATGGATCGGAAGTCGAAACACCTGGCCGCCACGGGCTTGGGCCTTTGCGCGATGGCGGCCGCGGCGGGTGCGCCCGCCCAGGCCCTGGCCGCCGACTACTGGTTCCTGGGCGCGGGAACGAACGTCTATGACTTCGTCGACGTCACCCAGATCACACCCACCGACGACGGCGCCCGCCAGGCCTGGACGACCCGGGTGCTCGAGGGCAAGGGCAGCACCGGCAAGAAGGTCAAGCGGGTGCTGAGCCTCTCGATCTTCTACTGCGGCCAGGACGCCATGCGCCTGGTGACCCAGGTGCAATACCGGGGCAACGGCGCCTTGAAGAGCAACCAGGACTTTCCCCAGGGCAAGCTGCAGCGGGTCACCCCCGGCACCCTGGGCGCGGCGGAGTACGACTTCGTCTGCCTCGACCCCTTCGACCGCAGCGACAAGTACCGCGACCTGGGCGACATCGAGCCCGCGGCCAAGGCCGACGAACTGGCGCGCCAGGCGAGCGGCCGGCGCCGCTGAGCGTCAGGCGGCCCGCAGCGGCAGGTCGCGGGCGGGACAGCCGGGCGTGCTGGGCGGGCGATGCAGGGCGTCGCTGACGGCGCGGCCGGTGACGAAGGGCACGCGGTTGGCGAAGCAGGCGGTGAGCTCCGTCTGGGTCCGCACATTGGTTATCGCCGGCCACACGCGGCGGCTCTTGTAGGCCTCGCGCCGGTCGCTGAATCGGCGGATCGCCGCCAGGCGGCGCTTTGGGTCGCCCTCAGGCAGCACGAAGGTGACGCTGTTGGCGAGGCCCTGCGGCAGGCTCTCCACCTCGAAGTCGGGGTCCGTCACCTGCAGGTCGATGGTCCCGAAGTAGCGCCTCAGAAAGTCTCGCATGATCGGCATGGCGGCATAGGACGGCTGGCGAGGCGTGTCATAGACCGCGGCGGCCAGCTGGCCGCGCCGGTCCTCGGGCAGGGCGCCCAGGAAGTCGGCGTGCCGCTCGCGCTCCGTCCGATGGATGATCGAGGCGTAGCAGATCGGCGTGAACAGCAGGCCGCCGCGGGCGGGCAGGGTCTCGAGGGCCGCGGAGACAGCCGCGACGGCCCGGGCGTCGTAATCGTGCGCTTCCTGGGCGTCCGCGGGCCAGACACCCTCCAGCAGGTTGAAGCGGTCGTCCCGCGACATCACGGACGTGCCGACGAACATCTCCCGGGGCGCGAAGTAGACGCCGAAATAGACCGGGCTGACGCTCGGCGCCCGGCGCGGCGGCGCCGATCGCGGCGGCGCCGCCGGCGTTCCGGTGGCGCCCGGCAACGGCACGCCGACCACGTCGTCGGCGGTGATCCGGGCCAGCCGGCCCACGAAGGGCGGGCGGTAGGGTTCTCCGGCCAGGATCCGGTCCAGGTCCTCCGGCGCCAGGGCGGCGAAGCGGGCCACCTCGGCCGCCACCCCCTCGAAGGCCACCAGGGTCACCTCCCCGTCGCCCTCGGCGCCGAACAGTCGCAGCTGCAGGTCGCTCGCCATGTCGCGCAGCTGGCCATGGTCCAGGTCGCCGCCCCGGGGCTCGATCAGCAGGAAGGTGCAGGGGCCCAGCAGCTCGAACCGGCGCGGAAATCCCCAGCGGGTTTCCAGGAAGGCCGAGGCGAACTTGTTGACCAGGCCCGCGAGGTCCGCCCGGCCGCTCAGGCTCTCTGGCGTCAGCACCCGCAGGCATGCAAAGCTGGACATGACTCACAATTCGATTTGGGGCGCGGCGCACGACGATCCGCGCGGGATTGCCCGCCGCAATCTTCGCGTGTCTCGGTTAATGGGCCTCCCGCCTCGGCTGCGACACAACGAGGCGCCATGGGGGTTCGATTGTACGAGGCCGAGGGCCACCGCTGTTCCTGGGCCAACCCCAAGGATCCGCTCTACGTCGCCTATCACGACGAGGAATGGGGCGTGCCCGAGTACGACCCGCGCGCCCTCTGGGAAAAGCTGGTGCTGGACGGCTTCCAGGCGGGGCTGAGCTGGATCACCATCCTGAAGAAGCGCGAGGCTTTCCGCGCCGCCTTCGCCGACTTCGATCCCGAGGTGGTGGCCCGCTTCGGCGAGGCGGACCGGGCGCGGCTGATGGCCGACGCCGGCATCATCCGCTCGAACGCCAAGATCGACGCGGCCATCGCCGGCGCGCGGATCTACCTGGACATGCGCGAGCGGGGCGAGGACTTCACTCGCTTCCTGTGGGACTTCACCGGCGGCAAGCCGATCCAGAACACCTGGGACCAGATCGGCCAGGTGCCGGCCCAGACCCCCATCGCGGTGGATATGGCCAAGGCCCTGAAGGCCAAGGGCTTCAAGTTCTGCGGGCCGGTGATCGTCTACGCCTTCATGCAGGCCGTGGGGATGGTCAACGACCACGTCACCACCTGCTTCCGCCACAGTGAAGTCCAGAAGCTGGCGCATCCCTGATGCCGCATATGAAGCTTGAGAAGGACAGTCCGGCGCCCGTCTGCGGCGTCGACGAGGCGGGGCGAGGCCCCTGGGCGGGCCCGGTCAGCGCCGCGGCGGTGATCCTCAAGCCCCGCACGCGCCTGGCCGGCCTGGACGATTCCAAGAAGCTGAACGCTCGCCAGCGCGGCGAGCTGGAGATCGAGATCAAGGCCCGCGCCGTGGCCTTCGGCGTCGGCTTCGCCAGCGTGGAAGAGATCGCCGAGCTGAACATCCTGGCCGCCACGGGCCTGGCCATGCGCCGGGCTGTGGAGGCGCTGGGCGTCACCCCGGTGTTCGCCCTCGTCGACGGTTCCTACGCCTTCGACCTGCCGTGCCCGGTGCGCACGGTGGTCGGCGGCGATGGGGTCAGCGCCTCCATCGCCGCCGCCTCGATCCTGGCCAAGACGGCCCGCGACCGGGTGATGGTCGAGCTCGACGCCGTGCATCCCGGCTACGGCTTCGCCGACCACAAGGGCTATGGCGTCCCGGCGCACCAGCAGGCGCTGAAGGCCCTGGGGCCGTGCGTCGCCCACCGCATGACCTGGGCGCCGCTGCGCGCCCTGATGGCCGGGACGCCGGCGCGGTCCCTCGAGGACGCCCTGGCGGATTGACCGTCGCAATCAAGATTGCCGACCCGCGCCGGCCGCGCTGATCTGCGCGCCATGAGCGACGACAACCCCACCGCCCGCGCCCTCGCCCTGCAGGCCCAGGCCTGCGCCGGCCTCGGCTCGGCCTTCTCCGGCGCCCTGCTCGCCAGCGCGGCCGAGGACGTCGCCGCCGGAGGGCCGACCGCCGACGTCATGGCCCCCTGGGCCGGTCGGGACGTGCGCGCCCAGATCGCCGACGCCGTTCCCCTGCGCCTGCTGGGCGCCTTGCATGACCTGGCGCTGAGCGGCGACGCGCCGGCCCTGACCGCCCTCTATCCCACCGCCGATTCCGCCGGCGACGCGGCCGGCGCCTGGGGCGTGGCGCGGGGGCTGATCGCCGGCCAGGCGACCCGGATCGGCGCCTTCCTCGGGCATGAGCCGCAGACCAACGAGACCCGCCGCTCCGTCGCCCTGCTGCCGGGGTTCCTGACCGTGGCGGCGGAGACCGGCCTGCCGATCCGGGCCTTCGAGATCGCCGCCAGCGCCGGCCTGAACAGCCTCTGGGACCGCTACCACTATGACCTCGGGGCGGCGGGCCAGTGGGGCGATGTGGGCTCGCGGGTGAGGCTGGACACCGACTGGCGCGGCGGCCCGCCGCCGCTGGGCGCCGACGTGCGGGTGATCGAGCGGGGAGCCTGCGACCGCGCGCCCATCGACGTGCGCGACCCGGTCGCCCGCCGGCGGCTGAAGGCCTACATCTGGGCCGACCAGCCGGAGCGCCTCGCCCGCCTGGACGCCGCGGTGGAAGCGGTGCTGGCCGCCGACGCTTCGGTCGACAAGGCCGACGCCGCGACCTGGCCTGAACAGCACGCCGCTCCGCGCGACGGGGCCGTCACCGTGCTCTTCCACTCGGTGTTCTGGCAGTACATGCCGGCCGACAGCCAGGCGGCCCTGACCGCCGCCATCGGCCGCCTGGGCCAGCGGGCGAGCGCCGCCGGGCCCTTCGCCTGGCTGCGCATGGAGCCGCCGCCGGACAACCTGTCGCTGATGGACATCCGCCTGACCCTCTGGCCGACCGGCGAGGAACGCCTGCTGGGCCGCTGTCACCCGCATGCGGCCTGGGTGGAGTGGCTGGGGTAGGGGGCGGCCCCTCCCCCAAGCCGTCATCCTCGGCCTTGTGCCGAGGACCCATATGCGCGCTTCCAGGGTGTCGCGGAGCGGCAGCGTAGCGGCGCACGGTGAGGCTCTGCACTGGCGCGCCCTTCGAAGCGCGCCACACGGTCTCACGCGTTCATGGATCCTCGGGACTTACGCCCGAGGATGACGGTTGGGGGGGAGCTGGGGCGCGGCGGCTCCTCCGTCAGAGGCCCAGCCATTCCGCCGCCATCTCGGCGATCGCGAGGGCGGGGACGGCGTCGCCGTCCCAGCTTCCATCCAGGGTCCAGGACGCCGACAGGCCGCAATAGGCCAGCAGCCAGCGCAGCAGGCGCTCACGGCCGAGGCCGGAACGGGCGGCGATGCGCTCCACCCGGGCGGCGATGCGGGCCGGGTCCTGGGAGGGCTCCGGGCCCGGATTGCAGATCATGTTGGCGTAGTCGTAGCCGCGGTCGCCCATCAGGCCCTTGGGGTCGATGGCCAGCCAGCCGCGCGGGCCGCCGTCCAGGACGTTGCCGTGGTGGATGTCGCCGTGCAGGGGGCGAACCTCGCGCTGGTCCGCCAGCAGCGTCCGCGATACGGCATCGGCCTTGGCCAGCACGCCGCCGCGCCTTTCGGCCGACGGCGCCAGGGCCCGGAACCAGCGGGCCAAGGGAACAAGCGTCGAAGGCGGCGGCGCCGGGCGGGGCGCGTGCAGGGCGGCGGCCGCATCGCAGAGGATGTCCATGGCCTCGAGATCCCGGCCGTCCCGCGCCATCGCCTCCAGCGAGCGCGTTCCGGTCAGCCGCTCCAGCAGCACGGCGTCCCCTTCCGCCGCCAGCAGACACGCCGCGCCCTGGCCGCCCCACCAGCCCATGAGCGCATGGCCGGCGATCTCCTCCGGATGCATGGCCGCCTTCAGCATCGCCGCCTCGCCGGCCCGCCGCACGGGCAGCAGCCTGGACGACGGGGTGACGATGGGGTCGCCGTCCGCCGCCAGGCCCCAGCGCGCCATCCAGGGGGCGAACACAGCCGCCAGGTCAGAGTCGATCGCGTCCATGGCCCGAGCTTAACCCCCCGTTCACCACGTTTTCTAACCCGGCCTTCACCACGCGCGCGCGACTCTTTGGAGTCATCTCTCAAGGGCCCCCCGCGCATGGACATCCGTCCGAACAGCATCATCGTCGGCGACTGCATCGAGACCCTGGCGAAGCTGCCGGACCGGTCCGTCGACCTGGTCTTCGCCGATCCGCCCTACAACCTCCAGCTCGGCGGCGAGCTGCTGCGCCCCGACAATTCGAAAGTCGACGCGGTGGACGACGACTGGGACCGCTTCGCCTCGTTCGAGGACTACGACCGCTTCACCCGCGCCTGGCTCAAGGAATGCCGCCGGGTGCTGAAGGACGACGGGGCGCTTTGGGTGATCGGCAGCTACCACAACATCTTCCGCGTCGGCGTGGCGGTGCAGGACCTGGGCTTCTGGATCCTGAACGACGTGGTCTGGCGCAAGGCCAACCCGATGCCGAACTTCAAGGGCACGCGCTTCACCAATGCCCACGAGACCCTGATCTGGGCCTCCAAGAGCCGGGGCGGGCGGCGCTACACCTTCAACTACGACGCCATGAAGATGGCCAACGACGACGTCCAGATGCGCTCGGACTGGACCTTCCCCCTGGCCACCGGCGAGGAGCGGATCAAGGACGAGACCGGCGCCAAGGGCCATCCGACCCAGAAGCCCGAAGCTTTGTTGTCGCGCCTGATCCTGGCCTCGACGCGGCCGGGCGACCTGATCCTGGATCCCTTCTTCGGCTCGGGCACCACGGGGGCGGTGGCCAAGCGCCTGGGCCGCCAGTTCGTCGGCATCGAGCGCGAGCCGCGCTATGCCGCCCTGGCCGAGGCGCGCATCGCCAAGGTGACCCCGACTCCGGCCGCGGACCTGGAGGTGACCGGCTCAAAGAAGGCCGAGCCCCGGGTGCCGTTCGGCCAGATCGTCGAGGCCGGCCTGCTGCGGCCCGGCGACACCGTCTACTGCCCCAAGGGCAAGCTCTCGGCCAAGGTCCGGCCTGACGGCAGCCTGGCGGTGGGCGACCTGACCGGCTCGATCCACAAGGTCGGGGCCATGGTGCAGTCGCAGCCGGCCTGCAACGGCTGGACCTACTGGCACATCCGCACCGACAAGGGCCTGGCCCCCATCGACGTGTTGCGCGCCCGGGTGCGGGCGGAGATGGCGTAGGGGGAGCCTTCCCTCCTCCCGGCGGGGAGGGCGGTCAGAGGCTGAGCCTCAGCGCCTTGGCGAAGACCGAGGGCATGGCCGCCTCGGCCTCGGCGATCTTCAGCCAGGACGAGTCCGCGGGCGGCGCGGCGGTCTCCGACTCCATGACCCTGAGGGTCAATGCGAAGTGGGTGAAGACGTGGTCGATCTCGCCCAGGTCGCGCCAGTCGCCGGGCGCAAGCGAGGGCGGGTCGACGGTCCAGTCGCCGGTCGGCAAGGCCAGCATGCCGCCGAGCAGCCCCTTGGGCGGGCGGCGGACCAGGGCCACCTCGCCGGCGCGCCGGATCACATAGGCGACGCCGTGGCGGCGGGGGCGGTCGGCCTTGCGCGTCTTGCGCGGCCAGGTCTCCGGCGCGCCGAGCGCGCGGGCCTGGCACATTTCCGCGATGGGGCAACGCTCGCACAGCGGCGCCTTGGGCCGGCAGATCGTGGCGCCCAGGTCCATCAGCGCCTGGGCCCAGTCGCCGGGCCGCTGGCCGGTGACGTAGGCCTCGGCCAGGGCCTTCAGCTCCGGCTTGGCGCCCGGCAGGGGCGTCTCGACCGCATGCAGGCGCGCCATCACCCGCTCGATGTTGCCGTCGACGACGTTCGTCGCCTCGTCGAAGGCGATCGCCGCCACCGCCGCCGCCGTGTAGGCGCCGACGCCGGGCAGGTCGCGCAGGCCCGCCTCGGTGGCGGGAAAGACGCCAGCGTGCGCCTCCGCCACGGCCCGGGCGCAGGCCAGCAGGTTGCGGGCGCGGGCGTAGTAGCCGAGCCCGGCCCAGGCGGCCATCACCGCCGCGTCGTCCTCGGCGGCCAGGTCGGCGACGGTCGGCCACCGGCGCGTGAAGGCCAGGAAGTAGGGGGTGGCGTGCGGCACGGTGGTCTGCTGCAGCATCACCTCCGACAGCCAGACGGCGTAGGGATCGGGCCGCCGGCCGGCGCGGCGCTCCGCCGGCCCCACCCGCCAGGGCAGGGCGCGGGCGTTGGCGTCGTACCAGGCCAGCAGGCGCGCGCGCGTGTCGGCGACGATCTTGGCGACGGGGGTCATCGGCGCCTCTATATAGGCCCCATGCGCAGAGTGCTGCCCACTGCCGAGCAAGCGGCCGAGATCCTGCGGGCCAAGCGCTCGCGGCCGGTCCCGCGCCCGCCGCCGTCGGCCGGCCGGTCGCTGGCCCCGCTGATCCGCAAGCTGGACGCCCAGTTCGGCCAGGGCGCCGACGGGCTGAAGGCGCGCTGGAGCGAGATCGTCGGCGCGGCCCTGGCCCGGCGGACCGAACCCAGCAAGCTCACCAAGCCGCGTACAGGCGGCCCCGCCACCCTGGAAGTGCGGGTCGAAGGCCCGAGCGCGGCCCTCATCCAGCACCAGGCCCAGGACATCATGACCCGGGTGAACCTGTTCCTGGGCGCGGGTTCGGTGGGCAAGCTGAGGATCGTCCAGGGCCCGCTGCGGGGCCACGCCAAGGCCGAGGCGCCGAACGCGGCGGCCCTGCGCCGGCGGGCCGCCCCGCCCCTGGACGCCGCCGCCGAACGCGATCTGGCGCAGGGCCTGGCGGACCTGGCCGACGGGCCTCTGAAAGCCGCGCTTACGCGGCTCGGGCGCGAGGTCCTGAGGCGCGAACACCGCAGGCCTTGAAACCGTCCACAGAGTTGCGTCACTACGCCACTCCGCCGGCGCGCCTGCCCATTCGAGGTTTTGGGGAATCGCGCTCTACTCGGTTTTCGAGCCCTGAAAGGGAACCCTCCGTATGCGCGCCTTCGCCACCCTTATCGCCGGCCTCGCGCTCAGCCTGACCCTGGCCGCGTGCCAGAAGAACGCGACCAATGCGGTCACCGCCGACGACATGAGCCTGGGCAACGCCAACGCCAAGGTCACGGTGATCGAGTACGCCTCGGTCTCCTGCCCCCACTGCGCGCGCTGGAACGAGGAAGTCTGGCCGGCCTTCAAGGCCAAGTACGTCGACACCGGCCGCGTCCACTACGTGATGCGCGAAGCCCTGACTGGCGAGCCCTCGATCGCGGCGGCCGGGTTCCTGATGGCCCGCTGCGCCGGCAAGGACAAATACTTCCAGGTCGTCGACGCGGTGTACCATAACCTCAAGGACATGGAGACCAGCGGCCAGCCCAAGCCGATCCTCCAGCGCATCGCCCAGTCGGCCGGCCTCAGCGAGCAGCAGTTCACCGACTGCGTCAGCGACCAGAAGGCCCAGGAAGCCCTGGTCAAGCGCTGGGACACCTATGTCCAGCGCGACAAGATCACCGGCACGCCCACCTTCATCATCAACGGCAAGGCGCATGACGGCGAGATGACCCTCGCCGACCTCGATGCCGCCGTCGCGGCGGCTGAAACCGGAAAGCCGGCGTCGTGATCCGTCGGACCTTCGCCTTCGCCCTGGCCGCCACGGCGGCGGCCGGCGCCGTCCTGGCAGCGCCCGCGGCTCCGCCCGCGCGCGACGACATGAGCCTGGGCAGCCCCCGGGCCAAGGTGACGGTGGTGGAGTACGCCTCGGTCGGCTGCCCGCACTGCGCGGCCTGGGCGATGGAGGTCTTCCCCGACTTCAAGAAGACCTACATCGACACCGGCAAGGTGCGCTTCGTCTACCGCGAGATGCTGACCGGCAACACCACCCTGGCCGGCGCCGGCTTCCTGATCGCCCGCTGCGCGGGACCGGCCAAGTACTTCCAGGTGGTCGACGCGGTCTATCGGGCGCAGGCCGGCATCGTGCAGTCGGGCGACGCCTATGCGCCCCTGGTCAAGATCGCCGGCGACGCGGGCCTCAGCGAGGACCAGTTCAAGGCCTGCCTGCGCGACGACGCCCAGGTGACGGCGCTGAAGGCGCGCGAGAAGCGGGCCGAGGACGACGGCGTCACCGGCACCCCCACCTTCGTGGTCAACGGCAAGAAGGTCGAGGGCGAGCTGACCCTGGCGGCCCTCGGCGACGCCATCGCCCACGCCAAGCGCAAGTAGGGGGAAGAGCGGCGCCTTGCACTTCCAGCGGCTGCGACTTTCGGGCTTCAAGTCCTTCGTCGATCCGACCGACTTCCGGATCGAACCCGGCCTGACGGGCATCGTGGGACCGAACGGCTGCGGCAAGTCCAACCTGCTGGAAAGCCTGCGCTGGGTAATGGGCGCCAACTCCGCCAAGGCCATGCGCGCCGACGGCATGGACGACGTGATCTTCGCCGGCTCGGGAAACCGGCCCTCGCGCAACCACGCCGAGGTCACCCTCACCATCGATAACGCCGACCGCCGCGCTCCGGCGGAGTTCAACGAGCACCCGGTGCTGGAGGTGGTGCGCCGCATCGACCGGGGGGCCGGCTCGACCTACCGGGTCAACGGCCGCGAGGTGCGCGCCCGGGACGTGCAGCTGCTGTTCGCCGACGCCTCCACGGGGGCCAATTCCCCCGCCCTGGTGCGCCAGGGCCAGATCTCCGAGCTGATCGCCGCCAAGCCGCAGAACCGCCGCCGGATCCTGGAAGAGGCCGCCGGCGTCTCGGGCCTGCACACCCGCCGGCACGAGGCGGAGCTGCGCGTGCGGGCCGCCGAGACCAACCTGGCGCGGCTGGACGACATCACCCGCGAGCTGGAGACCAACCTCGCGCGCCTGCGCCGCGAGGCCCGCCAGGCCGACAAGTACAAGCGCCTGTCGGCCGAGATCCGCGCCTTGCAGAGCGCCATGCTCTACGCCCGCTGGAACGAGGCGCGCTCGGCCCTGGAGAAGGTGCAGGCCGAGGGGACCGACGCCTCCGGCCAGGCCGAGACCGCGGCGCGCGAGGCGGCCGCGGCCACCGCCGCGGCCCTCGCCGCCGAGGCCGCCATCAAGCCCCTGCGCGAGGAAGAAACGACCGCCGCCGCAGTGCTGCATCGCCTGGCCATCGAGAAGGACAGGCTGGACCGCGAGCTTGAGAGCGCCTCGGCCGAGGTCGAGCGCCTGACCGGGGACCTGGCCCGGATCGGCGCCGACATGGCGCGCGAGGCCCAGATCGTCGAGGACGCCGGCCGCGCCCTCGCCCGCCTCGACATCGAGATCGCCGAGGTCGAGACCGAGATCGCCGCCGCCCCCTCGCGCCTGCCGGAGCTGAAGGCCGCAGCCGAAACCGCCGAGGCGGCCCGCGCCCAGGCCGAGGCCGCCGTCGAGACCCTGGCCGCCAAGGCTGCCGCCGCCGAGGCCGAGGGCCGCGCCGCGCAGGGCCGGCTGGAGGAGGCGCAGCTGCGCCTGGCCCGCACCGTCCGGGCCCTGACCCAGGCGCGCGCGGAGCGCGAGGCCCTGGGCCCGGC
>JAFEEA010000007.1 GCA_018241335.1 Pseudomonadota bacterium
CGCACGCGAATCTCGCGCACCGCGATTCCGGCGCCCTTGAGGGCCTTGTCGAGCCGCGCCGCCGCGCCATAGCCGTCCTCGGCCAGGCAGCTCCACGCCCCCCCGACCCGGCCGCGCTGCAGGCCGAGATCGGCCAGTTGCGCTTCGTCATGCGGCGTCAGGTCGGCATCGACCTGGACCAGGACTTCCATGCGCTCGCCGAAAGCTTCCGCGATCAGCTGGGCCGGCTCGCCCTCCAGCACCTTCCGCCCCTCGCTGAGGAACCCGACCCGCGTTGCGAGCCCGCCCGCCTGCTCCAGGTCGTGGGTGATCAGCAGCACCGCCACCCCCTGATTGGCCAGATCGCGGATCACCCCGTCCACCGCCTCCCTCGCATTGATGTCGACGCCCACGGTGGGCTCGTCGAGGATCAGCAGCCGAGGATGGTGCAGCACGGCCGCGGCGATGTTGACCCGCCGCTGATAGCCGCCGGACAGATGCCGGACCGGCACATGCGCGCGGTCGGCGGTGCGCGTCACCGTCATGGCGGCGTCGACGGCCGGGCCGACCTCGGCCGCCTTGAGCCCCGAAAGGCTCGCGAACACTTCCAGGTTCTCGCGCACGGTCAGGTGCGGATAGAGCGCCAGCTCCTGCGGCGCCAGGCCGAGGCAGGCCCTGGCCTTCGGCTCGTCGTGCGGATCGCGGCCGGCCAGCCGCACCTGTCCGCCGCTGGGCTTCAGCCGCCCGCAGATGGCGCGGATCAGGGTGGTCTTGCCGGCGCCGTTGGGACCCAACAGGGCGTAGATCTCGCCGGCGCGGATGGTCAGGTCGACGCCGCGCAGCGCCGGATTGCCGCCGTAGGCGTGGACTGCCTGCTGGACCTGGAGAATCGGGAACTCTGGCTCGGGCGTCACGCCGCCGCCTTGCGCCCCATGAACAGGCTGCGGGCGAAGCGGCCAAGACGGCCATCGCAGCCGGCGCGGACCAGGGCGGCTTCCGCCTCGTCGAGGTGGCCTTCCATGGCCGCCGCGGCCTTGCGCGCGCCCACCGCCGAGACCCAGGTGGTCATGGCCGCGTCCTTGCCGGTGTCCTTGCCGGCAAGTTCCGTCGAGTCCTCGGCGTCGATCAGGTCGTCGCGGATCTGGAAGGCCAGGCCCAGGCGTCGGGCGAACTCGCCGATCTCGGCGCAGGCGGCCGGCGAAGCGCCGCCGATGAGGGCGCCGGATTCCGCGGCGGCGATCATTAGCACGCCGGTCTTCTGATGGTTCAGTGCGTCAATCTCTTCGGGCGTGCGCTGGCGGTCGCGGTCCTGCAGGTCCAGCGCCTGGCCAGCCACCAGGCCGTGGAAGCCGACCGCCTGAGCCAGTTGCCCGCTGATCTGCGCGCGCAACGCCAGCGGCAGGGCCTCGGCGCCCGAGATGGCGGCGAAAGCCTGGTTCAGCAGGCCGACGGACGCCAGGATCGCCTGGGCTTCGCCGAATTCACGGTGAGTAGTCGGACGGCCGCGCCGCATGCGGGCGTCGTCCATGGACGGCAGGTCGTCGAGGATCAGGGAGGCTGCGTGCACCATCTCCATGGCGCAGGCGACATCCATCGCCTTGCCCGGCGGCGCGCCGAAGGCCTCGGCGCACAGCAGCGTCAGCATGGGGCGGAAGCGTTTACCCGGCGCCAGCAGGGCGTAGTAGGTCGCCCCGTTCAGACTCGTCGGCTCGCGGCTCGGCGAAGGAATGAGCTCCGCCAGCCGGCGATCGATGCTCGCACGCAGAGCTTCTACGCTCTGGAGAAAAACGGCGTTGTCGTCCATCGCCCCCGATCCGCCGCGACGGGCTTACACCCACGACTCCTTGGGCCATTTGAAGGGCTTGGGAGCGCAGGTCAACTAGATGCATGGCGCGCCGTCTCGACGCATTGGCTTATTGCCTGCCGTTGGGCGGTGTTCGCACGCCTCCGAACCGCCCTCCCCCGCCCCATCACGGCCGGCGCCCCGGCGCGCCCGCTCGCACGATCGGCCTCGTCGGGGTCGCGTTCCGCGGCCTCGCTTCAATCGCCAGCGCCACAAGGGCCGGGCGAGGCCATCCTGAAGGCCCTGAAGCCCGTTTGATCGCCCGTGGCGAGCACATAGAGGCCATTCTCGACACCCGACGCATGCCGCCGCGTGGTACCGGAGGACCATCGCCAGAGGCTGCCGTTGCGGAAATGTCGCGCTTCGCCCGCATCTTGGCGGGCTGATCAACAATTGATCATTGGGCCGCGATTGTCCGCCGCCGGGTCGATTTGGCGCCGCATGCGGATCAGTCGAGCCCGACCAGCGAATCATAGGGGTCCACGCGGCCGGCCTCGACGTCGGCGACCTTGGCGGCGGGCCAGCCCACGCTGGCGTTGGCGCTGGCGCGCCAGGCCAGGACGATCTCGTCGCGAAGTTCGCCGGCGCCCGCCGCCAGGCGATCCATCGCGAAGGTCACGCCGCGCGCATCGCCGCCGGCGAAGCCGCCCGCCTTGTAGAGCTGGTAGAACGGCTCGACCGTCGCCGCAGTCGCCGCCAGGTAGCCGGCCGTCCGCCGGTCGATGGAGCAGTTGCAATCGTGGAACGCCGCCACCCTGGCGGCCACCGCCGCCGGCTTGACGTAGTCGTGCACGAAGGCGCCCTCGAAGGGACCGTGCACCTTGTCCTGGGTGTAGCCGTTGGGGTTCGGCCCGCTTCCCCAGCCGTTGTAGTGCACCGTGACGTGCAGGGGCTGGCTGCCGTCGCCGACATAGTGCGCCAGGGTTCCGATATCCCGCAGGATCAGCTGTTCGCGCTCGGCCGCGTCGGCCAGGAACCAGGCGCGGTGAGCCGCATTCCGCGTGGCCCGGGCGCCGGCGCGGTCCACGCGCCAATAGGCGAAGTCGATGGCCAGCTGCTGCCAGCCCTCGACGATGGAGTAAGGCAGATAGCCGGCCTTCCAGCTGTCGGCGCCGACAGCCTTCAGGGCGGCCTCGTAGTCGGCGCGGGTGAGCGGCAGCGCATCCAGGGCGGGACCGCCGAACACCTTGCCGTCATCGCCCAGGTCCAGGAAGTGACCGGGGTCCAGGTCGTTGTCGTGGGTCTTGCCGGCGCCTTTCCAACGATCCGGCTCACGCGCCAGTTCACCGACCTTCGAAACGGTCAGGGGCGTGCGCAGGAAGGCCGGGACATCAGCCGGCAGCTTCTGGATGGCTAGCCGCCCGATCAGCCTGTGCCCCGTGTTGCCCCAGGCCAGGGCTTGGGTCGCGGCGGCCTGGGCCGACAGCGCCGCCACCAGGCCGGCGACGAGGCGAACGGAGGTTTTCATGCGGGATCCCCGATCGGCAGGGCCGCCTCGACCCGCCGCACCCAGGCCAGCGTCGCGGGATAGTCGGCCAGGTTGAAGCCTCCGTCATGGGCCATCCGGGTGTAGGCGACAAGGGCGATGTCGGCGAGACTCAGGCGATCGCCGACCAGATAGGTCGTCCCGGTCAGCGCCGCCTCCAGCCGGGCCAGGGCGGCAGCCCCCCGCTCAACGATCCTGGGTTCAAGCTCGGCGACGGCCTTGCCCAGGTACTTCACGTGGAACCGGGCCACGGCGACATAGGGCTCGTGGCTGTACTGTTCCCAGAACATCCACTCGAACATGCGGGCGCGATCATAGGCGTCGGCCGGGATCAGGTCCGATCCCTCGGCCAGATAGACCATGATGGCGTTCGACTGGGCCAGGGCGCGCCCATCGTCCAGAATCACCATCGGCACCTGGCCGGCAGGATTTCGCGCCAGGAACTCCGGTGTCCGGCTCTCGCCCTTGAGAATATCCACCTCGATCCAGCGGAACGGCAGGCTTAGCCGTTCGGCGACCCACTTCACCTTCAAGCAATTGCCCGAAATCGAGTCACCGTAGATCGTGAGCGACATTGGCTAGCCTCCGGGTTGCCTCAGCGCTCCGTCGTCTGTACGACTCGCGCCGCAACGTCGACGAGAAACAACAGGGCTACGCTGATGAAGCGCCTCCTGGCATGCCTCGCTGCGCTGACCGTGAGCCTTGGGACCACGGGAGCTCACGCGGAATCCGATCCATTGGGTGACCTGGTCGCCCAGGCCCTGAAGGACGCCGCGCCCGTCCTGGACTTCTTCAAGCTGAAGGCCACGCTGTACCACAGCGGCGGCGGTATTCGCGGGCTCGACTCGCTGGGCTGCAAGGTGGTGCCGATGCGCACCGCCGCGGTGGACGGCAAGTCGGTGCCGCGCCACACCCTGCTGTTCATCAAGGAAACCGTCGGCCTGCCGATGCCAGACGGCTCCAAGCACGACGGCTACTGGTACGCCTCCGACGTCGGCGGCGCGATCCATACCGGGCGTATCGACCTCTTCACCGGCCAGGGCGCCGCCTCGATGGGCCCGCTGATGCCGCTGAATCTCGCCAGCTTGACCGTGGCCAAGGTCGGCACCTTCGCGGGCTGCCCGCACGCCTGACCTCACAGCGGCGCCGAGCGATTCAGTTCGGCACGACGGCCTTGCCCACCGGCGCCAGGGCGATCACCGCCAGCTTGACGTGCTGCAGGGCGAACGGGATGCCGATGATGCTCACGAACTGGGCCACGGCGATCACCAGGTGACCCAGCGCCAGGTACCATCCGGCCAGCACGAACCAGATCACGTTCAACAGAAAGCCCATCGGCCCGGTGCCCAGGTCCTCGTGGCCGGTCACCCATGGCCGGTCCACCACCGTCTTGCCGAAGGGCGCGAAGCTGAAGGCGGCGATGCGCCAGGCCGCCCCGGCCCAGGGCAGGCCGACGATGGTGATGGCCAGCAGCAGCCCGGCGAACAGCCAGGCCAGCCCCGCCAGGAAGCCGCCGAAGATGAACCACAGGATGTTGAGGATCAGGGTCATGAACGCGCGCCTCCCGCTCAGCCCCCTACATAAGCGCCACCGTTGGCGTGGATAACCTGCCCCTGTATGAATTCGGCGTCACGTGAGAGCAGGAAGCGCGTCAGCGCGGCGCAATCGCGCCCGCTCGTCAGGCGCCCGGAAGGATTGGCCTTGGCGGCGCGCTCGAAGAGCCTTTCCGCCGCCTCCTGACCGCCGACCATGTCGGCCACCGAGTCGGTCTCCATCAGCCCCGGGGCGATGGCGTTGATCCGAACGCCCAGCGGCGCCAGCTCCGGCGCCAGGTAGCGCATCAGGCTCTCAGCCAGGGCCTTGCCGGTTCCCAGCGCGCCGTAGCGGGCCTGGCTGGTGCGCGCGCCAGCGCTGCTGACGAAGACGATGGAGCCGCCGCGAGGCATGGACGGCAAGGCCGCCCGCACGAGATACAGAAGCGACAGGCCGTTGGTCTGCACCGCCTGGGTGAACAGGGCCAGGTCCGCCTGCAGCAGTGTGGTGGGATAGATCATGGCGGCGCTGTGGACGAGGCCGGTTATCGGACCGCCCAGGGCGGCCGCGCGCGCGATCAGGGCGGCCGCGCCCTCGATGGTCCCGACGTCGGCGGGCGTCGCGACGGCCGTGGCTCCCAGCGCCTCCAGGCGCGCGACCGCGGCGTCCGCGGCGGCCTCATTGCTGCGATAACCGAGCACGATCTGCTCGCCGGCGTCCGCCAGACCCTCGGCGATGGCGAAGCCGATGCCCCGGGTTCCCCCGGTGACGACGATGGTCATGATCCCTCCCCCGCTTTGCCGCGAGGGTGGACGAGATCAGGTCTCGACGAAAGCGCGTTCCAGGACGAAGTCGCCCGGCTTGGCCACCGAGCCTTCCTCATAGCCGCGGTCGAGCAGCAATTGCTTGAGGTCCGCCAGCACCGACGGGCCGCCGCAAAGCATCACGCGGTCGCGGGCCGGGTCGAGCTGCGGCAGGCCGATGTCCTGCGACAGCTTGCCGGACTGGATCAGGTCGGTGATGCGGCCCTCAGTCTTGAAGGGCTCGCGCGTCACGGTCGGATAATAGATCAGCTTGGGCGACACCATCTCGCCGAGATCCGGATCGTTCGGCAGATCGGTTTCCAGGAACTGGCGGTAGCTGAGGTCGGCGACCTCGCGCACGGTGTGGGTGACGATCACCTTTTCGAAGCGCTCATAGACGTCCGGGTCGCGCACCAGGCTCAGGAACGGCGCGAGGCCGGTGCCGGTGCCCATCAGGTAGAGGTTCTTGCCCGGACGCAGGCCGTCCAGCACCAGGGTGCCGGTGGGCTTCTTGCCGACCAGGATCTCGTCCCCGACCTTGATGTTCATCAGGATCGAGGTCAGCGGGCCGTCCGGCACCTTGATGGAATAGAATTCCAGTTCGTCGGCGTAGTTGGCGCTGGCGATGGAGTAGGCGCGCAGCAGCGGCTTGCCGTTCACTTCCAGGCCCAGCATCACGAACTGGCCGTTGTCGAAGCGCAGGCCGGGATCGCGCGTCGTGCGCAGGGTGAACAGGGTGTCCGTCCAGTGGTGCACATAGGTCACCGTCTCGACGTAGAAGGCGCCGCGGGCCTTGGAAGGCGGGGCGGCAAGAGGCGCGTCGGTCATGAGGGCTCGTCTACCTGAATCGGGAGGAGGCGCGAAAGCGCGCTATATGTCGCCGCCCATGAACGGCGCTGCGCCGGGGGCGCGGGCGGTATGTATGCCGCACTCGGTCTTTTGGGAACCCGCCCAGCGTCCGGCGCGCACGTCCTGGCCCTCTTCCACCGGCTTGGTGCACGGCCAGCAGCCTATGGACGGGAAGCCCGCCGCCACCAGCGGATGGGCCGGCAGGTCATGCTCGGCGGCGTAGGCGTCCAGGTCCTGCTTGGTCCAGTTGGCCAGGGGATTGAACTTCAGCTTGCCTTCGGATTCCTCGACCACCGCCAGGCGCAGGCGGTCGCCGCCGTGGAAGCGCTTACGGCCGGTGACCCAGCCGTCGAAGCCATCCAGGGCGGCATCCAGGGGGATCACCTTGCGGATGTTGCAGCACGCGTCGGTGTCGGTCTTCCAGAGGTCGGAGCCGGGGTCGCCGGTGGCCAGGTCCTCGAAACGGGGACGAAGGTCGCGCACGTCCTTGAGGCCCAGCTTCTCGGCCAGTTGCTGGCGGTAGTCCAGGGTCTGGCCGAACAGCATGCCGGTGTCCAGGAACAGCACCGGGATGCGCGGGCTGACCTGGGCGGCCAGGTGCAGCAGCACCGCCGACTCCGCGCCGAACGACGAGACCAGCGCCAGCCGATCGCCATAGTGCTCGAAAGCCGCCCGAAGGATTTCCGACGGATGGGCCTCGCGCAGTTCGGCGTCCAGGCGCTGGGCCAGAGACAGCCCGGGCGCCTTTGTACGGGGCGGCGCCGAGGTGCGGTCGGTCTGGTCGTAGGCCATGGCCATCTCAGCCCTGCCTTTCGAGAAACGCCGGCGTGCGGTCGTCCGCCGCGCGCTGATAGACATGGCGGAAGCGGGCCGCGACATGGGCCCAGTCGGTCGGACCGGAGCCGTCGGCGGGCTCGAAGGCGTCGAAGCCGCAACGGATCATGAAGTGGGCCTGCTCGCGCAGCACGTCGCCCACCGCCCTCACCTGCCCCTCATAGCCGAAGCGCTGGCGCAGTAGGCGCGCGGCGCTATAGGCGCGGCCGTCCCGGAACTTGGGAAACACCAGCGCCACCACCGCGATGCGCGGCAGGTCATAGGCCAGGGCCTCCACCGCCTCGTCCGCCTCGACGCGGACGCCGATCTTGCGACCTTCGGACAGCAGTTGCTCGCCCTCCGCCTGGAAGCGGGTCAGCGAGATGATCACGTCGCCGCGCGGCAGGGTCTGATCGTCATCGACGGCCGTGAACGGATCCTCGGCCAGCTCGGCGTCCGCGCCGGTCCACTTAACGAGCGTCGGCATAGACAGCCTCCTTGAACGGCGACATGCCGGTGCGGCGGAAGGTGTCGAGGAAGCGCTCACCCTCGGCGCGCTCGCGCATGTAGACCTCGACCAGTTGTTCGACGGCGTCGGCGACCTTGTCCGCCGGCAGGGCCGGGCCGAGCATCTTGCCGACCTCGGCGTCTTCGGCGCCCGAGCCGCCCAGCGTCAGCTGGTAGAACTCCTCGCCCTTCTTATCGACGCCCAGGATACCGATGTGGCCGACGTGGTGGTGGCCGCAGGCGTTGATGCAGCCGCTGATCTTGATCTTCAGCTCGCCCACGACCTCGGCGCGCTCCGGGTCGGCGAAGCGCTTGGCGATGTCCTGGGCGATGGGGATCGCCCGCGCATTGGCCAGGGCGCAGTAGTCCAGCCCCGGGCAGGCGATGATGTCGCTGATCAGGCCGATGTTCGGCGTCGCCAGGCCGGCCGCCTCGAGCTCCGCATAGACCTGCGGGACGTCGTCCAGCTTCACGTGCGGCAGGATCAGGTTCTGCTCGTACGACACGCGCACCTCGTCGTGCGAGAACCGCTCAGCCAGGTCGGCGACCACGTCCATCTGGTCGGCCGAGCAATCGCCCGGCGTCTCGCCCGGCGCCTTCAGCGACACGTCGACGATGGCGTAGCCGGGAACCTTGTGCGGCTTGACGTTATGGCGAGCGAACCGGGCGAAGGCCCGGTCGTTGGCCTTGGCGGACTGGAACGCGGCCGAGACCGGCGGCAGGGTCTCGAAGCCCTGGGGCGCGAAGGCGGCGCGGATGCGGGCCAGCTCCTCGTCGGGCAGGTCGACGCCGTCGCGGGGCTCGCGCTCCCACTCTTCCTCGACCTGGCGGGCGAATTCCTCGGCGCCCAGGGAAGACACCAGGATCTTGATTCGCGCCTTCCAGGCGTTGTCCCGCCGACCGGCGCGATTGTAGACGCGCAGGATGGCCTGCAGGTACGACAGCAGGTGGCGGGTCGGCAGGTGCTTGCGGATCGTCGAGCCCAGATAGGGCGTGCGGCCCAGGCCGCCGCCGACGAGCACCTCGAAGCCCAGTTCCCCGTCCTCGGCGCGGTGCAGCCGCAGCCCGATGTCATAGACCTTGATCGCCGCGCGGTCGGTCGCCGCGGCGGTGACCGCGATCTTGAACTTGCGCGGCAGGAACGAGAATTCCGGGTGGAAGGTCGACCACTGGCGGATCGCCTCGGCCCAGACGCGCGGATCGTCCACCTCGTCGGCCGTGGCGCCGGCGTGGGGGTCGGCCGTCAGGTTGCGGATGCAGTTGCCGGAGGTCTGGATCGAGTGCAGCTCGACCTCGGCCAGATGCTCCAGGATATCCGGCGCATCGCGCAGCTTGATCCAGTGCAGTTGCAGGTTCGTGCGCGTGGTGAAGTGGCCGTAGCCCTTGTCGTAGGTGCGCGCGATGTAGGCCAGCTTGCGCAGCTTGGCGCTGGTCAGGGCGCCATAGGGTATGGCGATACGCAGCATGTAGGCGTGCAGTTGCAGATAGAGGCCGTTCATCAGCCGGATCGGCTTGAACTGATCCTCGGTGATCAGGCCCGCCAGCCGCCGCGTCGCCTGTTCACGGAACTCGGCGACCCGGTCGGTCAAAATCGCTCTGTCGATCTCGTCATATCGGTACATGGCGCAGCGGGCCCTTACTTGCGCTTGATCAGGTTGACGCGCCCGGTGGAGCGGGCCGCGCCGTGAGCATGGACGAGCGCCTCGATGGACGCCCCGCCCTCGGCCTGTTTGCCGTGCTCGAGCTTGTTGGTCGGGCCCATCGCCCGCACGCGTTCGCGATAGCTCAAAGGCGCATACCCGCCCTCGGATTCGATGACGTCGATCAGATAGGCGTCGACCACCTGGGTCAGTTCGCTCTTGGCGTGGGCCTCGGCCGCATCTGCGTCGGGATCCTGGTCACCCCAGAGCTGAGCCTCGGCGAAGCGGTCGACCCAGCGGCCGCCCATCCAGAACACGGCCTCGCCATCATCGAGGCGGTTGGCGGTAAGAGCTTTCATGGTCATGCCTTGGCGCTCAGAAGAGAAACGAACTCGGCCGCGGCGGGCGCCGAGGCCTGGGCCAGCGACATCGCCTCGCCCACGATCAGAAGGGCCGGCCCCGAAAGGCCGGCGGCGGCCTCCGTCAGCCCGCCCAGCGTCGTGACCAGGCGCGTCTCGTCCGGGCGGCTGGCGTTCTCGACCACCAGGGCCGGGGTGGCCGCGTCGCGGCCGGCGCCCATCAGGCGGCCCGCGATGGCCGGCGCGGCCGACAGGCCCATGTAGATGACGACGGTCTGGTTGGCCCGGGCCAGGCTCGCCCAGTCCAGGTCCGGTTCCGCGCCGGCGGCGGCATGGCCGGTGACGAAGGTGACCGCCTGGGCCGATCCGCGATGGGTCAGGGGCGCGCCAGCCGAGGCGGAGGCCGCCAGGGCGGCGGTGACGCCCGGCACGACCAGGCACTCGACGCCCGCCGCGCGGCAGGCTTCCAGCTCCTCGCCGCCGCGGCCGAAGATGAAGGGATCGCCGCCTTTCAGGCGCACCACCTCCAGCCCCTCCTGGGCGAAGGCCACAAGCATGCGGTTGATCTCGTCCTGGGCGTAGGAATGGCGCGACTTGCGCTTGGCCACCGAGATGCGGCGCGCCTCGGCGGGCGCCAGGTCCAGGATCGCGTCGGAGACCAGCCCGTCGTGCACCACGACATCAGCGTCCCGCAGCGCCTTCAGCGCCTTGACGGTCAGCAGGTCCGGATCGCCCGGTCCCGCGCCCACCAGCCACACACGCCCCCAAGCGCCCTTGCTGCCGCCCTTGCGGCCGCCCAGGACAACGAGACGATGCTTGCGGTTCTTTGGCATGTGAGGTTTCGTCATGGCCCGGTATATGTTTCAGGAACTCTAAAAGGCCAGCCCGAAGACAGGACGGGGCGAACCTCAAAGGCTCGCCCCGCCGACATCCGTCGGCGAAAAGGGCCGATGCGCCGCCGGACAGTTGCAAATTGGGCGCCGGGCCTCCATTTCGCAACAAAGGACTTCTGCCGGGGGTATCAGGATTTCTATGGAGTCGAGACGCCGCCTTCCGCCGCTGAACGCGTTGCGCGCCTTCGAGGCCGCCGCCCGGCACCTGAATTTCAGCCGCGCGGCCGACGAACTGTCGGTCACGCCGGGTGCGGTGTCGCAGCAGATTCAGAACCTGGAGGACTATGTCGGCGCCGCGCTCTTCAAGCGCACGCCCAAGGGCCTGCTGCTGACCGACGCCGCCCAGACCGCCCTGCCCGCCCTGCGCGAAGCCTTCGACCGTCTGGCCGAGGCCGCGTCCCTGCTGACCGCCGCCGTCGACGGCCGTCGCCTGACCCTCACCGCCGCCCCATCCTTCGCCGCCAAGTGGCTGGTGCCGCGCCTCGGCCGCTTCGAGGAGGCCCACCCCCAGGTCGACGTCTGGCTGTCGGCCGACATGGAACTGGTCGATTTCGCCGCCGGCGAGGTGGACCTGGCGATCCGCTATGGGTCAGGCCGCTATCCGGGTCTCGAATCGGTACGGCTGATGAACGAGACGGTGATCCCCGTCGCCAGCCCCGACCTGGTCGCCGCCAATCCCCTGAACGACCCCTCGGACCTGTCGCACCACATCCTGCTGCACGACGGCTCGCCCGACGCCGACGATAGCTGCCCGGACTGGTCGATGTGGCTGGCCGCACGGGGGGTCAAGGGCGTCGACGGTAACCGCGGCCCGCGCTTCAACCAGTCCAGCCTGGTGATCGAGGCGGCGGTGGGCGGCCGCGGCGTGGCGCTGGCCAAGCGCACCCTGGCCCAGGACGACCTCGACGCCGGCCGCCTGGTGGCGCCGCTGCAGATCGCCACCGCCGTCGACTTCGCCTACCACGTGGTCCACCCCAAGGCGAAAGGCCGCCTGCCCCAGGTCAAGGCGTTCGTGAACTGGATCACCGGCGAGGCCGCGACGCACGAGGCCGCCCTGGCCACTATCGACAACGGCGCGGGGATCTGAGGCGCGGGCGCTTCAGCGCTTGGTTTTCAGGGACTTGAGCATCTGTTCGTGGGCGTAGGCGGCGACGTCCGACAGGGCCGCGTCCAGGGCGTCGCGCACCGCCGGCAAGGCTGACGCGCCCTTGGCCTCCGCCCAGGCGCAGGCCTCGCCCAGGGCGAAGGCTCCCACGCCCCGGGCCGCCCCCTTGATGGTGTGGACGGCGTCCTTCCAGCCGTCGTTGGCGGGATCGAGCATCGTCGACCAGATCGCCGCCTGCTCGCGGAACAGGGCCAGGACCTCGTCGATGACGCCGGCGTCGCCGGCCGCGAAGTCCTCCAGGTAGCCGAAGTCCACTACCCCCTTGATGTCGCGCCTGGCCATCGAATCCCCTGTCTCCCGGCCGCCAGTCTAGGCCTTCCGCCAGCCGCGACCACGCGCGCCGCAAACAATTCCGCCGGATTCGACCTTCATCCCGGCGCCGGCTCCGGTTGGACGTCGGCGTGACGCCGCTCCGCCCCCAACCCCTGGAAGGCGGAACCTATCGCTTCGCTTCGACCCGGGCGCGGCGAAAGCCTGCAGGGAGAAGCGACTATTGGCGGATGGAGGCGAAGTTGCCGTAGCCGGCCTGCGTTACGGTCGCAGCCGATCCGGCCCCGAACTGTACGATGACCGCCGTGTTGGCGGCGCCGGACTGGGTGACATGGGCAAGGTCCATGGCGCCGTATTGACGGATCAATGCCTGGTCGCCTTCACCGGTGTCGGCGACCGACACGTAGTTCATCAGATCGCTTTCCGCTGTCGCCTGGCCTTCAGGTCCGCCGGGCACGGGCTCCTGCCCAGCGCTGGTCGGGAGGATGGCGCGGGCGGGGTCGATCTGGGTGATCCAGGCCGGCCCCGAATCGGCCGCAGCGGCTGGTAGTGCGAATAGTGCGAGGCACAGGGCGATGATGGCGGCGCGCGGCATGGCGGCACGCTAGGCCCAAAGGGTTGAGGATCATCTAAGTCGCGCGCCGCGCCTATTTCGGCGAAGGAAGGGCGACGACCGTTCCGGTTCCACCACTGACAATGCCGTTCACCAGCAGGTCGGATGGCTGGTCCGGGGAGATGGGGGCGGCCGACGGTTCGGAAGCTGATCTGAACTGGGCCGACCGGTTGTCGAGGATCTCGGCGCACTCCGCCGACCGGGCGCTGTCCCGGGAGGTGGCCGGATCGCAACGGTCGTGTCCATTGGCGGGCGCCACCGCGACGGCGTTGCCATCGCCCGTGGTTACCTGAGGTTGATGAATGACGGTCGGCCTGTTGACCGGCGAAGAGACCTGCGGGGCGCTGTCCAGTCCGCTCTTCGGGGGGGCGATCTGAGTCGTCTGGGCAGAAGACTGCGAAGGGCTGGAAATCTGGCCGGGAGCTATGTCGGACGCGACTGTCGCTGGCGACGATGGGATCTGGGCGGGCGCCCCGCCCGGCGGGGCCGCGGACGCCGAAAAGGGCGCGGCGAGCGCAAGGAGCAAATTGGCCGCGATCCTGATCATGTCAGTGCGTGCTCGCACCCCACCCCGTCTGGAGGATCGTAACGGTCATGCCTCCGGTCTGCTGGACATGCAGATCCGGCAGGTTGTTGCCGACCTGGGTGTATACGGCATGGTTGTTGTCGCCGATCTGAGAGACGCTCTGGGTGTCGGCCACGCCGAGCTGAGCCTGAACGGCGGTGTTGCCCGATCCGTTCTGCTCCAGTGCGGCGACATTGAGTGCTCCATGCTGCTCGATCTCCGCAGTGTTGACGCCATCGAGAGATGAAGCCTGCAGCAATTTGGCTCGGTTGCCGACGCCCGACTGGTTGAGGATGGCGGCGTTGTAGCCGCCGGCCTGACTGACGCTGGCCCAGTTCTGCGCGCCGATCTGGTTCAGGGCCGCCGACCCATAGCCAGCGCCCGACTGGGTGACCGAGGCGGACTCATCGGACCCGAATTGCCTTACGACGGCGTCGCCCGACTGGTCGCTTTGAACGATGGCGACCAGATCTCCACGACCGGCTTGTACGACCTTCGCGTGGCCGCCTTCGCCAATCTGTTCGACGGTCACACTGGAGGGCGCACCTGCGTGAGCCACGCCGCAGCCGGCAATCATCGCGAGCATCGCCGTCAATCGGGCCAAGCATGCCATTTGGGCTTCCCTGAAAAGGCGCTGGCCGGCGTCCTCGCCGGCCAGCGAGCACTGACGCTGGACGCTATTGGTGGATGTAGGCCCAGTTGCTTGAGCCGCCCTGGTTGATCGTGGCGCTGGCGCCCGACTGGCCTTGGACCACATAAGCCGTGTCGTAGTTGCCGTACTGGTGCACCAGCGAGGTGTCGTTGGCGCCGTTCTGAGACACGGACGCATAGTCTCCGGTGACCGGGCCATCCGACGCCAGATAGCTGTCGAGGGTGTAATAGGCGAAGCCGGGGTCGGGGTAGAAGCCCTGCTCGATGGTGGAAGAGTCACCACCGGCGCCGCTTGTCTGAGTGGCGTAGGCTTGGTTGCCCGTGCCGTTTTGCCAGGCGACATTGTAGTTGATGCCGGCGCCGACCTGCTGAAGGTTGGCGACGTTGCCAGAGCCGGCCTGATAGGTCACGGCGTCGGAATAGTAGTTGCCGCTCGTCTGCGTCACGGCGCCATTGTTCCCGCCGGGCGAGTCCTGCGACACGCTGGCGAAGTTCCAGGTGCCCTGCTGGCTGATGGAGCCGACGTTATTGGAGCCGATCTGGTCGATGATCGCCCCGACCGGTCCGTACACAGTGTTGCCAGCGCCGGCGCCCGGCAGGACCGAAGTGCCTGGAATGTTCTCCGAGCGAGCCAGGTCACCGGGGCCGGGCACCTTGATGTTGTAGGGTTGGGTGTAGGCGTAGGTGCCGGTTCCCGACTGATTGATGCTGGCCTGGTTGGTCGTACCATCCTGCTGGTTCACGACGGCCGTTTCCTGGACGCCGTTCTGGACCACACTGGCGGTGTTGAAGTTGTTGGACTGGCCGATCAACACCGTCTCGTTGTTCGACCCGCCTTGCTGGTTGACCGTCGCCGTGTTGTTGCCGACCTGGACGACGGTGACGGCGCCATTCACGCCTTCTTGGTCAGAGTTCAGGGTGTTGCTGGGGTTTGCCAGTCCATAGGCGCCCTGGCTCTGGTTCACGGTCGCCGCGTTCCCGGAACCCGCCTGGGTTACGGTGGCGTGGTTGTAGGCGTCGCTTGCGCCCGTTCCTGCCCCTTGCGTCACGGTGGCGGTGTCGTTGTTGCCGGCGGTCTGATCAACGGTGGCGGTCTCGACAGTGCCGATCTGATCGATCGTAGCGCTGCTGCCCGCCGCGTAAGCTGCGCCGGCGGCCATCAACGCAGCTGCGGACACGGGCGCTAAAAATAGCCTTTTCATGCGCTTACTTCCCTTTTCTAGTGCGACCCCACAACGGGATCATTTTGGGCTGGAGGTCTCCCTACCGGCCTGGCGAAATCCCGGCCGTCATCGTCTGATCGGGCGGTCGGGATAAATTGGAAGGATGCGAAGGCAGGAGTTGTCCGGACGGCGATTGTCCCGCCGCAGCGAGCGGCGTCGGCGGCCTCCGGTTCTGGGCGCTCGGCGGCTCCGACGGCGCAGATGGCGGCGACCGCGGGATGATCCGGGCCGGTGATCGGCGGTCACGCCGGGCGGCTGTCTCGACCTGCTGGGCCGTGAGACGGCCGTCGCGCTCGGCGTGGTAGCGTTCGATGGCGGCCGCCGCTGCAGCGGGATCCGCGAATGACCATAGCTTCTGGTCCGCGCCCTCCATGATCAGGCCATAGACCGCCTTGTCGATGGCCTGCTGAAGGGCGACCATCCCCGGCTCGTTCGTGGTGAAGCCGTTCTCGGTCTCCAGCAGCTTGTCGGAGGCGATGTAGCGAAAGACGTTGGCGTCGACCGCGTAGGACGTGACCGTCTTGGAGGCGGTCACGGATGTCAGCACCTCGCCGGTCTTTACCGATACGGCCCGCAGATAGACCGTCACGGTGTCCTGTTGATACTTGGCGCTGCCCCCAATGCCGAGCAGGGTGGCGCCCACGCCGCCCGTGACCGTGTTGGTGTCATAGCCCACCACCCCGCCCTCGAGCAGGACGCCCGCGAACAACAGGGCCGGCAACGCCGTTGGATTGACCCCTTTCTCGCCAAGGTACTGGGATCGCATCTCGCGAATGATCTGACGCTCGTTGAGGAGGTCCTTGAGTTGCTCGCGCTCCACCACCGTGAACCATCGCGGCGCGTTGGGGTCGGCGTGGGCGTTTCCCGCCTCCTGCAGCGACCGCATCAGCATTGCGCTGGCGCCCTGGCTGATGGCTCGCGACAGGGTCTGGCCCTGATTGCTCGGCTTGAACTGACCAGTCTCGTCGTTGAAGCCATAGACGGCCACCGCCACGGGTCTGTCCGGCGGCGGAAGATCGTTGAGCATCGCCTGGCTGGGCGTGAGGCTGGGATAGACGGGCTGCTTGACCATCGTCGCGGGCCTGGGCGTGTAAGCGCAGCCTCCCACGGTCAACGCCGCCAGTCCGGCCAGTAGGGTCACCGGCAGGCGCATGATCAACCGCCCGTCAAACTCGAAGAGGTAGGCAGCTTCAGGACTGTCTGGGCGCCGGTGGGGTCGGTGATGGTGACCGTGATCTCCCCCAGGCTCCGAACGAAGGTCACGGTCTCGCCGCCGAAGGAGAACGTTCCGGAGTCCTGGGCGTTCGGTCCGAAAATGGCCTGTGAGACCTGATTGGCCAGGCTCGCCAGGAGCTGAGATTGCAGCTGTTGCGCGAACAGCTGAGCTTGGGTGAGATTTGTCGTGGCGGGCTTTGGCTTAAACTGATTTTGCGTATTCGCGTCAGCCTCAAGCTGAGTAGTGTTCAGCGGGTTTCCGCCGAACGCCGGGTTGATCGGCGTATAGACGAGCTGCTGCGCACTGATCGTTCCGCCAAATGAAGTCAGCGCGCATGCAATTGCGCCGGTGAATATCACCCGCATATTTGCTTCCCCACCAATTTTGACGACATATCCGCGGACGGGCAGACATCGCCGCACCGAATGCTTGAACTTAATGAACCGTTAAGATTGACCAAATCAGGCGACTCAATTGCGTTATTCGTCAAGCGAAATGTCAAAAGATTCTCGCGCGCATGGCGCAATTCCCCCCACACGGGAATCGGGCGCCGGGAACCAGCCTCACAAAGCGTCGCGCGCCGGTCGCTGCGGGGACGGTCGGCGCACAGCGGCTTGCCGTCCCGCCCACGATCGGGCCGGCGTCGTTTCCCAGGCGGCGGAAAAAACAATCGTCGGCGACGCCTTGCCATCGCCGGCTTTTTCAGTATGGTCCGCGCCCTCGCGCCGGGGCCTGAAAGGGCCCCCGATGTCGAGCGGGTGCATAGCTCAGTTGGTAGAGCAGCTGACTCTTAATCAGCGGGTCGTAGGTTCGAGCCCTACTGCACCCACCACTATTTCAAGGTCTTAGTGGTGTCGAAGCGGAACGGGAACGGCGACGCCGGCTCCCAACCCTAACGCCGCGTCATGGCCGCCCCGACCGAGGCGGCGATCTCCTCGCGGGTGGGGTTTCGCCGCAGGGTCAGGCCGCCGTTCACCTGCAGGTTCTGGCCGGTCATGAAGCAGGCGTCGCTGGCCAGCCAGACCGCCGCCTCGGCGATGTCGTCAGACGTGCCGACGCGGCCGAGCGGATAGGACGATGAGAAGGCCTCGAAAAGGCCGGGCGTCGCCTGGGCCTGGGCCGTCATCGGCGTCGCGGTGAGGCCGGGCGAAATCGAGTTGGCGCGCACGCCGCGATCGCCGAACTCGTTGGCGATGCAGCGGATCACGTGATCGACGCCGGCCTTGGTCCCCATGTAGGCCGCATGGTCGTTGAGCATGATCGTCGCCGTCGCCGAACTGATCTGGATCAGGGAGCCGCCCGTCCCCGCCATCGCCTCGGTCATGGCCTGGAAGAACTGGAACGGGCCGATGAACTGCAGCGCGGTCATCCGCTCCAGGTCCTCGCGCGTGGTCTCCAGGAAGCCCTTGAGGAGGCCCCAGCCCGTCGCGTTGAGGGCGATGTCGACCCGGCCCGTCCAGGCCTTGGCGGCCTTGGCCAGCGCCCGGACGTCCGCCTCGGCGGTGATGTCGCAAACGGCGTGACGCCCACCCAACTCGGCGGCCAGGCTCGCCAGCTCGGCCTCATGCCGGCCCGCCACCATCACCAGCGCGCCCTCGGCCGCGAACCGGCGGGCGATCACCTGCCCCATATTGCCGGCCCCGGCCGCGCCCAGCACAACGGCCGTCTTGCCTTGCAGTCTTCTCATGACGTCCTCCCGTCCGGCTGTCCCGCCGGTCTGAATTGGCTACACCCGCCTAAAAAAACCAGCAAGCTTGACTTTTTTACGGGCGCAGGGCGAGATCGGGCCAAGGGGGAAGCGCCATGTCATTCGAGGGACCGATCGAGGATCGGCTGGCCATCCGCGAGCGGATCGAGGCTTACAGCGACGCCGTCTTCCGCCACGACGCCGAGGCCTGGATCGCCAACTGGTGCGAGGACGCCGTCTGGTCCCTGCCCGGGATCGAGGTCGCCGGCCGGGCCCAGATCCGCGGCGCCTGGGAGCAGGCCATGCAGGCCTTCACCCTCGCCGCCTTCTTCGCCAGCCCCGGTTCGATCGTGGTGCGCGGCCAGGCCGCCACAGCCCGCGTCTACACGCAGGAGATCCTGACCGACGCCAAGGGCGCGGTCCGCCGCATCGTCGGGGCCTATGACGACGAGCTCGTGAAGCAGGACGGCGTCTGGCTGTTCCGCAAGCGCGCCTACCAGATCAAGCACGACCAGAGCGAAGGGTGAGCCGAGCCATGACCATTGTGATTTCAGGCGAAGTCGATCTCGCGCCCGAAGACCGCGAACGCGCCCTCGTCGGCGCGCGGGTGCTGATCCAGGCGGCGTTGGAGGAACCCGGCTGCGTCCACTACGCCTGGACCGCCGACCTCTCCCGGCCCGGCCGCATCCATGTGTTCGAGGAGTGGACCTGCGAAGCCGACCTCGCCGCCCACCTGGCCGGCAAGCCCTATCTGGGCATGCTCGCGCACCTTGGAGGCTACGGCATCAAGAACGCGGTGACGCGCAAGTATCGGGTCGACCACGTGGAGCCGGTCTACGACCCGGATGGCCGCCCCCGGGCCGACTTTTTCACCGCCAAGAGCTGAGGTCTCTACTTGGAGGCCTCAGGCCTCCAGGATCGCCACCGCCGAGAGGCCCGGGGCGCCATAGACCTGGCTGTATCCGAGGCGGGCGCCTTCCACCTGGCGGCCGACGGCCCGCCCCCGAAGCTGCTGGACGTTCTCATAGACCTGGCGCAGGCCCGAGGCGCCGATCGGCTCGCCGCAGGCCAGGCACCCGCCGTCGGTGTTGACGGGCAGCCGCCCGCCCAGGCGCGTGGCGCCCTCGGCGATCAGCGCTTCCTGCTCGCCGTCCTTGCAGAAGCCGTTCTCGGCCATGTGCATGATCTCGGCCCCGCTCTCGGTGTCCTGCAGCTGCGCGACGTCGACGTCAGCCGGATCGACGCCCGAGATCTCGAAGGCAGCCCGCGAGGCGATCATGGTCGGCGAGGGCCCGCGCTCGATGTCCAGCGAGGGCGAAAACACCTCGAAGGACCCGTTCACCCGGGTGCGCACGGCCGCGCCGCGCACCTTGGGGCCCGCGAGGCCCAGTTCCCGCATCTTGCGGTCGGAGGCCAGGATCAGGGCCGCCCCGCCCTCGGCCGGCGAGCAGAACATGAACTTGGTGAGGGGATCGGAGACCATCTGACTCTTCAGGATGTCTTCGGCGGCCATCGGCTGCTTGCGCCACGAATGCGGCGTGCGCGCGCCGTTGTCGAAGGCCTTCTCGGCCACGCGCGCCAGGGTCATCGGCGTGATGCCGTGAAGGCCCATGTAGCGGTTGATCTTGTTGGCGAAGAACTGGGTGGTGAGCATCAGGCCCGTCTCGCCGTACCAGTCCGGAAGGCCCCAGTCCGCCGGCTCCGGATTGAAGGCGCCGCGCGGGTGCTTGTCGAAGCCCAGCACAACGCCCAGGTCGAACTCGCCCGACTTGATCGCCCAATAGCCCGACAGCAGGGCCGATCCGCCAGTGGCGCAGCCGTTGGCGACATTGATGAACTGCACGCCGGTCAGCCCCAGCCTCGGCAGCATGGCGTCGGCGTTGCCCGCCGCGGACGAGCCGCCGAAGGCGAACTGGATGTCGCCCCATTCGACCCCGGCGTCGCCCAGGGCTTCGCGCACGGCGAAGACGCCCTGGTCCAGGCCGGACATGTCGTCGTGCCGGCCAAAGGGGTGGATGCCCGCCCCGACGATGTGAACCTCGGTCATGGCTCTGATCCTTCTAGGCGGGTTGAAAGGCGTAGGTGACGGCGGGCTCGGCTTCACCGGCCCTTTGGAACGGCGTCAGCACCAGGCGCATGGGCATGCCCACCTTCAGCGCCGCGATGTCGTCCGTCTCGATGCGGCTCTCGACGATCACCTGGCCGGGCAGCTCGACATAGCCCAGGGCGAAGGGCCGGAAGGTGCGGTCGTCGTCGGCGCCGGCATAGGGCGGCGATTTCGGGCGAAAGCGCTGCACGGTGAACGACCACAGCGTCCCGGCTTCGGCCAGCTCCACGGGGTCATAGAGGGCCGCTTCGGCGCCGGACGGGATCGGGAACACCACGCGGCCCGTGTCCTTGCGCCGCCCGCCGATCAGGCGCGGCCGTTCTCCCGCCGTGAACAGGCCCTCGGCAATCGGTGTGACGCCCACGTCCGCCCCCTTTGCTGCGACACACGTCGCGTTCGTTGGCCAGACGATACCGACGGGCTAGAAAAAGTCAGCTATGATTTATACAATCAGTTGCGATTGTTTTGAGCGAGGCCCCTCCAGCGGCGCCCGCCCTGGGGAGGATTTCGAGTGAACGACACGTCATCGGCGCGGTCCCTGGGCGATATCGCCCGCATCCAGGCCGCGGCGCGCGGCCAGCGCACCGCCTTCGCCTTCGAGGGTCGCGCCACCACCTACGCCCAGTTCGACCGCCACACCAACCAGGTCGCCAACGGCCTCGTCGCCCTCGGTGTCCGGCCCGGCGACCGCGTCGCCTACCTAGGCAAGAACTCGGACGCCTATTTCGAGATCCTGTTCGGCGCGGCCAAGGCCGGCGCGGTGATGGCCCCGATCAACTGGCGCCTGGCCCCGCCCGAGGTGCTCTACATCGTCCGCGACGCGGAGGCGAAGGTGCTGTTCGTGGGGCCTGAGTTCATCGACCAGGCGCGCGGCCTGCTGCCCGAATTCGCCTCGGTGGTCGCGGTGATCGCCGCGGAGGGCGGCGCGCCGGATTGGCTGGACTATCCCGCCTGGCGCGATAGCCAGCCGACGGAGGATCCCGCCGTCGCCGTCGGCTGGGAGGACCCGGCCATCCAGCTCTACACCTCCGGCACCACCGGCCATCCCAAGGGCGCCATGCTGCCCCACCGAGCCCTGCTCGGCCCGCGCGCCCTGCAGCGCGCCGCCGACACAAACTGGAACCGCTGGAGCGAGGACGACGTCAGCCTGGTCGCCATGCCGGTGTTCCACATCGGCGGCACGGGCTGGGGGATCATGGGCCTCTACAACGGCGCCAAGGGCGTCATCGCCCGGGAGTTCGACCCCAACCGCGTGCTCGACTTCATCGCCGAGGACCGCATATCCAAGATGTTCATGGTCCCCGCCGCCATGCAGATCGTGGTGCGTCACCCCAAGGCGCGCGAGACCGACTTCTCGTGCCTCAAGTACCTGCTCTATGGCGCCTCGCCGATCCCGCTGGACCTTCTGAAGGAGTGCATGGAGGTGTTCGGCTGCGGCTTCGTGCAGATGTACGGCATGACCGAGACTTCCGGCACCATCGTCGCCCTGCCGCCCGAGGACCACGACCCCAAGGGCAACCCGCGCATGCGTTCGGCCGGCAAGGCCCTGCCGGGGGTCGAGCTCGCCATCCTCGACGAAGCCGGAACGCCCCTGCCGCCCGGCCAGGTCGGCGAGATCGCCACCCGCTCGGCGGCCAACATGAGCGGCTACTGGAACCTGCCCGAGGCCACCGCCAAGACCATCGACGCGGAGGGCTGGCTGCGTACCGGCGACGCCGGCTACATGGACGATGACGGCTACGTCTTCATCCACGACCGGGTGAAGGACATGATCATCTCCGGCGGCGAGAACATCTATCCGGCCGAGGTGGAGAACGCGATCTTCGGCCATCCCGCCGTCGCCGACGTCGCCGTCATCGGCGTGCCGGACGCCCGCTGGGGCGAGGCGGTCAAGGCCGTGGTCGTGCCCAAGGCCGGCCAGGCCCCCTCCCCCGCCGAGATCATCGCCTGGGCCCGCGAGCGGATCGCCGGCTACAAGGTCCCCAAGAGCGTCGACTTCATCGACGCCCTGCCTCGCAACGCTTCGGGCAAGATCCTGCGGCGCGAGCTGCGCGAGCCCTACTGGGCGGGTCTGGAACGCCGGGTCAGCTAAGGCTGATGGCCTTCAGGCGCACCGGGATGGCGCTCATCCGCGGCATGCCGGTGTAGGGATCGAAGTCCCGGTCCACGGCGGTCAGCCGGCCGGTGTTGGCCCCGGCGATCCGGGGATCGTCGTCCTCGCCCGGCGCGCCGCCCCAGGCATGGGTCATGGACACACAGCCGGTTCGCACGTCGTCAGCCGCCTGGGCGACGCCGCGGATGGCGGCGCGTCCGCTCTCGATCTCGACGATGTCGCCGTCCGCCAGGCCCAGCGCGGCCATGTCGGCCGGATTGAGGAAGGCCGGGTTGGTGGCGTGCTGCCGGCGCAGCTTGTCGTGCTCATGCCATGATGAGTTGAGCACGTCGCGCATCCGCCGTGAAATCAGCCGGAAGGGGAAGGGATCGGCCGCGGGCGGCGCCTCCGCCGCGATCGCCCGAAGCTCGTCCATCATTGGCGCCGAGCCGATGTCCAGGCGGCCCGCCCAGCCGGCCGGCTTAGGCTGGACGCGGACCTCGGGCCGCTCGAACAGTTGTCCGGCCTCGGCGCGCCGAACCGCCTCGAACGGGACCGGCGATCCCTTCAGCAGCATGGCCCAGACATCATGGGCCTCCAGCGGCGCGCCGGGCGGCACGGTGGTCCGGTTCACGGCCGCCTCGGCCGGATCCAGCAGGCTGGACGGGGTGATCTGCAGCGTCAGGCCCAGGCGCGTCGCGAGCCCGTGGAACACCTGCCACTCCTCCAGCACATCGGCGCCGTACGGCGGTTCCGTCAGCGGCTCGGCCCATTGGGCATAGGGCCGGTGATAGCCCCAGCCCGGCCCGAAATTACCGACCATTTCGTTCAGCGCGGTCGGGCCGCAGACCTCCAGCGGCAGTTTGGGGGCGACGACGTAGTGGGCCAGCTTGGCCGTCGCCGACAGGCGCGGGTCGAAGCAGACCAGCAGGTCCAGGGCCTTCATGGCCTCCACGGTCTTGATCTGGTCGGGCCAGGCCAGGACCGGGTTGCCGCCCAGCACGATCAGGGCCTTCACCTGGCCCTCCCCGGGGGTCAGGATCTCCTCGGCCAACCCCGCCGTCGGCAGGCCCGCCGCGCATTGGCTCAGGCCCCGCACGCGCAGGTCCACGCCCAGGTCCCAGGCCTTTCCGGGCCCCGGCGAGGCGGCGATGGCGGGCGCCGGCTTGATCAGGACGCCGGGGTTGGCGACCACGTCCCCCTCTCGCCGCCAGAAGCCCCTCAGCGTGGTCAGGACCTTGACGAAATACTCCACCAAGTTGCCGTGGCCGGCCATGTTCGGCCCCGTGCCCGCGCTGAACGCCCCGCGCCGCGCCTGGCCGATCATCCGCGCGGCGGCGCGGATCTGGTCGGGCTCAAGCCCCGCCCTTTGCCCGGCCATTTCCGGCGTAAAGGACGCCACGGCGGCGCGCAAGGCAGCCAGACCGTCAGCCTCGGCGGCGACGAAGGCGTGGTCACAGGCCCCATCCTCGATCAGCAGCCGGGCGATGGCCGCCAGGACGGGCGCGTCCTCGCCGGGCCGGACCGCCAGGTGCAGGTCCGCCTGCTCGGCGCAGTCCGTGCGTCGCGGGTCGATGACCACCAGCTTCATGCCGCGCTGGCGGGCGCGGTGCAGCTGGCGCGCCGGGTTCATGCCCAGCCCCCCGTTCATCGACACGATCGGGTTCGATCCGATCAAGGTCAGCACGTCCCAGTGCTCGATAGTCGGCGCGCCAGCCAGCCACGGACCATGCAGCATCAGCGACACCGCCTTGCCCGGCTGGTCGATGGTGACGCTGGTGAACTTCATCGGGCTGCCGATGGCGTCCATGAAGGCGTTGGCGAAGGCCGAGCTGGCGAAGTTGTTGTAGCCGTGGGTGCCAATGTAGAGCGCCACCGCGCGCGGGCCGTGCCGATCGACGATGGCCGCGATCCGGTCCGCCATGTCCTCGATCAACGCGCCCGATCCGATCGGCGCCAGCGCCCCGTCCGCCCCTCGCTTCAGCGACCTCAGCAGCCGCGACGGCGCGGTGTGGTAGGCCGCCAGCTCCCGCCCCTTGATGCACGAAAAGCCGTGGTAGATGGGGTTGTCCTTGTCGCCGTAGAGCTTGACCGGACGGCCGTCCTCCACCTCCGCCAGCAAGGCGCACTGGGCGTGGCAGGCGCGGCAGATGGTGTGACGCGCGGTCCTGGTCATGCCTCAGCTCCGGGCGCGGTTCGTCACCGCCCAGCGGATCGCATTGGCGACCAGGCGGCGATAGTTGGGGTCCGCATAGGTCGTCGGGCCGTCGCCAGGCTGCAGATAGACCAGCGGGCTGTTGCGGGCTTTGCGGGTCCAGCCGATCAGGTCCGACCCCGGCGCGTGCTCCCAGCCCTCGTTCGAGTACATCCGCCCCGCCACGGCCTGGGCGGCGGAATAGAAGCCGTCGCGGACGAAGGCGTGGCGCGCGCGCAGCAGCGGCTGCACCGTGTCCTCGAACACCTCGAAGAGATAGAGCTCGTCGGTGAACGGGATGCGGATCGGCAGACCTGACAGGATCGGATGGCCGATCGATGCGGGCTCGGCCGCATAGGCCACGTCGTGGCGGTAGCCGGAGTCCGGCCGCGGCGTCCCTCGGACCGTGTCGGGCCGATAGAGGAAACGCCCGCCCAGGATCTCGCCGTACTCGGGCCAGGCCGGCCAGCCGGCGATGGCGTGGTGCAGGGCGACCACGGGAACGCCGGCGTCCAGCAGCGCCAGGAACCCCGCCTTGAAACCCTCGTCGGGCGCCACGAACCGGGGGCCGCCCGCCGCCCGAAAATCGATCCCCGGCATGTCGTACAGCACCAGGGCGTCGAAGCCCGCCATGCCCTGCGGGGTCATCAGCCGGGCTGCGGCCGGCTGGTCAACGATCGCCGCCGCCACGCCCTCCATCTCGTCGAAGATCGCGCCGAAGGCCGTGCGGTCGAAGGGGTGCCCCTTGACCGCCACCAGCACGTTCAGGGCCTCGCCGTAGCGGACAATCGGCATGGCGCTGGCCCTCAGACGACCTTGAGCAGCTGCTTGCCGAAGTTTTCGCCCTGGAACAGCCGGCCCAGGGTGCGCGGCGCGTTCTCCAGGCCGTGCTGGACGTCCTCCTTGTAGCGAAGCCGCCCCTGGCGGATCCACTGCGCCATCCGCGCCCGGGCCCAGGGATACTCGGCCATGTAGTCGAGGACGATGAAGCCCTCCATGCGCGCGCGCTTGAAGATCAGGTTGAAGTAGTTCTCCGGGCCGGCCGGCATGTCGCCCAGCTCGTAGCGGGAGATGCCGCCGCACACGACCACGCGGGCGTGCAGGGCGATCTGGCTCAGCAGGTCGTTGAAGATCGGGCCGCCGACGTTGTCCCACAGCACGTCGATGCCGCCGGGCGCCAGCTCGGCCACCTGGGCGCGGACGTCGCCGGCCTTGTAGTCCACGGCGCCGTCGAAGCCGAGTTCGTCCACCAGCCAGCGCCGCTTGGCCTCGCCGCCGGCCACCCCGATCACCCGGCAGCCCGCGATCTTGCCGATCTGGCCGACCACCGAGCCGGTGGCGCCCGCCGCGCCGGTGATCACCAGGGTGTCGCCGGCGAAGGGCTTGCCGATCTTGTTGAGGCCGAAGAAGGCGGTCATGCCCGTGGTGCCCAGCACGCCCAGGTTGGCGGTCAGAAGCTCGTCGTCGGCCACCTTGTTCAGGTCCCGCGCCGGCAGGGTCGCATAGGCCTGCCAGCCCAGCATGCCGGTCACCTTGTCCCCCACCGCCAAGCCCGGCGCGCCAGAGGCCACCACCTCGCCGACGCCGGAACCGCGCATCACTTCGCCGATCTCGGTGGGGGCGACGTAGCCGCCGATGTTCTCCATCCAGCCCTTCTGGGCGGGGTCGAACGACAGGTAGAGGGTGCGCACCAGCACCTCGCCCTCGCCGGGTTCGCGTACAGGGGTCTCGACCCACTTGAAATCGTCGTCCTGCAGCGGACGGCCGCGCGGGCGACCGTTGATCAGCCATTGGCGGTTGGAGTTGGCCATCTTTGTCCTGAAGTGTTGCTAGAGCGGGCCGGCCGCGGCCAGCCAGCCGCCGTCAGCGAGAAGTTCCGCGCCGGTCATGAAGCTGGACTCGTCCGAGGCCAGGAACAGGGCGCAGGCGGCCATTTCCTCGGCGCTGGCCATGCGCCCGATCGGCTGCATGCCGTCGAACATCGCGCGCATGCCCTCGGGGTCGCCGCTGGCCTCGAAGGCGGCCTGGTTCATGGGCGTGTCGATGGTGCCCGGATGCAGCGAGTTGCAGCGGATGGTCCGGTAGGTCCGCGCGCCGTGCACCGCCACCGACTTGGTCAGCAGCCGCACGCCGCCTTTGGACGCCGTATAGGCCGCCGCCGACGCCAGGCCGATGAAGCCGGTGATCGACGAGACGTTGACGATCGAGCCGGTCGGCCCGCCGGGGTTGGCCTTCATGGCCTTCACCCCATGCTTGCAGCCCAGCATGACGCCCGTGAGGTTGATCCCCAGCACCTTGTTCCAGACCTCCAGGGTGGAGTCCTCGATGGTCTGGGGGATGAACACCCCGGCGTTGTTGACCAGCACGTCCAGCCGGCCGTGCGCGCCGAGGGTCTCGGCGATCGCCGCCGCCCACTGGGCCTCGTCCGAGACGTCGTGGGCGATGAACCGGCCGCCCACCTCGGCCGCGACGGCCTTGCCCTTGTCGGCCTGGACGTCGGTGACCACCACCTTGGCGCCCTCGGCCGCGAAGCTGCGCGCGCACGCCGCGCCGATGCCCGAGGCCGCGCCCGTGATCAGGGCGACCTTGCCGTTCAGCCGTCCGCTCATCCGAGCCTCCTCAAGGGATCGGCGCCGTCCCAGTTTCGGGCCGCCTCGCGCATCATGGCGAAGAAGTCGCGCCCGCCCGGCGCGGGCTTGAGGATCTCGACCATCGTGCCCGGCCCACCGCCGGTATCGACGTAGATCACCTCGCCCCCGCCCGGCACCCGCGCCTCCTGGACCACCGCCGCGCCCGCCTCGGCGCAGGCCGTTCGCGCCTGATCCATGTCGTCGACCAGGATGCAGACGTGGTGCAGGCCCTCGCGCCCCTCGTCGCGCCAGGCCCTGTAGATCGACGGCGCATCGTTGTGCTGGCGGATCAGCTCGATCTGGATGTCGCCCCAATAGCCAAGCGCCATCGAGAAATCGATCTGGGCCGGCGCCCCGCGATATTTCACGGCCTCCAGCTGCACGTGGTCGAGGGCGAAGAAGGGTCCGGCCCCCATCGTCCCGGTCCAGAACGCCAGGGCCGCGTCGAAGTCGGCCGGCACATAGGCCAGTTGCATCACCTCGCCCAGGGCGGCGATCCTCAGCGGCGGCGTCATGGCGCGGCCACCTTGGGCAACGGCAGGCCGATGGCCTCGGCGATGGCCCGGTGCTGGAACTGCAGGGCGATCTCCTGGCGGCCATAGACCACCGTGGCGCCCGCCGGCAGGAAGGTCAGGTTCCGCCAGCCCTCGGCGGCGGTGACATAGTCTTCCGTCCGCACCACGTTGGCGGTGGCGTCGAAGGCGGCCTCCACCTCCGCCCTGTGCTCCGGCGATTTCACCCCGCCGAAGGCGTAGATCGCCTTGTGCGTCCGCGTCTCGCCCGGGGTCGCCCCGGGATAGTGGCGGAAGACGGTCAGGTAGCTCTTCCCGGGGGACACGGCGCCAGCGAAGAGGATGGTGTTGGGAAACAGGTAGTGGATCCCCGCCCCTTCCGGACGGATCCCCCACTCGGCCTCCGGCTTGTCCACCAGATCGGCCCAGTCCTTCTGGGCGAAGGAGACGCGATGGTGGCGGCCAAAGCGGTCATAGACCGTGATGTCGTTGCGGAAGTACGGGGCCAGGGTGTTCTTGTGCAGGGCCGCGAAGTGATAGCCCTCGCCATAGGTGTCCAGGGCGTACTTCCAGTTGGCGGCCACCGGCAGGATGCCGGACTTGACCCACTCGGTGTCGGCCAGCCGCAGCGCGTCCAGCACCGGCCCGAAGTCGACCAGGTGGGCGTCCAGGTCCAGGGCGAGGCCCGGCGTCGGCATGACGAAGACCAGGCCGTGGCGTTCTTCGCAGGCCAGGCTGACCAGGTGCTCGCGGCTGTCCATGGCGCCGCAGAACCGCTCCGCTTCCGGCGCGGCGATCAGCTTGCCGTCGTTGGCGTAGGTCCAGCCGTGGAACCAGCAGGTGAAGCGCCGCGCCTGCCCCTCCGTCTCGCGCACCAGCCGCGCGCCGCGGTGCGGGCAGATGTTCAGGAACGCCTTCACGCCGCCGTCGGCCGCCCGGGTCACCAGGATCGGAACCCCCGTCTCGTCGAAGGTGCGGAACTGGCCTGGGGATTTCAGTTCGGACGACAGGCAGACCAGTTGCGGCGTCTCGCGGAACAGCACCTGCAGCTCCCGGGCGTGACGCTCGGGGTCGGTGTAGACGCTCACCGCGTTCTCCATGGGCGCGTCGGCGAGGTCGCTGGTGCCTTCGCGGATGTGCTTGAGCACCCGCCGAAACACGTCGCGCCTGGCCTCGAGCACGTCGGCGTCGGTGACGGTCATGATCGTCCTCCCTTGTGGACGTCGCCTATGAAGCGAGGACGGCGCGGGCCGCCGCCTCGATCCGGCGAGGATTGGGCAGGAATTCGTCTTCCAGATTGGGCGCGAAGGGAACCGGCGTGTGCGGGCACGTCACCGCCTTGATCGGCGCCTTCAGGAACTTAAAGCCCTTGTCGGACACCAGTCCGGCGATGTCCGAAGCCATGGAACAGCGCGGCGGGCTTTCGTCGATGACCACCAGCCGCCCGGTCTTTTCCACGCTCTCCAGGATGGCGTCCTCGTCCAGGGGCGAGGTGGTGCGCGGGTCGATCACCTCGACCGACACGCCGTCCTTGGCCAGCGCCTCGGCCACCGCCAGGGCGCGCGGAACCATGGGGCCGAAGGCGACGAAGGTCAGGTCCCTGCCCTCCCGCGCCACCCGGGCCTCGCCGAAGGGAATGCGATAGGCCTCGTCCGGCACCTCGCCCTCGGTGTCGTACAGCACCTTGGATTCCATGAAGACCACCGGGTCGTCGTCGCGGATCGCCTGGATCATCAGGCCCTTGGCGTCGTAGGCGTTGGACGGCATCACCACCTTCAGCCCCGGCACCATGGTGAAGAGGGGATGCAGGGTCTGGCTGTGCTGGGCGCCCGCGCGAAAGCCGGCCCCGATCATGGTGCGGATGACCATCGGCGTCTTGGCCTTGCCGCCGAACATGTACCGGAACTTGGCCGCCTGGTTGTAGATCTGGTCGAAGCAGACCCCGACGAAGTCCACGAACATGATCTCGGCCACCGGCCGCATGCCGGTCACCGCCGCGCCGGAGGCCGCGCCGATGATGGCGCTTTCGCTGATCGGCGTGTCCAGCACCCGCTCGGGCCCGAACTCCTTGTAGAGCCCGCCGGTCACCCCGAAGACGCCGCCGACCCCGCCGGCCTCGCCCGAGGCGCCTTGGCCGCCGGCCACGTCCTCACCCAGGATGATGACGTTGGGGTCGCGCCGCATCTCCTGGCGCAGCGCCTCGTTGATGGCTTGTCGATAGGATTTCCTGGGCATGTCAGTACCGCACGTAAACGTCTTGTTCGAGGGTTGAGAGCGCCGGCTGCGGCGCCGCAAGGCCCGCCGCCACCGCCTCTTCGATCAGGGCCAGGACCTGGGCCTCGATGGCGTCCAGGTCGGCGTCCTCCAGAAGGCCGGTCTCTGTCACGCCCTTGCGGAACCGCGGCAGCGGATCGTTGGCGCGGGCCTGGGCCAGCTCTTCCGGCAGGCGGTAAGCCTGGGGGTCGCCGACGAAGTGACCCAAGAAGCGTGAGCAGACGATCTCCAGCGCATAGGGTCCCTCGCCGGCGCGGCCCCGCTCCAGCGCCCGCCCCATGGCCTCGCGCACGGCGAAGAAGTCCGAGCCGTCCACGACCTCGGCTGGCATGCCGAAGCTGCGCGCCCGCTCGGCGATCGACGGGGCGCCGACGGCGTAGCTCGCCGCGGTGTGCTCGCCGTAGCCGTTGTTCTCGAAGGCGAAGATCGCCGGAGCGCCCAGCACCACGGCCATGTTCAGGGCCTCGAAGGTGGTGCCCTGGTTGGACGCCCCGTCGCCCGAGAACGCCACCGCCACGCGGCCGGTCTTCTTCAGCTTCTGGGTCAGGGCCGCGCCCACCGCGATGGGCGGCGAGCCGCCGACGATGGCGTTGGCGCCCAGCATGCCCTTGGTCATGTCGGCGATGTGCATGGAGCCGCCCTTGCCGCCGCAGAGGCCGCCCGCCTTGCCCATGATCTCCAGCATCATGCCCTTCACGTCGCAGCCCTTGGCGATGCAATGGCCGTGGCCGCGGTGGGTGGAGCCGATGTAGTCGTCGTCGGTCAGGTCGAAGCAGACCCCGACGCCGGCCGCCTCCTGGCCCAGGTAGACGTGGGCGAAGCCCGGGATGTTGCCCAGGGCGAACTCCTTATCCACGCGCTCCTCGAAGGCGCGGATGGTGAACATCCGCTCGTAGGCCCGTTTCAGATCCTCGCGGCTCAGCTGCATGCTCAGCTCCTTTCAGTCGGCGCCGCGGCCACCGTCCACCGTCAGCTCGGCGCCGGTCACGAAGGCGCTGTCGTCGCTGATCAGGTAGAGGATGGCGTCGGCCATGTGTTCGGGCCGCCCGACCATGCGCAGCGGCGTGTCGGCGGCGAAGGCGTCGGCCAGGTCCTGGCTGTCGCCGAACTGGCCCGTGATCATCTCCGTCCAGATGACCCCCGGGTGCAGGGAATTGACCCGCACCGGCGGCGTCATGGCCGCCCCGTCCAGGGCCGCGGCCTTGGTCAGGCCCGTCACCGCCCCCTTGGTGGCGCAGTAGGCGCTGGCGTCGGGATAGCCCACCAGCCCCATCAGGGACGAGACGTTGACGATCGATCCGCCGCGCCCCGCCTCGGCGAAGGCCCGCAGCGCCTCGCGCACGCCCAGGAAGGTCCCCTCGACATTGACGCGATAGATGGCGTCGAAGTCGGCTTCGCTGGTCTCAGCCAGGGGTTTGACGAAGAACAGGCCGGCGTTGTTGACCAGCCCCGCCAGCCCGCCCATCGACCGCGCCTCGTCCATCACCCGCGTCCAGTCGGCCTCCGAGGTGACGTCGTGCGGCATGAACCGGGCTCGTCCGCCGGCCTCGGCGACCTGGCGCTCCGTCAGGGCGCCGCCATCGCGGTCCCGTCCCGTGGCGATCACGAAGGCGCCCTCCCCGGCCAGGCGCACGGCGGTGGCCCGCCCGATGCCCTTGGTGGCGCCGGTGACGACGATGACGCGTCCTTCCAGCCTGCCGCTCATCGGACTGTCCACCCGCCGTCGATGACGATCTCGGCGCCGGTCATGAAGGCCGAGCGGTCAGACGCCAGGAACAGCGCCGCCTCCGCCACCTCCTCCGGCTCGCCGGCGCGCCGCAGCGGCGCGGAGGCGACCGTCGCCGGATCGAAGTCGCCGCTCATCCCGGTGCGCACGAAGCCGGGGTGCAGGGTGTTCACCCGTATCCC
Organism: Pseudomonadota bacterium; assembly: GCA_018241335.1. Lineage (GTDB taxonomy): Bacteria > Pseudomonadota > Alphaproteobacteria > Caulobacterales > Caulobacteraceae > Acaudatibacter. Next base: position 31,813 of record JAFEEA010000007.1, read on the forward strand.
AGCCGGCCCCAGCTCCAGCGCCGCCGCCTTGGCCAGCAGCCGCACCCCGGCCTTGGACGCCGTATAGTGGATATGGTCCGCAACCCCGATCTTGCCCGCGATCGAAGCCACCATGATCACCGAGCCGCCGCCGCGCCGCCGCAGGGCGGCCTCGGCGTGCTTGAGGCCCAGGAACGGCCCCTTGAGGTTGATGTCGTTCACCCGCCTGAAGTCGGCCAGCGACAGATCCTGCGTCCGCGCCATCTCCGATACGCCGGCGTTCAGCACCAGGATGTCGAGCCCGCCCTGCTGCGCCTCGGCCGCCGCGATCACGTCCGGCCAGGCGGCGGCTTCGGCCTGATCGGCCGCGATGAAGCGCGCCGCGCCGCCCTGATCGCGAATGGACGCGGCCGCCGCCTCGCCCGCCGCCCCATCCCGGCCGGTCAAGGTCACAGCCGCCCCCGCCCGCGCCAGGCGCAAGGCGATCGCGCGCCCGATGCCCCGGGTCGCGCCCGTCACGACCGCCGACCGGCCCGCCAGTTCCTTTTCGTCGGCCACGCGACCCTCGAACCCCACAACGGAAAAAGAGACGCCGCCTCCGGATCGACCGGAGGCGGCGCCTTAAGCGAAACTAGAAGCGGTAGCCCAGCTCGACGCCCCAGGTGCGCGGCGGGATGCCGGTGCCGAAGGTGAAGAGGCCAGCCACGGCCAGGGCGCCGGCCAGGTGCCGCTCGTCGAGCAGGTTGCGCCCGAACACCGACACCCGGACCGTGCCGTTTCCGGCGGGGCGCTCGAAGCCAAGGCTGGCGTCCACCAGGTTGGTCGCGATCGCGTGGCCGCGCGGGTCGTTGACCGCCGGAACGTAGGTGCAGTTGGTCGTCGTCGGACAGCCCGCGCCGGTGTAGATTCCGGTGCCCGGGGCGGCCGTGATGACGGTCTCGTGGGCGCCGATGTACCGGTAGTCGGCGCTCAAGGTCCAAGTGCCGTATGAGACGGGCTGCTTGTAGTCGAACCCGATGTCCGCCGTGACGTTCGGCGCGCGCCGCAGCTTCAGGGTCGAAAGGTCGTCCTTCAGCGTGGGGTAGGTCTCGTCCACCTGGGTGAACTTGCCGTAGCGCGCGTGGAGCAGGCCCAGCGACGCGCGCAGGCTGAGGTTGCGGGTCGCCTGGGCCTGGACCTCGAACTCCGCCCCGTAGATGCGGGCCTGGGCGGCGTTGGCGACCAGGGTCTCCTGGGCGTTTGCCCCGCCGCTGGTGACGGGGACGACCACCTCTTCCTGCTTGTTGGAATATTCGGTGTCGAACACCGAGGCGTTGAAGATCAGGCGATGGTCGAGCCACTCCGTCTTCGTGCCGATCTCGTAGGCGTCGACGAGCTCGGGATTGTAGGGCGTGGTGCTGGAGGTGACCGTGGCCGAGCGGCCATTGTAGCCGCCGGACCGGAAGCCGCGGGAATAGGACGCATAGACCATGATGTCCTGCGTCGGCCGCCAGTCCAGCGAGGCCTTGGGCGTGAACTCCGCCCAGCTGCTGTGCGCATCGGTCGGGAAGCCCGGCACGCCGACATAGGCGTTCTGCAGGCTCTTTTCGTCGCGGGTGTAGCGCCCTCCGACGCTCAGCCGCCAGCCCTCGGCGAAGTTCCAGTTGGCGTCGCCGAAGACGGCGTAGGATCTGGAATTGTGCTCGACTTGCTGACGTCCCTGGGCCGGCAGGCCCGCGGCCAGTTGCAGCAGCTCACCGTAGTTGGTCGCCTGGTCCAGGCTGTAGTGGCTGTCGAAATAGTAGACGCCGACCACATAGTCGATCGCCTGCCCGACCTTGCCCGCCGCGCGCAGCTCCTGGCTGATCTGGTGATACTTCTGGTCACGCACGGTGTCGAAGAAGTCGACCGAGACCGCGTCGAAGTCCTGAACCGCATGCTCGGTGTTCTGGCGATAGCCGGTCACCGAGGTGATGGTGACGGAGCCCAGCCGCCAGTTGGCCTGCGCCGTCACGTCGTTCTCGCTGTTGTTGAGAACCCCCAGCTTGTTGGTGAAGGTCGTGTAGAGGTCGGCGCCGGTGTTTCGGTTGCACTGGTCGGCGGTCGGCTGCAGCGGCGGACCGAGGAAGACCAGCGAACCGCCCGGACCGAACGGCAGGGACGCGCAGATCAGGTCGGAGCTGGTCGACAGCGGGGCCTGGTCGTTGTGGCTGCGCTCGCGCTCGTGTTCGAGCGTCAGGTTGAGGTCGAACTTGTCGGTCGGCTGGAACAGGAAGTCGACGCCGTAGCGGGTGACGTCCGAACCGGGCGTGAATTGCTTGAGGGTGGCGTTGTACATGTAGCCGTCGGACTTGCGTTCCGAGACGAACAGCTTGGTCGACAGCATGTCGCCGACCTTCGGCAGGTTCAGGACGCCCTTGTATTCCTGGCGCCCATAGTCGCCGACGATGAAGTCCAGGTTCGCGCCGAACTCCCCGGTCGGGCGGGTGCGCTGCAGGCTGACCACGCCGCCGATGGTGTTGCGGCCGAACAGGGTGCCTTGCGGCCCGCGCAGCACCTGAATGGACTGAAGGTCGAAGGTGTCGGTCAGCTGGCCGGTGTTGGTGCCGATGTAGACGTCGTCGACCAGCACGCCCACGGCGGGGTCGAATGACTTCTCGATGTCCTCGAAGCTGATGCCGCGGATCGAGATGGCGGCGGCGGAGGGGCCGGCGTTGACCGGATCGATGACCAGGCTGGGCGCGCGCCCGGCCAGGTCGCGGATGTCCACGGCCGCCGCGTTCTTCAGTTGCGAAGGCGAGACCGCCGAGACCGACAGCGGCGTCGACTGGATGTTCTCGTCCCTGCGCCGGGCGTTGACGATGACCGTCTCCACCTCCACCGCGCCGCCCGCGGCGGCCTGGGTTGTCGTCGCCGCCGTTTCCGCCAACGCGGGTGACAGCAGCCCTGCCAGCAGATACGCGCCAAGCGAAGCAACAAGCGGTCGCGCAATACGACCGTTGACCGGATACGCCATCGGCGTCCTCCCCCTGATTTTGGGAGCTCGGGAGGCGCTGAACGCGTCCCCTCCTGCCCCTCTGTGATGACGCGATCTTCGGCGCGCTTCAAAAAAAGTCAAGCGTGCTTGTTATAAGCAAGTTTATCTGTTTCTTTTCGACGTGACAGATTTCTCCGCAGGCCGCAGGCTCGCGGCAATGATCCCCGACCGGGGGACGAGTTCACTTGGGGAGGGTCAGGCGCCCATGCGTCTAAAGGGGAAAGTCGCCCTGATTTCGGGCGCCGCCAGCGGCATCGGCGCGGCCTGCGCCCGGCGCTTCATCGAGGAAGGCGCCAGCGTCGTCCTGGGCGACATCCAGATCGAAAAGGGCGATGCGGCGGCCGGCGCCCTGGGCCCGAACGCCTGCTTCATCCGGCTCGACGTCACCTCCGACAGCGACTGGGCCGACGCGGTTCGGCTGGCCCAGTCCCGGTTCGGCGCCCTGACCACCGTGGTCAATTCGGCCGGCGTCTCCATCCCCGCCACGATCGAGGACGAGACGCTGGAGGGCTTCCGCCGCACCATCGGGATCAACCTCGATGGGACCTTCCTGGGGTGCAAGCATGGCGTCGCGGCGCTGAAGGGCGGCCGGGGCGGCTCCATCGTCAACATGGCCTCGACCCTGGGCGTGCGCGCCGGCGCCATCTTCCCCGCCTATGCGGCTTCGAAGGGCGGCGTGCGCCTGCTGACCCGTTCGGTGGCCCTGCACTGCGCCGAGCAGGGCTACGACATCCGCTGCAACGCCATTCTGCCGGGCGCCATCCACACCGAGATGGTCGACGGCTACATCGCCGCCGGTGAAGCGGCGGGCGCCACGCGCGAGTCGGTGATCGAGGGGTTCGCCTCCGTCCACCCGATGAAACGCCTCGGCCGTCCCAGCGAACCGGCCGAAGCGGCCGTCTTCCTGGCTTCCGACGAGTCCAGCTTCACCACCGGCGCCGACCTGCCGGTGGACGGCGGCTACCTGGCCTGAAGGAGATCGACATGGCCCCTGACGACCTGCCCGCGCCGACCACCGATGCGCGCACCTGCCCCCTGTCGCAGATCAACGCCTTCGACCCGGACCTGCTCCAGGACCCCTACCCCTACTTCGCGCGCCTGCGCGCCGAGGCGCCGGTGTTCCGCGACCCCAACACCGGCATCGTCTCGGTCTCGACCTACGACCTGATCATGGAGGTCAACCGCCAGCCCCTGGTCTTTTCGAACGACTTCGCCACGGCCCTGCGCTCCGGCTCGACCCAGGGCGTGGACCAGGACGAGATGGCCATCCTCTCCAAGGGCTGGCCGGTGACCAACACCATGCTCACCGCCGATCCGCCGGCCCACACCCGCTATCGCAAGCTCGCCGCCAAGGCCTTCACCTTCAAGCGCGTCGAAGGCATGGGCGACTATGTGGCCAAGGTCACCAACGACCTCATCGACACCTTCGTCGCCGACGGCCGATGCGAGTTCAAGTCGGCCTTCGCCAACCACCTGCCGATGACGATCATCGCCGACAGCCTGGGCGCGCCGCGCAGCGACATGGGCCGCTTTCACCAGTGGTCCGACGCCTTCGTGGTCCAGTTGGGCGGCGTTTCCGACAAGGCCGCCCGTCTCGACGCGGCCGAGAAGATCGTCGAGTTCCAGCGCTACTTCGTGGACCGAATCGAGGAAAAGCGCGCCAACCCGACCGAGGACATCATCTCCGATCTCGTTCACGCCGACCTCTCCGAGGAAGGCGATCCGCGCAAGATGGACTATTCGGAGCTGCTCTCGATCCTTCAGCAGCTCCTGGTGGCCGGCAACGAGACGACGGCCCACTCCCTGACCGCCGGCCTCTACTACCTGATCTCCAACCCCGACCAGCTGGCCAGGGTGAAGGCCGATCCGGACCTCATCCCAGGCTTCGTCGAGGAGACGCTGCGCTACCTCACCCCCACCAACAACATGTGGCGGGTGGCAACGCGCGACGCCGAGATCGGCGGGTTCCCGGTCAAGGCGGGCGAGATGATCCTGGTCCGCTATGGTTCCGGCAATCGCGACGACGCGCACTTTCCCGACGCGAACCGTTTCGATGTGGCGCGTGACAACGCCCGCTCGCACCTGGCCTTCGGCGCCGGGATCCACACCTGCATCGGCGCCTCCCTGGCCCGCAAGGAGATGGTCACCGCCTTCCCCATCCTGCTCGATCGGCTGAAGAACTTGCGCTTCCAGGATGGCCGCAACACCTTCCGATACAGCCCCAACATCCTGCTGCGCGGGGTGCTGGAGCTGCACCTGGCCTTCGATTAGGCTGCAGCCATGTCGAACAGCCAAATCGTCAAGGACTTCATCGCCGCCTGGGAGGCGCGTTCCATCGACGCGATCCTGTCGTTCATGGCGCCCGACGCGCACTACCTGAACGTCGGCCTGCCCGAGGCGGTGGGCCATGAACAGATCCGCGCCATGCTGACGCCGTTCCTGGGCGGGGCCAAGGAGGTCCGCTGGACGGTGCACCACATCGCCGAGACCGCAGCGGGCGTCGTCCTGACCGAACGGACGGACGACTTCGTCATGGCCGACCGCACGGTGTCGCTGGCGGTGATGGGCGTGTTCGAGCTGAAGGGCGGCAAGATCACGGCTTGGCGCGACTACTTCGACGTGCCGGGCTTCCAGCGCCAGATGGCCTGAGCGCTGGCGTCGGCCCGATCAGCGCATGTAGGGCGCGCGGTCGGCGAACACGATCGTCTCGCTGAGCACCGTCTCGTCCAGCACCGCCTTGATGGCCGGGAACCGCGGATCGGCGATGAAGGCCTTCAGCGCCCGGTCGAAGTGTCCGAAGTCCTCCAGTTCCCAAAGGTCGATCACCGTGTTCAGCCGGCCCGTCCGCTGCACGAAGGCGCCGGCCAGCCGCCAGCCGTGGCCCTCCAGGATCGGCGTCGCCTCGCCCATGGCCGCCATGAACTTCGCCATCCCGGCCGCCCGCACCTCCAGCGTCACATGGGCGAAGGTCGACATCAGCCGCGCTCCAGCGCCGGCGCCTTGGCCCAGCCAAGTCCCCGCCGCAGCAGGTCATAGAACACCGGCAGGTCCCACGAGCCCTTCTCCGGAACCGGATAGAACTCGATCATCGGCTGCATGTCATAGTGGCCCCGGCAGTGGCCCAGGGTCAGGTACAGCACCGCCCCCTGCCCCACCGGATGCAGGTAGAACACCGGGTGCTTGGCCTTGGGCCAGTCGGCCTCGACGAAGCCGGTGGCCTGGCCCTCGAACTCCGTCTCCAGCAGGACGTGCAGGTCGCCGTAGTATTCCGACAGATAGAGCTCGTCCGTCGCCTCGAAGGGTTCGACGCCCTTGACCAGGGGATGCTCCGGATCGGCCACCGTCACGCGATAGGGCGCGATCGGCGGGTGGGCGATGAACATCGAACCCAGGGTCTGCATGAAGTGCGGCGCCCAGCGCGGGCTGTCCACCAGGCCGTTCTGCAGGAACCTCAGGATCGAGTTGGTGCCGTGCAGGGCCAGCCAGCGGCCGCCCTTCTCCACCCAGGCCCTAAGCGCCTCCTGCTCGTCCAGGCTCGGCATGACGTCGCAGGTGTAGGTCACCAGCAGGTCCGCCGCGGCGATGGCGGCCAGGTTGGAATAGTCCTCGAACACCCGCACCCGGATGCGGTCGTCCTCGGCCAGCAGCTTCAGCAGCTCCAGCCGGGCGAAGTCGATGTCGTGGTACTTGCCGCCGGCGATCAGGACGCAGTTCAGGCGCCGCTTGGCTGGATCCGCCATGGCCGCCTCAGAACTGGACGCGCTTGGTCACGCCGCCGTCGATGACGACGTTGGCGCCGGTCATGAACGGGCAGGCCGGCGAGGCCATGAAGGCGATCGCCTTGGCCACCTCTTCGCCGGTTCCCAGCCGCCCCATCGGCGCCGCCTTGACCGTCTGGTCGTACAGCGGGCGCATGTGGGTCTTGATCTGGTCCCACGAGCCGCCGTCGATGAACACGGGGCCCGGAGAGACCGTGTTCACCCGGATGCCCTTGGGCGCCAGTTGCTGGCTGAGGGCCGAGGCGTAGTTGATCACCGCCGCCTTGACCGCGTTGTAGGCCTGGGGCCCGAAGAAGTCCTCCAGGGCCGCGGTGGACGCCACCGCCACGATCGAGCCGGCCTTGGACTTCTCCAGGAACGGCAGCGCCGCCTCGACGCCGCGATAGGTGGCCATCAGGTCCAGGTTGAAGGTCGCCTTCCAGGTGTCCTCGCTGGCCGGCCCGCCGCCCGCCGAGGCGAACGAGATGAAGATGTCGCAGCCGCCCAGCTCGCCGGCGGCCTTGGCCACCCAGGCGCGGTAGGCGTCGGCGTCGGCCATGTCGACGGCCTGGCCGAACGCCTTGACCCCCTTGGCCTTCAGCGCCGCCACCGTCGCGTCGACGCCGGCCTGGCCGCGCGCGCACACCGCCACGTCGCAGCCTTCGGCGGCCAGAGCCTCGGCGGTGGCGCGGCCGATGCCCTTGCTGGCGCCGGCCAGGATCGCCTTCATTCCCTTCAGACCCAGATCCATGCTGACCTCCCCGTCAGGTCCGCCCGGCCCACTCAGTAAAAACCGGACGGCTTGTTTTTTATCGACCCGACTATAGAATCCTCCAAGGCCGCGCGTCCAACGGAAAGACGGCCAGCCACGGGCGGGGAGAAACGAAATGCACATGGACCTGTCGCCGGCCGACCTGGCGTTCCGCGCCGAGGTCCGCGCCTTCCTGGACGAGAAGTTCACGCCGGACCTGCGCGCCGCCGCCCAGCGCCAGGCGGGCGTCTTCGCCGAGGCGGACCTGGCCCGCCGCTGGCAGAGCCTGCTCCACGAGCGCGGCTGGGCGGCCCCGGCCTGGCCGGCGCAATACGGCGGCGCGGGTTTCACCGCCGTGCAGCGCTACATCTTCGAATCCGAACTGGCCGAGGCCGGCGCGCCCGCCCTGCCCGCCATGGGCCTGCAGCTCTGCGGCCCGGTGCTGATGGGCCATGGCACGGCCGAGCAGAAGGCCTTCTTCCTGCCCCGGATCCTCTCGGGCGAGCACTACTGGTGCCAGGGCTATTCGGAACCCGGCTCGGGCTCCGACCTCGCCTCGCTGCAATGCCGCGCCGTCCGCGACGGCGACGACTACGTCATCAACGGAACCAAGATCTGGACCACCCACGCCCACCACGCCAACTGGATGTTCCTGTTGGTGCGCACGGCGACGGAGGGCAAGCCCCAGGCGGGCATCACCTTCCTGCTTCTGGACATGGCGACGCCCGGGCTGACCGTGCAGCCGATCATCACCATCTCCGGCGAGCACGAGGTCAACCAGTGCTTCTTCGACAACGTCCGCACGCCGGTCTCCCTGCGCGTCGGCGAGGAGAATAAGGGCTGGACCGTCGCCAAGTACCTGCTGGAATTCGAGCGCGGCGGCGGGTCCTTCGCCGCGCGGCTCAAGGGCGCCATGCGCCAGGTCCGGACCATCGCCCAGGCCGAGGGGATATGGGACGACGCCGATTTCCGCCGCAAGGCCGCCGACCTGGAAGTCCAGATCAGCGCCGTGGACATCACCGAGCGCCGGGTGGTCTCGGCCGCCTCCACCGGCGCCAGCGTCGGCGACGCCACCGCCTCGATGCTCAAGCTCAAGGGCACCGAGACGATGCAGAAGGTCACGGAACTCGCCGTCGAGGCCCTGGGCGTCTACGCCATGCCCGACCAGCGCCCTGCCCTTGGCCTCGGCTCCAATGCGGCCGCGATCGGCGCCGACCATGCCGCGACCCCGATGGCGCGCTACCTCAATACGCGTGCTTCGACGATCTATGGTGGCTCCAGCGAGGTGCAGCGCAACATTCTGGGTAGAGCCGCCTTAGGTTTATAGTCATTTCGGTTGGTAACAGTCCTGCGAGTCGGTATTGCGGTGCAGCAGGATTTTGGAGAGGCGGTATGGACGACGGCTTGGCGGAACTGGAGCCGGAAGGACTCGCGACGGCCGGCCAGGGCTGGCAGCAGCGCAAGAGCATTCAGACGCGCATCGCCATCCTTGAAGCCGCGGTCGACTGCCTCGAACGGCACGGCTACGCCCGCACCACGACCCAGATGATCGCCCAGACGGCCGAGATCTCCCGCGGCGCCATGCTCCACCACTACGCGACCAAGCAGGAGCTGATCGCGGCGGTCATCGACTACACCTTCTACAAGCGCATGGAGCAGTTCGTCGCCCGCATCGGCGAGCTCACCGAGGACGCCCGCGTACGCGAGCACTCCGGCATCGAGCTCTATTGGCAGAGCGTGCTCTCGCGCGAGTTCGCCGCCTATCTCGAACTCTCCATGGCCGCGCGCACCGATGAGGAGCTGCGCGAGATCTTCCTGCCCAAGGCCAGGCGCTTCGTCCGCATCGAGCGCGAGAAGGTGCTGGCCGCCTTCCCGGAGTGGCAGGACAAGCCCGAACTCTACGAGCTGTGCATGGACTACTGCATCGCCGGGATGGAGGGCCTGCTCCTCAACCGCGACGTCTGGGAGAGCGAGGAGCGCAAGGCCCTGCTCCGCGACCTGATCTCCCAGACCATCCTGGCCCTCCGCGACGGCCGCCTGAAGCCGCCGACCCTGAAGGCTTAATCGCCCCTACCCCACCATCTCCAGCAGCAGGGCGTTCACCGCGCTCGCCTGCTCCAGGTGGGGCATGTGGCCGGCGCCCTCGATCCACACCACGCGGAACTGCCGCGGCAGCGCGGCCTCGTCCGGCGCGCCGACGATCCGGTCAGCGTCGGAGGCGATCACCAGGGTCTGGGGCAGGCGATCCAGGTCGGCTTGCAGGGCCGCGGCGTCGGCGCCGGCCAGCATCCGATCGCGCACCGCGCTCAGCGCCTCCTCGACACCGTCGGTGCGTTTGAACTTCAGCATGTCCTCGACCATGTCCTTGGTCACCGCGCCGGGATCGGCCAGGAGCTGCTCGAGCACCGGCTTCAGGTCCTTGGCCCGCTGCGCCTCGATGACGCCCGTCAGGAAATCCTCGGAGACGGCCGTTCCGGGCAGATAGGCCGGGCAGATCAGCGTCAGCGAACGCGCCAGCTCCGGCCGGTCCGCCGCCAGGCGCGCGGCCACCGCGCCGCCCAGCGAGTGCCCCACCAGGTGCGCCGCTGTGACGCCGCTGGCGTCCAGCGCCCCGCCAACGGCCTCGGCAAGGCCAGACAGGGACGCGTCGCCCACGTCCTTGGACGATCCGCCATGGCCCGGCAGGTCGATGGCGATCACCGGCGCCTTGGCCGCCAGGGCCTCGACGTTGAACTGCCAGTTGTTCAGGTCCCCCGCATAGCCGTGGATCAGGACCACCGGGGCGCCCGCCTCGGGCCCGGCGCGGCCCAGCCGGATGGTCCGGCCGCCGGCTTCCACCGTGGAGACGGCCAGCGGTCCGCCTTCGGCGTCGGCGGCCTCCGGGACGAAGTTGGCCTGGAAGTCGGCGATGAAGGCGTCGATCTCGGCGTCCGTGGCGTCGGCTTCGGCCACCACGGCGATCAGGGCGCCCACGGGCAGGGTCTCGCCGGCCTGCGCCACCACCCGCCGCAGTAGGCCGGAGACCGGGCTTTCATAG
>JAFEEA010000080.1 GCA_018241335.1 Pseudomonadota bacterium
AGGGCGAAGGACGAGGTCTGGGCGGAACTCGAGGTCCACATCACCACCTCGTCCTGGCCGCGGGCGCCGAACATGGAGGCGAAATAGCCTTGGGAGCCGTCCACGGGCCGCCAGCCCAGCTGGCCCGCGCCCTGCGGGTCCTTCTCGTTGGTGGTCAGGCGGAAGGGCGGCAGGAAGTCCTGGTTGGCGGTCAGGTTGAAGTTGATGTCAGGCGTGTAGTTGCCGCGCACCGTGTGGTTGCCCTGCAGCGAGCCGTCGCCCGGCACCTGGGTGCGGGTCCGCTCGTTGGGCCATTCGCCGTAGGTGGTGTTGCGGGTCGGCGAGGGGCCCTGCATGCCCTGGAAGAGCCCGCGGCCCAGGCCGGCGAACTGCTGGGCGCCGGCCGCCGTGCCCAGTTTCGCGAAGTCGATGACCAGGGGTTGGCCCGGAGGGGCGTGCTCGCCGCAGCCCCAGAAGATCAGCATGCGCCCGTGGGGCTGCTGGTACTCGGGCGGCGGGCCGGGTTCCGGCTCGTGGTAGCGGACGGGGCTGACCAGGGGCAGCACCGGTCCGGCGCCCAGCGCCTGGGGCGGGTCGTGCTCGGCCGCGGCGGGGCCACCCGCGGGCTGGCGCGAAGTCCCCAGCTGCAGCATCAGGCTGTGGCTGACGGCGTTGGGGTCCGGCATGCCGCCGCCCATGCCCATCATGGCGCCCAGGCCCGGCCGCCGGCCGCCGCCTTGGCCGCCCATCGCGCCCATGCCGCTGGTGGTGGCGGCGCTCATCCAATAGGTGGCGACCGGGCCAGTGACGACCTGGTGGCCGCCTCCGCTCGGCGCCGCCGCGGGCGGGTGCGCGGCCGGCGCCGCATGTCTGGCCGGCGCGCCGGCCGCCTCCCCAGCAAACGCCGCTGCCGTCAGCAGCAAGGCGACCCGACCCAGCTCCATCCGTCCAACTCCTAACATCGTTCAATGAACGACATAGCAAGAGGTCAAGCCGTGCCGCTAGGGTGTTTCGGGTTCGACACAGTTTAGCGGCGCTAACCCTGAAGGTCGCGCCATGCCCTGGCGTCGTCGCCGGGCCAGACGGTCGCCTCATAGACGCCGCGAGCCACCGCGCGCGCCAGACAATCGGCGGCCAGCGCCCCCAGCCGCGTCAGCGCGGCGCTCGAAGGCTCGGCAAGCGGCCGCCGCGCGGTGGACAGGGCGAAGACCACGTCCCCGTCCGACTGGGCGTGGACCGGCCGGATGGCCCGCGCCAGGCCGTCCTGAGCCATGATCGCCACACGCTTGGCCTGGGCGGGTGTGAGGGCGACATCGGTGGCGACGCAGGCGATTGTGGTGTTGGCCCTGAGCGCCGCGGCGGCCGAGCCCTTGGCCAGGCCCCAGTCATCGGGGGCGGCGCGAAGGCCGTCGAGCGGCAGGCCGCCGAACTCGCCCGCCATCTCGTAGGGCGTCGCCCAGAAGGTCCGTCCGCCGGGCGCCAGCACCGAGCCGAAAGCGTTGACCGCCACGATCGCCGCCACCGTGATCCCGTCATCGGTCACCACCGAGGCCGACCCTAGGCCGCCCTTGATAGTCCCGGCCATGGCGCCGGCGCCGGCGCCGACGCTGCCGAGCTCGAAGCGCCCCTCCGCCGCCGCGGCCACCGCGGCGAGGCCCAGAGCGCGGTAGGGCGGATCTTGCCCCCAGCGCTTGTCGCCGCCGTTGGCCAGGTCATAAAGGATCGCCGCTGGCACCACGGGCGAGAGCGGCACGTCCGGCCGCGTGACCATGCCATAGCCCCGGCCCCGAGCGCCCAGCCAGGCCGTCACGCCGTCCGCGGCGGCCAGGCCGTAGACCGAGCCGCCCGACAGCACCACCGCATCGACGGCGTCCACCAGGTTCTCGGCCGCCAGGGCGTCAGTCTCGCGCGTGCCCGGCCCGCCGCCGCGCACGTCGGCGGCGCAGACGGCGCGTGCGGACGGCAGGATGACGGTGACGCCGCTGCGCGCCTTGGCGTCAATCGCCTGCCCGACGGCCAATCCAGGCACATCTGTCAGCAGGTTCAGCATTCCTGGTCTTGCGGACATCTTCTGGCAGTCGCACAAGGCCAAGCCGGTTGTCGAGCGCCTGTTTGGCGTCGATCATCAGACGGCGGATCGGGGCGCGCCGGCCCCTGCCTGACAGTGAGGGTCGCGCATGCGTTTCGTCCTGGGTCTTGTCGCCGCCCTCGCCTTGTCCACGCCGTCGGCGGGGTGGGCCAAGACCGCCCCCCGCCCGGTCCACCGGCCGCCCGCCGCCTCGCCCGGCCCCCACAGCATGGTCGCCGCCGCAAACCCGGCAGCGGTCGAAGCGGGCCTCAAGGTCCTGCGCGCCGGCGGCACGGCCGTCGACGCGGCGGTGGCGGTCCAGGCGACCCTGGGCCTTGTCGAGCCGCAGAGCTCCGGCCTCGGCGGCGGGTCGTTCATGACCTACTACGACGGCCGCACCCACAAGCTCATCTCCTACGACGGCCGCGAGTTCGCGCCGGCGGGGGCGACGCCGGACATGTTCATGGCGGACGGCAAGACCATGAGCTACCCGCAGGCGGTGCTCTCGGGCCGCTCGGCCGGCGTGCCGGGCGCCATCGCCATGCTCTACATGGCGCACAAGGAGCACGGGGTCCGTCCCTGGTCGTCGCTGTTCGGCGAAGGCGAACGCCTGGCGACCCAGGGCTTCGTCGTCGGCCATCGCCTGGACTACATCCTCTCCTCGCCCTTCCCGCCGCAGAACAAGGCGCCGGACGTGGTGCGTTACTTCACCAAGGCTGACGGCACGCGGGTCAAGGCGGGGGACGTGATCCGCAACCCCGCCTACGCCGCCACCCTGCGCCTGCTCGCCGCCCAGGGTCCGAACGCCCTGCTGCGCGGCAAGATCGCCAGGGACATCGTCAAGCGCCTGTCGGAAGACCCGACACCCGGGACCATGACCCTGGCGGACCTGGCCGCCTATACGCCTATCAAGCGCGAGGCGATCTGCCGGCCCTATCGGGTCTGGATCGTCTGCGCGCCGGGCCTGCCCTCGGGCGGCTCGGCGACGCTGGAGGCCCTGGGCCTGCTGGAGCACACCGACATCGCCAGCCGTGGCCCGGCCGATCCCCAGGCCTGGCTTCAGATCGCCGAGGCCGAGCGGCTGATGTACGCCGACCGCGACCGCTACATCGCCGACCCCGCCTTCGTGAAAGTGCCGCTCGAAGGCCTGCTGGACCCGGCCTACCTGGCCGAGAGGGCCAAGCTGATCGGCGACCACGCCGGCCCGGCGCCCGCGCCCGGCACGCCGCCCGGCGCCCCCAGCCGCGGGGCCGACTCGACCCTGGAGCCCGGCGGCACCACCTCCTTCGCCATCGTCGACAAGTGGGGCAACGTGGTCTCCATGACCACCACCGTCGAAAGCATCTTCGGCGACGGGCGGATGGTGGACGGCTTCTTCCTGAACAACCAGTTGACCGACTTCTCGTACAACCCGGTGGACAAGGACGGCCGCCCCGCCGCCAACGCCGTGGGCCCGCGCAAGCGGCCGCGCTCGGCCATGTCGCCCCTGATCATCCTCAACAAGGACGGCTCGTTCTACGCCGCCGTCGGCTCGCCGGGCGGGCCGTCGATCATCTCCTATGTCCTGAAGGCCACGGTGGGGCTGCTGGACTGGAAGCTGTCGATGCAGGACGCCATCAACCTGCCCAACCTGGTGGCCCGGGGCGATAGCTTCACGTCCGAGCCGGCCCGCTATCCGCCCGGCGTGGTCGACGCCCTGGCGGCCAAGGGGGTGGTCTTCCGGCCCGGCTTCAACGAGGAATCCGGCCTGCACGGCATCGTGGTCAAGGACGGCCACCTGGAAGGCGGCGCTGACCCGCGTCGCGAGGGCGTGGCGCGGGGGTTCTAGGGGGTCACGGAGAGAGCGGAACCCCTCACCCTCCCAAGCTCAGCGCTGCCGCGCTGATCTCGGGCCCCTCCCTCTCCCTATGGGAGAGGTGAAGGATTGCGGCGCTATTGAACGACTATCTAACTGATCACACTGGAAAAACACCTCTCCCATAGGGAGAGGGAGGGGCCCACGCCCGTCAGGGCGTGGGAGGGTGAGGGGTTCCGCCCCCACCGGCGATCGTCCCTAGGCCAGGGCCTCCACGGCTTCGCGGACGGCGGACGGCTTTTCCAGGATCACCATGTGGCCGGCCTCGGGCACCTTCACCAGCTTCGCGCCGGCGATGGCGGCCTGGAAGGCGGGGCCGTAGACGGGCGGGATCAGCTTGTCGCTCTCGCCCCAGACGACCACCGTCTTGGCCTTCACGCGGTAGAGCCGTTCGGCGAGGCCCCGCTCGGGGATCGGGAACAGCAGCTTGCCGGCCATGCCCATCTGCCGGGCGTTGCGGATCAGGTAGTCCTGCAGGAACTTCGGGTCGTCCATCTTCAGGCCCGAGGTCATCATGGCCGCGCCCGCCTCGGCGTCGTGGAACAGGTACTTGGGCATCTCGAAGGGCAGCAGCGAGAACATGTCGACGATCGGGTGATCGTCCAGCCACAGCCCCGCCGGGCAGATCAGGGCCAGGCGCGAGACGTCGTTGGGGGCCAGGGCGGCCATCTCCGCGGCGATCATGCCGCCCATGGAATGGCCGACCAGGATCGGGTTCTTGATCCCCAAGGCCTCAACCACGTCCCAGCCGTGCAGGGCGAAGTCGAGCATGTCGCGCAGGGTCTCGCATTCCTCGGTCTCGCCGAAGCCCGGCAGGAACGGGGCGTAGACGTGGAAGCGGGAGGACAGTTCCTTGAGGATCGGGTCGTCCGGGGTCATGCCCCCGGCGCCGTGCAGGAAGACCAGCGGCTCGCCTTCCCCGCCTTCGAGGTAGCGGATGGCCGCGTGCTTGGTCTGGACGGTCTTGGATTGCATCGCTGATCGTCCTTCTACTCGGCCGGAACGGGGTTGCGGACGGGAGCGCCGGGCGCGGTGGTCGGCGCCGCCGGCAGGGAGCCGGGGACCGCGCGCTTGGCGATCGGATGGCACCAGAAGCGGTCGTCGTCGGCGTATTCCGGGAACATGTTGCGTAGATGCGGCATCACCTTCTCGGCGAAGAGCTTGGTGGAATACATGCACTTGTCGGCCGGCATGTCGCCCACGTGCATCAGGCAGAAGATGTTGCCCACGTGCAGGCCCTTGATCAGTTCCTCCATCCGCTGGCGGACGGTCTCGGGCGAGCCGGCGATGACGTGGCCCTGCTCGGTCAGGTCCTTCCAGGTCAGCTGGGTGTAGCCGCCGCGGGGCGGGGCGTACTGGGAGAGGGCGCCGGTCTGGATGGTCTTGATGGTGCGGTAGCCGGGGGCGTCGGCGAAGCCCGGATAGACGTGCAGGCAGCGATTGTAGAAATAGCTGACGTGCTCGGAATAGAGCCGCTCGGCCTCCTCGTCGGTCTCGGCCACGCAGATGGTCTGGGCGAAACCGGCGCGGTAGGGCGACTTATCGGGCGCGCCACGCTCCTCAACCCGGTTCCAGTAGCCCTGCATCAGCGCCTTGGCCCGCAGGTAGCCGGAGAAGCTGAGGTAGGAATAGGAATAGGTGTTGTCGATGCAGAAGTCGTAGGTCTCCACCGACCCGCCGCCCGGGATGTGAACCGGGGGCATGGGCTGCTGGATCGGCCGCGGCCAGATGTTGACGTGGCGCAGTTTGTTGTAGCGGCCGTTGAAGGCGAAGGGGTCGCGCTCCGTCCAGGCGCGTTTGATCAGCTCGTGGGCCTCGGCGTACTTCTCGCGCGTCAGGGCCGGGATCTGGCCGTAGCAATAGTTGGTGTCCATCGACGTGCCCACCGGGAAGCCGGCCACCAGCCGCCCGCCGGAGATGCAGTCCAGCATGGCGAACTCCTCGGCCACGCGGACCGGGGGATTGTAGAGGGCGATGGAGTTGCCCAGGACTACGATGGCCGCGTCCTTGGTCCGGCGCGCCAGGCCCGCCGCGATGATGTTCGGGCTGGGCATGATGCCGTAGCCGTTCTGGTGATGCTCGTTGACCCCGATTCCATCGAAACCGAGGGTGTCGGCGTACTCCAGCAGGTCCATGTAGGTGTTGTAGACCTCGTTCGACTTCACGGGGTCGAACAGGCGCTGGTCGATATCGACCCACACCGAGCGATGCTTCTCGCGGAAGTCATCCGGCAGATAGGGCCAGGGCATCAGGTTGAACCAGGTGAACTTCATGGCGTCCTCCAGCCCGCTGTTGGTCGCGGGTTCATTATCGACGTTCAGTCGTCTGGAACCGTAAGGCGCCGGAACCGAGATGCGCAATCGCTGATACTGCGTCGCAGGTGGGTCGTTTTGCGGGACGGACGAGGAAGGTATCCCGATACCGCACCCACTCCCCTCCCCCCCGTATTGCACCGTAGTTTACGGTGTGACGAGGCGGCCCTGGCCGACGAAATCGGCCGGCTGAGAGTCGACCCTATTCGCGGTAGGATCAAGTCGCCGGCGGCCCGCGATTAGGCCTAGCTTACAGCGTATACTTATGGCACAGCGACCGCGAGGCAGACGCAACCAGGAGGAGCCGCCATGTCCGACGCGCGAGAGTTCGAGGTCATCGTCTATGGGGCGACGGGCTACACCGGCCGCCTGGTGGCCGAGCACCTGCTGAAAACCTATGGCGCCAGCGGCGACCTGGCCTGGGCCATGGCGGGCCGCAGCGCCCAGAAGCTGGGCGAGGTGCGCGACCTGATCGGCGCCCCCGCCGGCCTGCCCCTGGTGATCGCCGACGCGTCCGATCCCGCCTCGCTGGAAGCGATGGTCAAGCGGACCAAGGTGATCATCACCACCGTCGGCCCCTACCAGCTCTATGGCGACGCCCTGGTGGCCGCCTGCGCGGCCGCGGGTACGGACTATGTGGACCTGACCGGCGAGTCCAACTGGATCGCCGCCAAGATCGCCCAGCACGAAGCGACGGCCAAGGCGTCCGGCGCGCGCATCGTGTTCTCCTGCGGCTTCGACTCCATTCCCTTCGACCTCGGCGTCTTCTTCGTGGAGAAGCGCGCCGTGGAGGCCTTCGGCGCGCCGGCCCCGCGCGTGCGCGGCCGTATCCGCGGCATGAAGGGGGGCTTGTCGGGCGGCACCATGGCCAGCGGCATGGCGACCATGGCGGCGGTCCAGCGCGATCCGTCCATCGGCGCCCTGCTGGCCAACCCCTTCGCCCTGACGCCCGGCTTCCAGGGCCCGCCCCAGCCGGAAGAAAAGGTCTATGAGGACAAGGTGACGGGCTCGTGGGTCGCGCCCTTCATGATGGCCGCCATCAACACCAAGGCCGTGCATCGCTCGAATTTCCTGATGGCGCACGCCTGGGGCCGCGACCTGCAGTACGACGAGCTGATGATGATCGACGGCCCGCCCAAGGAGGGCGCCGCGCCCGGCCCGGGCTTCGAGATGGGCGGGGCGCTGAAGCCCGGCGAGGGCCCGACCAAGGAAGAGCGCGAGACCGGCTTCTACGACGTGCTCTTCATCGCCGAGGCGGCCGACGGTCGCCGTGTCAGCGCGGCGGTCAAGGGCGACAAGGACCCGGGCTACGGCTCGACGTCGCGGATGTTGGGCGAGAGCGCGGTGTGCCTGGCGCGCGACGTGCCGCGCTCGGTGACCCCCGGCGGCTGCTGGACCACCGCCTCGGCCATGGGCGACGCCCTGATCAGGCGCCTGGAGGCCAATGCCGGGCTGAAGTTCGTGGTGGAGAGCTGAGGGGGGCGGGTTTCCCCCCAAGCTGTCATCCCGGAATCCGCGGAGCGGATATCCGGGACCGCGGCAAGCGCGAACGTCCGCCGATCCTCGCTCAGCCGTCGGCGTTTCCGGCGGTCCCGGATAAGCCGCTGGCGCGGCTTTCCGGGATGACAGCGGGGGTGGGAGGGCCTGTCGGCGCCGCCTGGCCTCACGCGTCCGCCCGGTACTCGAAATCGACCAGGAACACCCGCTCGCCCGGGCCGTGCTTGGCGACCTTCAGGAGGTCCACCACGCCCGCGAACCCGGACCGTCGGGCCAGATCGGGCGTGATGTCGGACAGGGCGATCTCGCGCAGCCCCGTGACCTCGATGGCGCCGTCGCCCAGGCGGTAGCGGCCGCCGACCTTGACGTGCGGCCGCTGCCAGATGCGCACACTGCAGGTGACCTCGCCGCGCATCACCGGCTCGCGCAGCCGCTTGGTGAAGGTCATCGCCAGACTTCGCCTCAACGAACGGTGTTCCCTGGCCGCAGGATTCGCGCTATGAGGCCGCCACCGCAAGAGGAGTGTTCCGTGGCGATTTTGATCGACGGGTGACCCGAGGCGTCCGCGCCAGCGACGCATCCGCCTGACAATCTGATCAATCGCGCGATCCGCCGTCCCTGCGATGGGATCGCGCCCGCCGGAACACATCATGACCCACGACACCCCTTCCGCCCCCGCGGGGGCGAGCGCGTTCGCGATCCATCCGTCGCCGACGCCCTACGCCGACCTCAACACCCTGCTCGCCCGCCTGGTCGAGGGCGCGCGCCGGCGCCTGGGTGACCGTTGCGTCGGCGCCTATCTGCAAGGCTCCTTCGCGCTGGGCGAATTCGACGCCGCCAGCGACGTCGACTTCCTGATCGTCACCGATGGGGACCTCGCGCCGGATGTCCTTGCGGACCTGCAGGCCTTCCATGCCGAGCTGCACGCCCTGCCCTCGCCTTGGGCGCAACGCCTCGAGGGGTCGTACGCCCCGGCCGCGATCCTGTGGCGCAGGGACGGCCAGCCCCGCGATCCGCCCGGCGAGCCGCGCCCCGACGGCTGGACCGATCCGGGAACCAGCGGCGGGCCGCCGACCGTCTATCCCTTCCACTTCAAGGGCAATGGCGAGGCGTCGCTGGTCCGATCCGAACACGACAACACCCAGGTCGTGCGCTGGATCACGCGCGAGGCGGGGATCACGCTCTGCGGCCCTCCGCCAGCCCACCTGATCGACGCAGTCCCGGCCGACGCCCTGAAGGGCGAGACGCGGGAGACCCTGGCGCGGGTGCTGAAGCTGGTGCTGGACGAGGGCGTGGCGCTGGACCAGCTCTGGCTGCAGGCCTTCTTCGTCACCCTCGCCTGCCGCATGCTGCACGCGCTCGACGGCGGGCGCGTCACTTCCAAGAAGGCGGCCTCGGCGTGGGGCGCGCGAACCTTGGGCGCGCGATGGGCGCCACTGATCGGCGCGGCCCTCTCGGCCCGCGAACGCCCGCTCGCAGAGCGGCTCGCGCCGCCGACGCCGGAGTCGGTCGAGGAAACGCTGGCCTTCCTGAGGATGGTCCGCTCGCGCGCGATCATCGAGCGGCAGTTGGCTTTGAAGCGGCACGCCCAGGTTGGCCACGCCGTCGGCCAGGGCGGCGCGCGCCCTAATGGGCCGATCGGCGGCAAGCCGTCGCGCGGACCGGCGCCGATCAGGCCCGGAGGGCGAGGGCGGCGGGGATAGGGCCTAAGCGGCGAAGACGGAACCCCTCGCCCTCCCAGGTTCAGCGCTGTCGCGCCGAACCTGGGCCCCTCCCTCTCCCTATGGGAGAGGTGAAGTGAGGCCGCGAACACGCCGGGAAAGACCGCCTCTCCCGCAGGGAGAGGGAGAGGCCCGCGTCGCTTGCGACAGCAAGGGGCGTGGGAGGGTGAGGGGCTTCGCCCGCTCCGCCCAGCCTCCTAGATCTGGATCTCGCGGTCGTTCTTTCCGGCGGCGCGCTGCTCGTTGTAGCGCGCCTCCATCTCCGCGAAGTCCTTCCGCTTGGGGCCCAGGTAGCCGAACAGGAAGGCGGCGACCTTGCGCATCTGGATCTCTTCCGAGCCCTCGGTGATGCGATAGCGGCGGTGGTGGCGGTAGATGTGCTCGAACGCCTTGTGGCGCGAATAGCCGATGCCGCCGTGCACCTGCATGGCCCGGTCCGCCGCCTCGCAGCAGAGGCGGTTGCCCCAGTAGTTGCACATGGAGACACGGTCGGAGATCTGACGCTCGACCTCCTTGTGGGGCAGGTTGTCCATTTCCCAGGCGGTCTTGCGGATCAGGAGGCGCAGCATCTCGGCCTGGGTCGCCAGTTCCACCAGCGGGAACTGGATGGCCTGGTTGTCCGACAGCGGCTTGCCGAAGGGCTTGCGCAGGCGCGCGTACTTGACGCTCTCGTTGATGCAGTAGACCGCCGCGCCGAGGGACGAGGCCGCCTGGCGGATGCGGTTCTGGTGGACGAAGCTCTGGCCGAGGCCAAGGCCCCGCCCCTCCACGCCCCAGATGGCGTCATCGGGCACCCAGACGTTGGTGAACGACACGCGCGGGTGGTCGGTGGGCATGTTGAAGGTCCACATCCACTCCTCGATCTTCACGCCCGGATCGTTGGCCGGGACGAGGAAGACCGTGATGCCCGTGGCGTCGCCGTCCTCGCCGCTGGTGCGCGCGAAGCACATGCAGTGGGTGGCGACGTGCATGCCGGTGGTCCACATCTTCTGGCCATTGATCAGCCAGCCGGCGACGCCGTCGCGCTCCTGGCGCACGGCCCGCGTCTCCATGTGGGTGGCGTCCGAGCCGTGGTTGGGTTCGGTCAGGCCGAAGGTGGCGCGGATCTTTCCGGTCAGCAGGGCGTCGCCGTACTTGTCGTACTGGGCGTTGGTGGCGAACTCCTTGAACATCAGCACGAAGGGATTGTTGCCGACGATCGAGTGCTCGTTCTGCAGGTCGTTGTGCAAGCCCAGGCCCTTGGCGGCCAGGTGCTCGCGGATGATGGCCATGGAGAGGTTCGAGCCGCCCTTGCCGCCCATTTCCACCGGCCAGGCATAGCGCAGGTGGCCGGCGTCATCGGCGAGCTTTCGGGCCTTGGCCAGCAGCTCTTCCCACTCGTGGCGCGGCAGGCCGTCGTTGTCCCAGTCGGTGCGGGCGTGCTCGCGCCGGTGGTCGAAGAAGCGGATGTTGTCGTCCTGGTTCTCCAGCGGCTTGATCTTGGCCTCGATGAAGGCGTCGAGCTCGGCCAGGTAGTCCTGCAGGTCCTGGGGTACGGCGAAGTCCATGGCGGTGTTCCTTGAGCGAAGGCGGCCCCTTCAGGCCTTGGGGGCGCGCTCGGCGAGGCTGGCGCGGTAGGCGGCGTAGGTGGGCTGGTCGACCGCCAGCTTGGCCAGGGTCGTGGCCCAAAGGTGATCGGCGAGGCCGGGGGTGTTCAGGTCCATCGCCCCCTCGGCGATGCGATGCGACAGCTCGGTGTTGAGGCTGACCAGATCGCCGTCGTGACCCAGCAGCGTCTTCAGGCGCGCGTGTTCGGCGGCCTCCTCGGCCGGCGCCAGGGTCAGCTCGCGTTGCATCATCTCAAGCGCATTGGCCGCGACCCTGGCCTGGAACGAGAGGGCGCCGGAGGTTCCAGGCACGACCTGGGTCTTCAGGAACTGGGCGACGGCGCCGATCACCTCGGCGGGCGTGGGTTGGTCTTGCATCGGATCAGCTCGCCAGAAGCCGCAGGAGGTCGATTTCGTTTTCGGAGGTGCGCCGGGCGATCACCGCGCGCTCCACCGAGGGGTCGGCGCCGCGGAAGGCGGCGGTCATGCCCGCGCACATCACGCCCCAGCGCATGGAGCCATAGACTTCCCACCAATGGGCGTGCTCGCGCTTCACCGGGGCGCCGCCCGCGGCCTCGTAGCCGGCCCAGAGGTCCTCGCGCTGGCCAAAGCCGCCCACCGGCCGATCGATGGCGCCGAACCGCCAGGGGTTGGTGCAGATCCAGCCGAGGTCTTCCATCGGATCGCCGACGTGGGCGATCTCCCAGTCCAGCACGGCGCGCACGCCGTCGGGGCCGATCATCAGATTGCCGTTCCGGAAGTCGCCGTGCACCAGGCGCATCTCGGCCGGCTCCGGCGGGCTATTGGCCTCCAGCCAGCGGAAGGCCAGGTCGAACACCGGTCGTGGCCAGCCGCTGGCCTGGTAGATGGCCTTGTACTGGGCGACCAGTTCCGCAGGGGTCTGGCGCTTCAGGTTGGGGAATTCGGCCGGATCCATGGTGTGGAGCCGGGCCAGCACTTCGCCGCACTGGCGGGCCAGGACGGTGCGCGCCTGGGCGAATTCCTCGGACTTGACGATCCGCCCGCCCAGGGTCTCGCCCTCGACGAAGGCCATCAGGAAGCCGTGACCCAGGCCATCGTCCGGTTCCAGGACGTGACGCACCGCCGGCACGGGAACGCCCACCCGGGCCGCCGACTCGAGCAGCCTGGCCTCGGTCTCCAGGCCGATGGCGGTCTCCGACACCCGCGTGCCGCCAGGCGCGCGGCGCAGGATGATCGGCGTTGGCCCGGCCGCCTCGTCCAGCTCGAAGCGCCAGACTTCCTGGGTCGCGCCGGCCGTGAGGCGCTTCAGGCCAGTGATCCCCCGCGCGCCGAGATGGCGCCGGGCGACTTCGCCGAGCTTGTCTTCCAGTTCACTCAAGGCTCAACCCTTCGCGCCGCGGACCGGTCGGCCAAATCGGCCCGTGTGGCCGCGGATTGGCGCGCTCCCTGGCTTGTTTCGCGGGACCCTAGCGCAGCGTCGAGGGCCATCCAACGGTCACGCCAGGGAAGCATCCGAGAAAATCAGGACGCGTTCCATTTATCACGCCAGGCCCGGCGGCGGGACGTTCGCCGCGGCGATCCAGCCTGCCCAGGGGCGCGTCGTCAGCCGGCCAGTAACTGCTGCGCCAGGGCCTCGAAGCGGGCGGCCAGCGGATACATGTGACGGTATTGCAGGATCTGCTTGGCCACGAGCTTCAGCCGGGTCTGGAAGTCCAGGGGCTGGAAAGGGGCGATCAGGGGCTGGTTGAAGGGCCGGATGTCACCCCTCTGAAACTCGAGCGCCATGCTGATGCGCGGATGCGGGGCGAAGCGGCTGGACTCGCTGCCCCAGTGAAGGACCGCCTGGTTCCAGCAGAAATAGTCCCCGGGGGCGCCTGGAAGCGCGCGGATGCTGGCGGCGTTGATGTTCCAGACCGCCTCCTGCTCGGTGTTGTAGACCGGGTCGCGGTTGGCCGGCAGGAGGTACATGCAGCTCGTCAGCGGGGTAGCGTCCAGCAGGGGAGCCCAGACGGTGAGCGACAGCGGCGTCCCGTCCGGGGCCAGGGACATGCGGCCCTTGTCCCTGTGGGGGCGCCAGCCGGCCTGGCCCGCGGCGGGATCCACATGCCAGGTCCAGAAGTCCGGCAGCATCCGATAGTTGTCACCGAGAAAGCGGCGCAGCATCGGATCCAGAGACCGGAAGCAGGCCCAGGTCTCGTCGAAGAGGAAGATGAAGGGCGGGGGTATGTCCAGGTGCGCGCAGGTTCTCACCGCTTCGGCCAGACCGGGGGCCAGACGTTCGAACGTGGCGTTGCGGTCCTGGAAGTAGCCTTCTTCGTAGAGGCGCTCGGCGACGATCCGTTCGTCGGCGCGTCCAGCGGGATGGGCGACGGCCTCCTCGGCGACTCCGTCGCGGGGGAGGCTCAGGCCCGGAAAATGCTCCGCCCAGAAGCCGGGCCGGCCCATGTCGTTCGCCAGAGGCGCGGCGGCGAGTGCGAGGGTGTCGGGCATCATCACTCTCCTCGACGATCCGGGTCGCCCCGTGGATCGCCTGGTTGTCAGGACGTCAGCGCCGGCGCGGCGGCCGCCCGCCCGGCCCAAGCAGCGTCATACTCGGCCCACATCGGCGCGCAGTCGAGCAGCACCCGCTGCTCCATGGCCTGGTCGATGGCCATGACCGTCAGGCCGGCCTCCATGGACTCCTGGGGCGTCACGGGGAAGCGCGCGCGTCCCTCAAGCGCGGACAGCAGGTCCGTGGCCATGGCCTGGTCAGCGCCGTTGTGGTTGTCGTCAGTGCGGTTGGCGTAGTCGATCCGCTCTGGCTTGGCGCGGTTGAGCGCCGGACGGATCATCAGCTTGTTGCGCACCAGATCGGCCAGCAGGGTTCCTTGCGTGCCGGCGACGTACCAGCGCCGCTCCTGCAGGGAGACGTGGCTGTTGGAGTGGAACGCCAGACGAAGGCCGCTGTCGTACTCGACGATGGCCACCTGGTGGTCGGTGACGTCCATGTCGGAGTGGAAGGCGTCGTTGGCGCCCATCCATCCGGCGTCGCGCAGGGCGTAGGCGGCTTCGCCGTTGTCATAGACGCGCGGCACATCCGTGCGGGCGGAGTCGAAGATGGTCTTGCCGCCGAAGCTGGCCACCCGCGCCGGCCGGGCCCGGGCCATGCGACCGAAGATGTCGAAGTCGTGGCAGACCTTGTCGAGCATGAAGGAGCCGCCCCACTCCTGGCGCCGGCGCCAGTTGCGGGCCAGGTAGCCGCCGTGCTCGGGCGGCAGGTGCTCGGTGGCGTCCATGGACACCAGGGTCCCCAGCTCGCCGGCGTCCACCCGCGCGATCACCTCGCGCACGATGGGCATCGAGCGCATGACGAGGCCGATGTAGAGCGGCGGCGTCTTCACGTCCGCCAGCAGGCGGGCCAGGGCGAAGGTCTCGGCCTGGGTGCGCACGATCGGCTTCTCGGCGAAGATCGGGCAGCCGGCGGCGAAGGCGGCCTTCAGGTGGTCCAGGTGCAGGTGGTTGGGCGAGCCGATCATGATCAGGTCATAGGGACCGTCGGCGAGCAGGGCCTTCGGATCGGCGAACTCCCGGCCCTGTGCGATCCCGGCCGCCGCCAGGATCGGGGCGCCCACAGGCGCGGGATCGACCTGGCCGGCGAGCTCCAGCGACCAGCCGACTTCCTTCATGGCCGCCAGGACGTGGGCGATACGTTGGCCGAGGCCGATGACGCCGATGCGGTAGGTCTTCATGGGTGTGCGCTCTCCCTGCCCGGCAAAAAGCCACAGCCTTCCCGCGGGGGCAACGCCCCAACTCGCGGTCGACCAGCCTCGATGCCGGGCTTTAGCGCCCCCAGAAGTCCCGGAGCGACGCGGCCAGGGCCCGACCCTGGTCGAGGCCGGCCTTGGCCGCGGCCGGGCGGTTGCGCGGGTTCATGAGGTTCATGCCGAAGGCCGCGGTGCTGGCTTCGTCCGGCACGATCAGATGGGCCTGGCCGCCGGCCTCCTCCAGGAGCGAGAGCTCGCGGCGGACGGGCGCCATCATCCGGTCGCCGAACTCGCCGGCGGCCAGCCGCACCGCGATCACGACCGTGCGCGCGTGTCCCTTGGCGAGGTCGGCGTTGGTGCCCGAACGCATGCCGCCGTCCATGTAGCGGCGGCCATTGATGGTGATGGCCGGAAACACTCCCGGCACGCTGCAGCTCGACGCCACTGCGCGTGACAGGTTCACTCCGGACGCGGCGTTCCAGACGACGAAATCGCCGCTGACGGTGTCGACCGCGGTGCAGGCGTAGCCGCGGCCGGGCCAGACGCCGTCGCCGGCCTGGGCAAGTTGGCGTCCGAAGCCGGACAGGAAGGTCTCTTCGTCGACGGTCTGGGCGGCCAACGAGAACTCGCCGATCTCCCGGCGCACGACCTGGGGGTCCCGTTCGCCGGAAGCCGCTTCCTGCATCTTCTGGAGGAGGACCATCATGTTCGGCGCGCCGGGCCGCTCCTCGGCGACCTGGCTGGGGATTTCCCGGGGCCGGTCGGCCTCGCCAAAGATCGGGGCGGCGATTTCCCCCGCGGGCCGGCCCATGGCGACCAGGGCGCCGACGACCGAACCGGCCGAGGTGCCCAGGGTGAAGTCGGCTTCGGCCAGGTCGACGCCTTCCTCGGCGAGGCCGGCCAGCAGCCCCGCCTCCCAGGCGATACCCACCGGACCGCCGCCGCCAAGGACCAGGGCTCGTGACATGGGCGCGATCTCTCTTTTTGGATGGAGGGCTATTGTTGCGGCACGTAGGCGCTGGAGTTCAAGACCCCCTGCCACGGCAGACGCCTGATGCTGAGGAGAGGTCCCTTGGGGTCCTTGATCGCATGGACGTCGTCATAGATGACCTTCACGATCAGGGGCTTGTCGGTCAGGACGATGACCGCGCACCCGAGCCGGAACGTGCGCGCGCCGCTCGGCCAGGGGGTGGAGTTCTGGCCGGTCGCGCAGCCGACGACACCGACATTGATCTGCAGGGTCTGGCGCGCATCCGCCCCCTGCGAGGTGGACGTGCCTGCCGCCTCGATCGCGTATTGGCCGGCGGTCATCTCCGGGATGACGCACTGGGCCTCCGAGGCGCTGACGACCTTGCAGAGGCCCGGCGTGATGTCCCTTTGCTGATAGTCGCCAAACGCCTTGGGGACGCTCGGCGGCAGGGGCTGGGCCAGGGCCGCCGCGGGCAGGGCCGTCGCGACGATGAGGGCCGGGAACCATGTTCGCATGCTGTCTCGACCTTGATTGGTGGCTACTCCGCGCCCGTCGCGGAAAGCTTGGCCTTTCATAGCGCGAGTCTACGGGGACCGGAGCCATGCGGGCGAGCGCCAAAGGACGCAGCCTGAAAAAGCACGGCCGGCCTGGATGTCTCCAGGCCGGCCGGCCGTTTGCAGATGGAGGACGTTTGTCCCCCTTGGCTAGGCTACCACTGGTA
>JAFEEA010000081.1 GCA_018241335.1 Pseudomonadota bacterium
GCCGCGGCTTCGCGGTGGTGGCCTCCGAGGTGCGGGCCCTGGCCCAGCGCTCGGCCGAGGCCGCCAAGGAGATCAAGGCGCTGATCTCGGCGTCCTCTCAGCAGGTCGACGCGGGGGTGGACCTCGTCGGCCGGACGGGCAAGGCCCTGGAGCGCATCGTCGGCCAGGTGGCGCAGCTGAACAGCCTGGTGGTGGAGATCGCCGCCTCGACCCAGGAGCAGGCCGTCGGCCTCAACCAGGTCAACACCGCCGTCAACCAGATGGACCAGGTGACGCAGCAGAACGCGGCCATGGTCGAACAGTCGACGGCCGCCAGCCACGCCCTGGCGCAGGAGGCCATGACCCTCGCCAAGCTGATCGCCGCCTTCGAGGTCGGCGACGGCCGGGTGGCGAGCCCCGCCCGCCAGCGCGCCGCCTGACCGGCCAAGGCGTGACGCCCGCGCACCCGGTGCAGGCGCACCAGTCGCAATCGCAATATATGTGATCGCGTCTTGTGCAGGCGCGCGAACTGGGCTTCTTAGCGGCCCCGAACCCTGGACGGCGAAATGCCGGCGCCACCAGAAGGCAGGTCGGGAGTTGTTTCGGGAGGCGGCGCGGACCCGGGCCTGGCTGGCCGGTCCGGCGCAGCGCCCACTGTGCGTAGGGAGTGCGGCGATGGAGTCAGACGACCAGCTGCCGGAAGCCTTGCGGGCGATCTCGGGCGAGATCCCCGACTACCTTTTCTATCTCCTGTTCCACGCCACGCGGCAGCGCGAGATCGCCTTCGACGCAGCGTTTGTAGACACCGGTATCAACATGAACCGGCTGCGCACCCTGTCCGTGATCCGGCGGCTGGAAGGCTGCACCATGAAGGACCTGGCCCGGCTGACGGCCATCGACCGCACGACCTTGACCCGCTCCGTGGACCAACTTGTGCAGCAGGGGCTGGTGGAACGGTCGACCCCGGCCGGCGACCGGCGCAAGGTGCAGATGTGCCTGAGCCCCGCGGGGCTGGCCTTTCATACCGAGGCCTTGAAGGTGGTGGCCGACTTCAATCGCCGGGCGCTGGACGGAGTCCCGCGCAAGGACCAGGTCAAGATGCTTGGGATTCTCAACCGGGTCATCCACAACCTCACCGGCGACACGTCGGCGGCGCAGGAACTGATCACCTTCGGCGGATCGGGACGCCATCGCGCGGTGGCCTGAGGCGCGGCCCGCCCGCACTGTCCTCCCCGGTCAGCCGAACACCACCGCTCGCATCCCGTTCAGCAGCACCCGGTGCTCGGCGTGCCACTTGACCGCGCGCGCCAGGACCAGGGCCTCCACGTCGCGGCCGACGGCGATGTAGTCGTCGACCGACAGCTGATGGCCGACCCGTTCGACGGCCTGTTCGATGATCGGCCCCTCGTCTAGGTCCTCGGTGACGTAGTGGGCGGTGGCCCCGATCAGCTTGACGCCCCGCTCATAGGCCCGGTGGTAGGGCTTGGCGCCCTTGAAGCTGGGCAGGAACGAGTGGTGGATGTTGATGATCTGGCCGGCCCGCCGGGCGCAGAATTCCGGCGAGAGGATCTGCATGTAGCGCGCCAGGACCACCAGTTCGACGCCGCCGCGCTCCAGGATGTCCTCCAGGGCGGCCTCCTGGGCGACCTTGGTGGCGGCGGTGATGGGCAGGTGGTGGAAGGGCACGCCGAAGGAGCCGGCGAGATCGCGGAAGTCCTCGTGGTTGGACACTACGGCCTTGATATCGATGGGCAAGGCGCCGGTTCGCCGCCGGAACATCAGGTCGTTCAGGCAGTGGCCGAACTTGGAGACCATGATCGCCGTGGGCGTCTTTCGCGCCGCGTCGAACAGCCGGGCGTCCATGGAGCGACGTCGCGCCAGGGGCGCGAAGCGCTGTTCCAGGGCGGCCAGGCGCAGGCCGCCGGCGGACTCGAACACCGTGCGCATGAAGAAGCGGCCGTTGCCCGCGTCCCCGTGTTGGGCGCTCTCGAGGATGTTGCAGCCGGACTCGGCCAGCAGGCTGGCGACGTCGGCGACGATGCCGATGGCGTCCGGGCATGAGAGGGTGAGGACGAAAGTCGGGTGGCTCATGCCTCGCCCATGCCGTCTCTGGGCGCGAAAATCCAGGCTGACGCGGGGCGAGGTGACGCAGGGCAAGATTCGGGGGTCACTTGCTGATCCGCGAGAGCTGGAACTCGGCCAGCCCTTGAGTGTCGCGCAGATGGGAGGCGACGTTGGACAGGCCGTGGCGAGCACGGGTCTGCAGCATGCCGCGATATTCGAAGATCTCACCGTCCCGCTGCAGGCCGTAGCTGACGCCGGTGATGGTCACATCCAGCGCCTTGAGGTGCTCGCGCAGGATCGCCTCGTCCGGCGCGGCGCCGGCCTGGAAACGCAGGACCACCAGGGCGTAGGCGCTTTCGGGAATCACCCCTTCCAGCCAGCGGAACAGGATCAGGGTCACCAGCACCGCCGCCGTCACCAGGGCGCCCGGCCAGATCAGGCCGACGCCCATCAAGAGGCCGATGGCCGAGGTGGCCCAGATCGCCGCCGCCGTCGTCAGGCCCTGGACGCTGACCCCCTCCTTGAAGATCACCCCGGCGCCCAGGAAGCCGACGCCGGTCATCACCCCCTGGGCGATCCGGCCGGGGTCGAGCCGCGCCTGGCCCAGCAGGGACCCGGGCACGAGCTGAGGCTCGAAGGTGAGGATCATCGAGGCCGCCGCCGCCAGGGCGACGATGGCGTGGGTGCGAAAGCCCGCCGCCCGGCCGTTGTGGCTGCGCTCCAGCCCGATCAGGCTGCCGGCCGCCCAGGCCGCACACATATTGACCACGATTTCGACCCACGCCGTCTGCATGTAGCCAAACTGCCCCGCCTTGGCCGGCAAGCCTAGCCTGGAATGTTCCGGGGTCGGCGGGCTAGTGTCCGGGTCGGCAAGTTCGACCTTGGGGAGACGATGACCACGATCGCCGCGACGTCCCGACCGATCCGCGCCGCCCAGGTGGTGGCTGTGTGCATCCTGATCGCGGTGCTGGAAGGCTACGATATCCAGGCCATCGGGGTCGCCGCGCCGACGCTGGCGCCGGCGCTGCATCTGAACCAGGCCGAGATTGGCCTGGCCGGCAGCATGGCCATGGTCGGGCTGATCCTGGGCGCGGCGGCGGGCGGCTGGGCGGCCGACCGCGTGGGGCGCCGGCCGGTGCTGATCGCCTCGGTGGCCTGCTTCGGCCTGTTCTCCCTGGCGACGGCGAACTCGGCGAGCGCCGAAATGCTGCTGGCCTGGCGTTTCCTGACTGGGGTCGGCTTCGGCGGGGCGATGCCCAACATGATCGCCATGGCCGGGGAGGCCAGCCCGCCGCACCGGCGGGTGTCTACGGTCACCGCCATCTTCGTCGGCATGCCGGCCGGCGGCGCGGCGGTGGCCCTGCTGGCGCGCTTCCTGCCGGCGGGCTTCGACTGGCGGCTGATCTTCGTGGTCGGCGGCGTCGCCCCCCTGGTGGTCGTGGCGGCCGCGGCGGCCCTGCTGCCCGAGACCCTGGTCCGGCGCGCGGACGGAGCGGATCGCCGGACGCTGAACGCGCTCTTCGGCGAGGGGCGGGCGGCGACGACGCTGCTGCTGTGGATCGCCTTCGCCGCCACCCTGGTGGTGCTGTCGATGATGCTGGCCTGGCTGCCCCTGCTGGTGATCGGCAAGGGCCTGGCAAAGGACGTGGGCGCCGTGGCGGCCCTGGCCTTCAACCTGGTGGGCATCGCCGGCGGTCTGGCGGTCGGCCGTTCGGTGGACCGACGCGGGCCGCGCTGGCCGCTGTTGGCGGCGCTGGGCGGCCTGGCGGCGGCGATGATCGCCCTGGCTTTCGCGGCGGGACCCGGCCTGGTGGTGGCGACCGCCGCCCTCGCGGGCTTCGGGGTGATGGGCGCCCAGTTCAGCCTCTACGCCATCGCGCCACGCTACTATCCGGCCCCGGTGCGCGCCACCGGCTCGGGCGCGGCGGTCAGCGTCGGGCGCGTGGGATCGATCGCCGGGCCGCTGCTGGCCGGATTCCTGCGCCAGGCGCACGCCGGCGTCACCGAGACCCTGGCCTGCACGGCGCCGATCATCGGGGTGGGCGCCCTGGCGGTGTTGTTGCTGACGGGCCGGGCCAGGACGTACGGGGACTGAATGAGCGTTCCTCATCCCAAGGCCCCCTCGCCAAGCCGCGCCATGACCCTGCGCCCCGTCATCCTGTGCGGCGGCGCGGGCGCCCGGCTGTGGCCCGCATCACGCCCCGAACGGCCCAAGCCGTTCATCAAGGTGTTCGCCGACCGCTCGTTGTTCCAGGACACGGTCCTGCGGGTGGCGGGGCTGCAGGGCGCGGCCGCGCCGGTGGTGGTGTGCGGGGCCGCTCATGCCGCCCAGGTCACGCGCCAGCTCGAGGAGATCGGCGTCGCCGCCCAGCTGATCATCGAGCCGGAGGGCCGCGACTCCGCGCCCGCCATCCTGGCCGCCGCCGCCTGGACGGCCGATCAGGACCCGGACGCCCTGGCCCTGGTGGTGGCCAGCGATCATCACATCCCCGACGCCGAGGCCTTCCGCACCGCCGTCGCCCTGGCCGCGCCGGCCGCCGGCGAGGGGGCGATCGTGACCTTTGGCGTGCGGCCCACCGGGCCCTCGGCGGCCTATGGCTATATCCGGCCCGGAGAGGGCGGCGGCCCGGTCGCGCCGGTGGCCGCCTTCGTGGAGAAGCCGCCCCTGGCCGAAGCAGCCGCCCATGTGGCCGAGGGCTTCCTGTGGAACAGCGGCAATTTCCTGTTCCGGCCCGCGGTGCTGCTGGCCGAGGCCGAGCGCCTTCATCCGGGCCTGGTGGGGCCGGTTCTGGCGGCGCTGGCGGGCGCGGCCGCGGCGCCTGGCCGCCTAGTGCTTGGCCCCGAGTTCGCGGCGGCGCCGAAGATCTCCATCGACTTCGCGGTGATGGAGAAGACCGCCGCGGCGGCGGTGCTGCCGGTGGACTACGCCTGGTCGGACGTCGGGTCCTGGGAGGCCATCTGGAAGGCGGCGTCGCGGGACGGCGCCGGCAATACCCTGGCCGGGCGCGTGGTCGCCGCCGGCTCCAGCGGCTGCCTGATCCGGGCTGAAGACGGGCTCACCGTGGTGGCCCTGGGCGTGCGCGACCTGGTGGTGGTGGCCGAGGACGGCAAGGTCCTAGTGGCCGACCGCGCCCGCACGCCGGACCTGAAAGCCGTGCTCGACGGGTTGGAGGGGCTGGCGTAACGCCCTTCTTGCGTCAATCGCAAGTAACTGATCTTGCGGGATAATTTCGGTGGCGTCGCGCGGTGAAACATTTGCGGCGAGCTTGACCGGTCTGCTAGACTGCGGGCATGGCAGATGGAGAGGCAAGCATGGCCGCCAAGGTTTCGCGGCGAGTGATGGGTGTGGTTCTGGCGGCGGCGCTGGCGGGGCCCGTGGCGGCCTGGGCGCAGGACGACGAGGGCCTGCCCAATGTGTTCATCAGCCCGGCCGGCAAGCCCTTTCGCGCCGTGAAGGGCGCCCCGTATCCGGTGGTCGACTGGTTCAAGGAGGCCGACAAGAACGCCGACGGCAAGCTGGACCACGCCGAGTTCATCGCCGACGCCGAGGCCTTCTTCAAGGTGCTGGACATCAACCACTCCGGCCTGCTCGACCCCTATGACGTGGCCGTCTACGAGCGCCGCGTGGCGCCGGAAATCCTGGGTGGGCGGGTGCGCGTCGGGTCGGCGGCGGCGCGCCTTTGGCTGGCGCAGTACGACGACGTGCCGGTGACCGAGGGCGGCGGCGACGACTCTTCGCCCCAGAAGCCGCGGACCCTGGACGAGACCATGCAGGGCGCTTCGCCCTACAGCCTGCTGGCGATCCCCGAGCCAGTCACGGCCGGCGGCTTTGACGCGCGAGGGGTGGTCACCAAGGCCGCCTACATGGCCCAGGCCGAACGCAACTTCCGCGCCCTGGATGAGAACGAGAAGGGGTACCTGACCCTGGACGACCTGCCCCTGACCAAGATCCAGGTCCTGATGGGCGGCCGGAAGGGTCGCAAGGGGCGGCGTTAGGGGCGGGCGCGAAGCCGGCCGGCGCATCGGCCGACCCCCGTATTTCACCGTAGTTTACGGTGCGGAGGGCCTCGCCGGCGTGGGGCGGGGCGGAACTTGGTGCGGTCAAATCGAGCCCTTTGAGCGGTGGCGGGCGGGACCGCATTGCGGACCCTATTCGGCGAATGGGCAAGCCGCGGACCGGCCTTAGTCGTCGCCCCCCTCGCGGCCCTCGCCGCGCTCGGTCCCCTCCCGGCCCTCGCCGTGTTCGCCGTCGGCGCCGCGGTGGCAGCGGACACAGTTGTCGATGTCGCGGATGCCGTGTTCGCGGTGCTCGGCTTCGATGCGGCCCTTCTGGTGCTCATGGCAGCCGTAGCAGGTGTAGGCCTTGTAGTTCCCGCCGACGTGGCAGGTCGCGCAGGCCGTGTCGTGCGGCGACGCCAGGCTGAACTGGGTGTGTTCGAAGGCCGCCGGCTTCCAGGCCTTGACGCCGTGGCATTGGGCGCAGGGCAGGTCGGCCCCGCGATGCAGGGCGTCGGCGGGCGGCTGGTGACAGGCCGAACAGCGCGCCCGCGCGTCGGCGGCCAGCATCGCGTGGTCGAACGGCTGGGCGAGGTTGCGGGTCAGCCTGGGGCGCGGATGATCGGTATGGCAGGCCATGCAGTCCTGCCGGGCCAGAAGCTGGTGGAAAGGCGGCATGTGGGAGCGCCGATCGAGGGGCGCGCCCTTGGTCGTCACGCGGCCGATGTCGGCGATGGCGTGACAGCCGACGCATTTTTCCGACGACACGCCGGCGAAGGGTGTGTGGCAGGCGAAGCAGTCCTGCTGCAGCGACGCGTGCGCCGGCCGCAGGTCGCCGGGGCTGACCATGCGGTGCGGATCGGCGAAGGCCAACGCCACGACCGCCGCCAGCACGCCCAAGATCCCGATCAAGATCCAGCGCGGCGTCATCGCCACCCCCAGAACACGAACACCGCCACGATGTGCGCCAGGGCGAGGCCCGCGAACGCCAGCGAGATTGGCAGGTGTACCTTTCGCCACTGCCTGACGAGATTGACGGTCAGGCTGTCCCAGTGAAGGCGGGCCTGGATATCCGCGTCGGCGACGCCTTCCTCCTTGAGGTCCGCGCGGGCCTGTTTCAGCCAGCGCTGGGCGCGGGCGAGCAGATACTTGCCGGTCAGGCCGCTGACGATGTTGATCAGCATGGCCGCCACGGCGAGCCAGGCCAGGACGGCGTTGAAGTGGACGCCGGCATGAACGAGCACCAGCAGCGAACCCGCCCAGGCGACGCGTTCATGCAGGCGCAGCAGCAGCACGGGGTCGCCACCGCTGACGACGCCGCGCTTGCGCAGCGAATGGCCGAACGAGGCCAGGATCATGAGGACGCCAGGAATGCCCAGGTAGCGGCCGACCCAGACCAGGTTCAGCCGGTGCAAGACGGCGTCCACGACCAGGGTGGCCGCGATCAGCGCCGCCAGGGCCGCGAAGAACGGCAGCACTTCGCGCAGCAGCAGGCTCGGCTTCATGCCGCGCGCCGCGCGCGGAGACGGGCGGGCAGGCGGTCCAGGGCGAGCCGGGTCGGTTCAGCGGGGGGCAATTAGGGGGCCGGGCGCGAGGTCGCCGCTCCGCTGGGCGGCAGGGCCGGCACGGTCACCTTCGGCGGTTCGCCCGTGAGGCTGTCCAGGAAGGCGGTGATCTTGGTGGTCTCATCGTCCGTGAGGGTCGCGCCGAGCTGACTGGCGCCCATCACCTGCACGGCCTGGCGCAGGTCCCACACCGAGCCGGTATGGAAGTAGGGCGCGGTCAGGGCGATGTTGCGCAAGGTCGGCGCCTTGTAGACATAGGCGTCCCCCGGCGAACGGGTGACCTGGAAGCGGCCCTTGTCCCCGGGCGGCAGGATGTCGGCGCCCGGCTTGGCCACCACGCCGAAGGGGGCGTACATGCCCCCGCCTACATTGATCCCGTTATGGCAGCTGGAGCAGCCCTTCTCCATGAACAGGGTCAGGCCCTGCTTCTGGACCGGCGTCAGGGCGTCGGCCTGGCCGCCGAGGTAGCGGTCGAAGGGCGCGTTGGGCGTGGTCAGGGTCGCCTCGAACACGGCGATGGCCTTCTGGACGTTCGGCAAGGTGATCGGATCCGCCTCGCCGGGGAAGGCGCCGGCGAAGGCGGCGTGATAGCCGGGGATGCCCTTGAGCTGCTCGGCGACGTGCGCCTCCGGGGACGCCATCTCGACCGGATTGACCATCGGTCCACCGGCCTGCTGCTCAAGGTCCTTGGCCCGCCCGTCCCAGAACTGGGCGATGTTGAAGACGGCGTTGAGGACGGTCGGGGCGTTGCGCCCGCCGTGCTGCCAGCGATGCCCGAGCGAGGTCGGCTCCGCGTCGGCGCCGCCGAGGCCGAGGTTGTGGCAGGAGCTGCAGCTGATGGCGTGGCTGGCCGACAGGCGCGGGTCGAAGAACAGCATCTTGCCGAGCGCGACCTTCTCGGGCGTCGCCGCGTTGCCGGGCAGCTGAGGCGGCGCGGCGGGGATCGGCTTGAACACCGCGCGCGCCTTGGCCATCAGCTCTTCCGACGCTGGCGCCGGGGTCGCCGCGGTCTTGGTGGCTGGCGCGTTGGGGCCGCAGGCGGTCAGCGCCAGGGCGGCGCCGGCGACGAAAGTGTAGCTCAGGTAGCGCACTGGAGTGACCTCCTCGCCTCGGCTCGCCATGCCCGAGCGCGCCTAGCCTGGTCGCATCCGGGCCACGCGCGGCTATGCGACCGCGAGCCTACGAAACCCCTCGCGCTGTTCGTCGTCGACCGGCGGCGCGGCGTCATTGATCCTGGTCAAACCGCGCCGGGGCGCCGCCCGCGCGGCCGGCGCGGGCCCAGTCCGCGAGCTCAGTCCAGGTACTCGCCCGCCAGGCCCGCCAGCAGGCCGGGGTGGGTCGGCGACCAGTTGAAGGCCGCCCGGGTGGCGGCGCTGGAGGCGGGGAAGTCGTTGCCGGCGGGCATGGCCACCCAGCCGAGCTGGGCGCCGGCCTCCTCCGGCGTGAGGCTGCGGGCGGGAAGGCCGAGCCTGGCGCCGATGGCTTCGGCGATGGCGCGGACCGGTACGCCCTCCTCACCGACCGCATGCAGCCGCTGGCCCGGCTGGCCGGATTCCAGCGCCAGGCGAAAGAGGCGGGCGGCGTCGCGGCGGTGGACGGCCGGCCAGCGGTTGGCGCCGTCGCCGATGTAGCCGCTGACGCCGCTGGCCCGCGCCGCCGCGACGAGCTGGCTGACAAGACCTTGCTGGGCCTTGTCATGCACCGAGGGCGGCAGGCGGACGACCATGGCCCGCACGCCGGATTGGGCGGCCGCCAGGGTCGCCGCTTCCGGCCGGCCGCGAACGGCGCTGAAGCCCTCCACGTCTGCCGGGTCGGCCTCGGTGCTGGGGCGGCCGGGCGGATGGGCGGTGAGGCCCGAGGTGACCACCAGCGGCTTGCCCGACCCGGCCAGGGCCTCGGCCATGGCGGTGACGGCCGCGAGGTCGGCCGCGCCGGCCTCCATGTAGCGGGAGAAGTCGTGGCCGAAGGCGCAGTGGATGACCCCGTCGGCGGCGCGGGCGGCCTCGGCCAGCAGGTCCGGCTGGTCGATATCGCCGGCGAGGGGGGTGACGCCCCGCCCGGCAAGGGCGGCGGCGGCCTCGTCGCTGCGGGCCAGGCCCGTGACCTGGTGGCCGGCCGCCTGCAATTCCTGGGTGACGATGGAGCCGATGAAGCCGGTCGCGCCGGTCATGAATACGCGCATGGGGGAAGTCTCCGGGTCTTGACGGGGCAGTCTCGATCGGCCGACTATCCTGGTAAAGTCGTGATGTTATCCTATTAAGTTAGATACCCGGATGAACCAGGTCTCCGCGGTCCAGAACCGCCTCGGCGCCTATTTGCGCGACCGCCGCACCCGGCTGGACCCGGCCGCCTTCGGCTTTTCGGCGGAGCGGCGGCGCACGCCGGGCCTGCGCCGCGAGGAGGTGGCCTTGCGGGCCAACATCAGCCCCACCTGGTACGCCTGGCTGGAGCAGGGGCGCGGCGGCGCGCCCTCGGCCGACGTGCTGGACCGCATCGCGCGGGCCCTGATGCTGACCGGCGTCGAGCGCGAGCATCTGTTCCTGCTGGGTCTGGGGCGCCCGCCCGAGGCCCGCTACCAGAAACCGGAGGGGGTGACGCCCCGGCTGCAGCGGGTGCTGGACGCCCTCGACCCCAGCCCGGCCCTGATCCGCACGGCGACCTGGGACGTGGTCGCCTGGAACCGGGCGGCGAGTGTCGTGCTGACCGACTACGGCGCTTTGCCGCCGGCCGAGCGCAACATGCTGCGCTTCATCTTCCTCGACCCGCGCGCCCGGGCCGCCCAGTACGACTGGGAGAGCGTGGCGCGGCTGGTGCTGGGGGCGTTCCGCCTGGAGGCGGCCAGAGCGGGGGCGGCGGCGGAGGTGGAACCGCTGGTGGAGGAGCTGAGCCGCCTCAGCCCCGAGTTCCGCGCCCTATGGCGCGACAACGCACCGCCGGACGCCCACGGCGAGGCGATCAAGACCCTGCGTCACCCGGTTCTGGGGCCCCTGGCCCTGGAAGTCTCGATGTTCGGCCTGGACGGGCGCTCGGACCTGATGATGCTCGTCTACAACCCCGCCACGCCCAAGGACGCCGAGGGGATCGCGCGGTTGCTGGCGGCAGGGTAGGGGGGCGTTGCGAGGCGAAGCGGGGAGTGAGGCTGCGGAGCTCTTGGCTGCGAAGCGGACGGCAGTAAGATCTGAGTTGGATGGCTAGCGGACCTACAGCCTGAGTCCGATCCTCGGCGCGACCCATGTCATACCAAGATACAGCACGACAGTCAGCGAACAGCCAACTGTCAGCGTCCCCCAGAATGGAACGCCCCTCCGAAGGAGCGCAGGCATCAACAGGAACATCGGGAGGGACGGTAGAACGTACCAGAACGTCGCCTGAATGTGGTCAGCCATATTGGCTGCGTCCGGCTTGTCTTTCCACAGCCATACCATGCCCAGCACAGAGACGAGCGGTAGGGATGCGATCAGTGCTCCAAAGCCCGGGAAACGCTTTGCAAGTTGGGAGGCGACGGCGATCAGCACACCTGAAATCGCCGCTTTTAGAATGATATATAGCATCGCCTCAGGCTGCCCCAGGCACACAGCCTGTGCAACGTCTGCATCAGTGCGTTCTTTGCCTTTGATCCGCTCGACGATGAGCGGGCTTTGGTGGACAGGCGGCCGGTTGGCGGCTGCGGCGCCTCGCGATCCGACTATCCCGCCCTCGCCGCGTCGGCCTGCTCGAACTGGCTGATCTGGTCGGCGTGGGCCTTGCGGAAGGCGGGGCGGGCGGTGGCGCGGGCGACGTAGGCTTCGGTGGCCGGCCTCTGGCCGAAGGCGCGGACCAGGGGGACGCGCAGGACGTCCGCCATCAAGAGGTCGGCGACGGTGAAGCGGCCGGCCGCGAGCCACTGGCGCTGGCCAAGGACGTCTTCGAGCTGGCCGAGGCGCTGGCTCATCCAGCCGGTGAGCGGATTGTCGGCCTGGCCCGAGATGGTCAGGAACCACCACGGCACGGTGACCATCTCGATCGAGTTGAGCGCGGCGATGGTCCACTGCAGGGTCTCCGCCGCGCCGGCCGGTTCGGTCGGCATTAGGACGTCGCTCTGGCGCGCCAGGTGCAGCAGGCCCGCGCCGCTCTCGAAGAGTTGCAGGCCGCCGTCGTCCAGGAACGGGATCTGGCCGAAGGGTTGGCGCGCCAGGTGGTTGGTCTGGCGCTCGTCGAAGGGGACGGTCCGGACATCGTAGGCGAGGCCGGCCTCCTCGCACGCCCATCGCAGCCGAAGGTCCCGCACGAGGCCGCGGGGGCCTTCGGGGACCCAGTCGTAGGTCCAGATGGTGAGTTCGCTCATGTCCGGACCCCGTTGGCGCGGGACCACGCTAGCCGGGCTCGAACCGGATACAAGGCCGTCCCTCGGCGCAAGGGCGTTAGTCCCGAGGCTGCCGGTGGCGGAGGCTTCCGCAATCGGTCGCAAACTTCCCAACCCCGCTCATCCCGGCGGAGGCCGGGATGAGCGGGTTGGGTGGAGGGTCAGATCAGCCGGCCCTACCGGCCCACGAAGTTCGCCGGGCGGCGTTCCAGGAAGGCGGCGACGCCTTCCTTGTGGTCGGCGGACTTGAAGCAGGCGCTCAGGGTCTCGACGTGGGCGGCCATGTGCTGGCCGACGTCGCGCTCCAGGCCCTGCCAGACCAGGGACTTGATGTGCTTGATCGAGAAGGGCGAGGACTGCAGGTAGCGGCGGGCCTCGGCGAGGGCGGTCTCGGCGACCTGTTCGGGCGCCACCAGCTCGGCGGCGTAGCCGATGGCCTTGGCTTCCTCGGCCTCCAGGAAGGCGCCGGAGTAGAGCAGGCGCAGGGCCCGGTGCGGCCCGATCAGGCGCGGCAGCAGCCAGCTTCCCGCGCCGGTGTCGGGCACCAGGCCGCGGTGGGCGAAGTTCCAGGCGAAGCGGCTGCGGGTGGAGACGATGCGCACGTCGCACTGGCTGGTGAACTCCGCCCCCATGCCCACGGCGACGCCGTCGATGGCGCCGATCACCGGCTTGGGGCAGACGACCAGGGGCCACCAGCGGTGGTCGTCCTGGGCGGTGCCGCGCACGCCGCGCGTCTCGCCCGGCACGGTGGCGAGGTCGGCCAGGTCGGTGCCGGCGCAGAAGGCCCCGCCCGAGCCGGTGACGATCACCACCCGCACCTTGTCGTCGGCGCCGGCCTTGGCCACCGTCTCGATGAAGGCGCCCAGCATGGCGTAGGTCATGGCGTTGCGCTTTTCGGGGCGGTCGATGGTGATGGTGGCGATGCCGTCGCCGTCGACGTCGTAGCGGATGTGGTGCGCGGTCATGGTGGTCCTCCCGTTCGTCTTGTTCTGTGCGGTCTTGTCGAGTGCGGTCTGGTGTTCGGTTCAGTGGCTCTTGAGGTCGAGGCCGCGGGTGACCTCGCCGAGGGTCGGGCCGATCTCGTCGTGCAGCACCAGGTCGGCGTAGACGTCCATCTCGGTGGGCTCGCGATTGACGATGACCAGGCGCGCGCCGTTGCGGGCGGCCATCAGGGGGAACCCCGCGGCCGGGAACACCACCAGGGACGAACCCAGCACCACGAAGAGGTCGCAGGCCAGGGTCTCGGCCTCGGCCGCGGCCATGGGGCCGGGCGGCATGGGCTGGCCGAAGGAGATGGTGGCGGTCTTCACGATGCCGGCGCACTCGCGGCAGGACGGGATCTCGTCGTCCTCCACGAAGGGCTCCCTGAGGTCGGCCAGTTCGTGGCGCAGGCCGCATTCCAGGCAGGTGGCGTAGCTGGCGTTGCCGTGCAGCTCGATGACCTTAAGCGCCGGCACGCCGGAGGCCTGGTGCAGGTTGTCGACGTTCTGGGTGATGACGCTGGAGACCTTGCCGGCGGCGACCAGGCGGGCGACGGCGTGGTGGCCGGCGTTGGGCTCGCGGCCCGTCCAGCCGGCGCGGCCGGAAAAGGCGCGGGTCCAGGCCTCGCGCCGGCGTTCCTCGCTGGAGACGAAGTCCTGGAAGTAGATCGGCTTCATGGTGCTCCAGACGCCGCCGGGGCTTCGGAAGTCGGGAATGCCGGACTCGGTGGAGATGCCGGCGCCGGTGAAGACCACGACGCGGCGGGCCTCGCCCAGCATGCGGGCCAGTTCCGCCCGCCCGCCGGCGGCCTCGGCGCTCACGACACCGGCTCCGGCGCGCGGGCGAACGCCTCCCGGAAGAAGGCGACCGTGTTGGCGCGGGCGGCGGCGGCGGCCTCGGCGTGGAAGGCCATCAGCACCTCGCCGCCGGCGCCCTTGTGGCTGAAGGGATCGACGATGGTCTGGGCGGGCTGATCGCGGTCGAAGCCGTGGCCGGCGCCCTTGTGGGTGACGCCGCGCACGATGGCCTTGGAGTCTGCGGGCAGGCGGGCGAGCAGCTGGTCGAGCCCGTCGGGGTCGTCATAGGTGTCGGCGTCGCCGGCCTGGATCATCACCGGGGCGCCGGTAAGGCCGGCGAGGGTCATGCCCGGCACGGTCTCGTAGGCCCAGCACACCGGATAGAGCGCCATGTGGGCCGCGAAGGGCGCCTCGCCCTTGCCGAAGGCGCCCACCGCGCGATTGGTGGCGCTGAGCAGGGTGACCACCCCGCCCCAGGAAAAGCCCATGATCCCGACGCGGGCGGGATCGATCTCGGGCTGGGCGGCCAGGAAGCGCTTGGCGGCGAAGGCGTCGGGCAGGGTCTGGGGCACGGAGGACGGCCGCGCCGCCGCGCCGCGCACCGTGCCGCGCGCCGCCCACATGTCGATCTCGAGGGTCGCGATCCCAGCGGCGTTCAGGGCCGCCGCGTGGAAGTCGCCGCGCCCGTCGACCCCGTCAGAGCCATGACAGATCACCACCCCGGGCGCGCGGCCGGGCTCGGCCTCGCCTGGCCCCAGCCTGGGCGTGCAGAGCTTGCCCGCCACCGTGAGGGCCGGGTCGGCGGCGGTCTGGAAGGCCGCGTAGGAGACCTTGAACGTCATAGCGGAAAGCCTCATCGGTCTTCGGGGCGCAGCATCGGCGCGGCGCCCCAACGGAAAGAAAGCCCAGGCGAAATGGCCACGGGCGGGGGACCAGGATGATAACGCTCTACCACGCCTTCAACGCCCGATCCTTCCGCCCGCTGTGGGCGCTGGAGGCGCTGGGCCTGGACTACGAGCTGAAGATGCTGCCGTTCCCGCCCCGGGTGCTGGCCAAGGACTATCTGGCGATCAACCCGCTGGGCACCATCCCGGCCTTCATCGAGGGCGAGACGCGGATGACGGAGTCGGCGGCGATCAGCCAGTACCTGGCCGACCGGCACGGCCAGGGGACGCTGGCGGTGCCCCAGGACGATCCCGACTACGGCGCCTATCTGAACTGGCTGCACTTCGGCGAGGCGACCCTGACCTTCCCCCAGACCCTGGTGCTGCGCTACCGCCGCTTCGAGAAGGACCGCGCGCCCCAGGCGGCGGACGACTACGCCAAGTGGTTCCTGGCGCGCGCGCGGGCCGTGGGGCCGGCGCTGGACAAGGGCTACGTCTGTGCCGGGCGGTTCACGGCGGCGGACATCTCCATGGGCTACGCCTTCATGCTGGCGGGGCTGATCGGCCTGGGCGACGACCTGCCGGAGCCGGCCAAGGCCTATTGGGCGCGGCTGCAGGGCGAGCCCAGCTACGCCCGCGCCCAGGCGGCGCAGAGCGCGGCGGCGAAGGCCCAGGGCGTCGCGCCCGGCTGGTAGGCTGGCAAGTCATTTCGAATTGACTTGGCGGGTAAAGGAGGGTGCTCTGGCGAGATAGACCCAACGTCAATTTCGCACGCCCGAACCGCAAAGCGGCGGGCCCGGCTCCAGGGAGGTCACCATGGGTGACGGTTCGATCGATCTCGCGCGCGACGTCCGCGCCCAGGCCTACGCCCAGCCGCTGGAGGCGCTGAACCCCGCCCAGCCGGAGCTGTTCAGCGGCGACGCCATGTGGCCGATCTTCGAGCGGCTGCGCGAGGAGGCGCCGGTCCACTACACCGCCGAGAGCGCCTACGGACCCTATTGGTCGATCACCCGCTACAACGACATCATGGCCGTGGACACCAACCACCAGGTGTTCTCGTCGGCCAAGGGCATCACCCTGGCAAGCCTGGAATCCCAGGCCGAGATGGCCAAGCGGCCGGCGCGGCCGAGCTTCATCTCCATGGACCCGCCCCGCCACGACGAGCAGCGCCGGACGGTCAGCCCGGTGGTCGCGCCGCACAACCTGCAGCGCATGGCGCCGGTGATCCGCGAACGGGCCGGCAAGATCCTGGACGACCTGCCGATCGGCCAGGAGTTCGACTGGGTGGACCTGGTGTCCAAGGAGCTGACG
>JAFEEA010000082.1 GCA_018241335.1 Pseudomonadota bacterium
CCTCCCACGCCTTCGGCGCGGGCCCCTCCTTCTCCCTCTGGGAGAAGGGAAAGGAGTCTCGCCTTGGCGGGCTGGGAACACCTCTCCCATAGGGAGACGGAGGGGCCCGCCGCGCAGCGGCGGGAGGGTGAGGGGTTACGCCCCGACCAGGCCCGCCACCTCCTCCACCGCCCCGATCAGCCGGGCGATGTCGGCCGGGCGCGACAGGCGGTGGTCGCCGTCGCGGACCAGGGTGAAGACCACGTCCGGCCCCTTCAGGGCGTTGGCCAGCTCCAGGGCGTGGGTCCAGGGCACGTCGGGGTCGGCGCCGCCCTGCAGGATGCGCACGGGAACGCCGACGGGGATGTCCGCGTCCAGGATCGACCAGCGGGCGCCGTCCTCCAGCAGGGCGCGGGTGATCGGATAGCCCTCCGGGTCATAGGCCGACGGGCGCGTCCAGACGCCGACCCGCGCGAGGGCGGCATGCGCCACATCGGGAAGGCCGGGCTTGAGGAGCCGCTCCGTGAAGTCCGTCGCCGGGGCGACCAGCACCAGGCCCCCCACCCGGTCCGGCCGCGCCAGGCTCGCCAGCAGGGCGATCCAGGCCCCCATCGACGAGCCCACCAGCACCAGGGGCCCTTCGGTCAATTGGTCGATCACCGCCAGGGCGTCGCCGCGCCACCGGGTGATGCTCCCGTCCTCGAACCGCCCGCCGGAGACGCCGTGGCCCAGGTAGTCGAAGCGCAGGAAGGCCCGCCCGCCCCGTTCCGCCCAGGCCGCCAGGGCGTCGGCCTTGGTCGCCGCCATCGCGGAGTGGAACCCTCCCAGCCACAGCACCGCCGGCCCGGTGCCGTCCACGCGCCGCCAGGCGATCTCGACCCCGTCGTGGTTCAATCGTCCGGAGGTTTCCGCCACGCGCGCGCTCCTTGTGCTTGCCGCCGCCTTGTCGCCCGGACCATAGTTCGCGCCAAGTCCAGGCCAGGCAACGGCCGGCGCGCCAAGGGAGACGGACCATGCCTCACATCCAGGCCAACGGCCTTCAGCTCTACTATGAAAGCTACGGGCCGCAGGACGG
The DNA here is from genome assembly GCA_018241335.1 of Pseudomonadota bacterium. Lineage (GTDB taxonomy): Bacteria > Pseudomonadota > Alphaproteobacteria > Caulobacterales > Caulobacteraceae > Acaudatibacter. The sequence goes on from JAFEEA010000082.1 coordinate 1,055, forward strand.
CGAGGCGATCCTGCTGATCATGGGCCTGGGCGCCCAGATGACCACCTGGCAGCCGGAATTCTACGGCCGCCTGGCCGACCAGGGCTTTCGCGTCATCCTGTTCGACAACCGCGACGTCGGCCTGTCGGAAAAGCTGGACCACGCCGGCGCGCCGGATCTCGGCGCCGTGGTCGCCGCCGTGCGGGAGGGCAAGGCGCCGCCGGTCGCCTACACCCTGGACGACATGGCCGCCGACGCCGCCGGCCTGCTGGAAGCCCTGGGGATCGAACGGGCCCACATCGTCGGCGCCTCCATGGGCGGCATGATCGCCCAGCTGGTGGCGGCCAACCATCCCGAACGCACCCTGTCGCTGACCTCGATCATGTCGACGACGGGCAACCCGGACCTGCCGCGGGCCAAGCCCGAGGCCATGGCCTTCCTCTCCAACCGCGGCCCCGACCCGCGCCAGGACCTGGAGGGTTTCCTGCAGAATGCGGTCGCCTCGAACAAGGTGATGGGCTCGCCCGCCTATCCCACCGATGCGGCGGTCGTACGCGCCAACGCCCAGCGCAATTTCGAGCGCAGCTTCTACCCGGTCGGCTTCCAGCGGCACTATGCGGCCATCACCGCCTCGCCCGACCGTCGGCCGAAGCTGGCGAAGCTGAACACGCCGACGGTGGTCATCCACGGCGAGGCCGATCCCCTGGTCCCCGTGGAGGGCGGCCACGACACCGCCGCTCATGTGCCGGGCGCGGAACTGGTCACCATCCCCGGCATGGGCCACGACCTGCCGCCGGCCGTCCACGCCCAGGTGGCGGACGCCATCCTGCGCGCCGTCGAACGGGCGCGCGTCGCGGTCTAGGGGAAAAGCCCTCCTCCGGCCGTCACCCCCGGGCGTCAGTCCCGGGGGGCCATGAACGCGTGAGAGCGGGCGGCGCGTACCGAAGGGCGCGCCAGGGCAGGTTATCGGCCGCCCCAAGTGGCAACCACCAACCTTCCTTGCGCCGCTCCGCTCCCGCTGCGCGGCCCTTGGGAAGAGCGCGTATGGGCCCTCGGCACGAGGCCGAGGGTGACGGCGGTTTGAGGGGGAGGGCGCTATTGCCGGTGGGGCCGGCATGACGCATCCAAGGCGAAGGCGCCTTGGCCCCACAAACGAAACACCCCGGCCAGGCAGGACGCCGGACCGGGGTGAATTCAAGCCTTAGCCATCAGGTCGAAAGCCTAGTCCAGCGGCGTCCAACCGCCGGAGTCGGCGCGCAGGGCGCCGCCAGCGCCGCTGGGGCCACGCTTGCCGCCTCGGCGTTTGGCGCCGCCGGCTTGGCCCCCGTTGCGCTGCCCGCCTTGACCCTGCGGACGCTGGCCGCCCTGCGCCTGAGGGCCCTGGCCGCCGCCGCGACGGCGCCGACGCTTGCGCAGGCCCGGCGGAAGTTCACGTTGCTCTTCGCGCGCGGGCTCGGGCTTGCGGGCCGGCTCCAGCTTGCGGTCCATGGCCGCGACCTGGCCCAGGGCCCGGTCATTGCGACGGTCGAAGGACGGGATCGTCTGGCGGGTGGTCTTCTGGATGTCGCGCAGCAGATTGCGCTCGTCGTCGGCCACCAGGCTGATGGCGATGCCGTCATTGCCCTTGCGCGCGGTGCGGCCGATCCGGTGCACATAAGCGTCCGGCACATTGGGCAGTTCGTAGTTCACCACATGGGTCACCGCGTCGATATCGATGCCGCGCGCGGCGATGTCGGTGGCGACCAGGGCGGCCACCTGTCCGGCCTTGAACGCCGCCAGAGCGCGCTCGCGCTGGCCTTGCGTCTTGTCGCCATGGATCGAGGCCGCGCCGACGCCGGCCTGCTCCAGGTACTTGGCCACCCGGTCGGCGCCGCGCTTGGTGCGGGTGAAGACCAGGGTGCGCTTCATGTGCCCGTCGGCGAACAGCTCGGCCAGGAGCTGGCGCTTGCGGTCGGCCTCGACGAAGAGGACGCGCTGGTCGATCCGCTCGACGGTGGTCGCCGCCGGCGTCACCGACACCTTGGCCGGATCGTGCAGCAGCTCGCCCGCCAGCTTGCCGATCTCGCCCGGCATGGTGGCCGAGAAGAACAGGTTCTGGCGCTGCTTGGGCAGGCCGGCGACGATCTTGCGGATCGGCTGCAGGAAGCCGAGGTCCAGCATCTGGTCGGCCTCGTCGAGCACGAACACCTCGACCTGGCCGAGGTTCGCGACCTTCTCCTGCAGGTGGTCGATCAGGCGGCCGGGCGTGGCCACCAGGATGTCGACCCCGGCGGTCAGGGCCTTGATCTGGGCGCCGTACTTCACGCCGCCGAACACAACGGCGACGGAAAAGCCCATGTGCTTGCCATAGGCCTTGAAGCTCTCGGCGATCTGGGTGGCCAGTTCGCGGGTGGGGGACAGGATCAGGGCGCGGCAGCCGCGCTTGGGCGCAGGTCGGCGATCCTGAGCCAGGCGATGCAGGATCGGCAGGGCGAAGGCGGCGGTCTTGCCGGTGCCGGTCTGGGCGATGCCCAGCAGGTCGCGACCCGCCATCACGTACGGAATAGCCTGGGTCTGGATGGGGGTGGGCGTCGAATAGCCCTTCTCGGTCAGGGCGCGCGCGATGGGCGGCGCAAGGCCGAAGTCTTGAAACGAAGTCATGAGTGGATTGGTCCGGATACTCTCGCGCGACAGGCGTTTCTCGGGCCCGAATTGGGCGCCGTCGCGGCGGATCTTCTGGGGAGCGCCCCGCGTGTCCGGGCGATCTTATGCGTCTCGACGGGCTCAACAGGCTCGGGCTCGCGGTTCTCGCGGGCCCCCACGCGGCTGGAGCGCCAATCGGGCCTCGGCAAGCGAGGCGCGGCGCTCACATCGTCGTTCGCAGGTGCGAAGTCAACCCGCGGCGCTTCTCGCGGCGGCCGGCGCGCTGTATTTGCCACACCCCGAACCGATGTCCGCAGAGGCCCGTTCCGCCGTGACCAACAATGTGCTCGTCGCCGCCGCGGCCCTCATCGACACCGACGGCCGGGTCCTCATCTGCAAGCGCCCACAAGGTAAACAACTGGCAGGCATGTGGGAGTTTCCAGGCGGTAAGGTTGAGGCCGGGGAAACCTTAGAAGCCTGCCTGATCCGCGAACTCGACGAAGAACTCGGCATAAAAGTTGCGAAAAACTGCCTCGCGCCCTTCGTTTTTGCGAGTCACGCTTACGATTCATTTTCCCTGATCATGCCATTGTTCCTGTGCCGGCGCTGGGAGGGCGTTGTCACTGCGCGGGAACACGAGGCGATCGCATGGGTAAAGCCGCAAAGACTGTCCGACTATCCGATGCCGCCGGCGGACGCCCCGCTGGTCGCCTGGCTGTGCGATCTCATCTGACCCGGTTCCTGAAGGACCAGTCGGGCGCCACGGCCATCGAATACGGCCTGATCATTTCGCTGATCTTCCTGGTCTGCGTGACGGCCATCGGCTCCTTCGCGGGCAACAACAACGCCAACTACAACAAGATCAGCACAGCCATCGCCGGCACGCGTTAGGTCGCCCCTACCGCTTGGCCTTGTGTTCGACCACGCCCAGGGCGTCGGCCAGGCGCATCTTGGCCGAGCCGGGCTTCAGGGGTTGCTGCTGGTCCGGATGCGGCGCCCATCCCGTCAGGGTGATGATCTCGAAGGTCGCGCGGATGCGGCCGTCGGCCTCGGCGAACTTCTCCGTATAGAGCGCGAAAGCCCGCGCCAGGATGGCGCGGTTCAGGGGCGCGCGGGGCCTGTCCACCAGCACATTGGTTTCGCCCATGGCCCGCAGGTCCGCCAGTAGCTTCAGCGGATGGGCATAGCGCACCGTCACCCGGTCGACGTCCGATACGGGCAGGGCGAACCCCGCGCGTTGCAGCAGGGCGGCCCCATCATAGGCGTCCGCGAAGGGGGAAACGCGTGGCCCAACCCCCGGCGCCAGCTCCGCCTCGGCCTGCAGCAGGCACTGCCTCAGTTCCGTCAGGGTCGCTCCGCCCAGCAGGGCGCCCACGAACAGGCCGTCCGGCTTCAGGGCCCGACGCACCTGGATCAGGGTCCCCACCAGATCGTTCGTCCAGTGCAGGGCCAGGGACGAGACCACCAGGTCCAGGCTCTCGTCGGCGAAGGGCAGCCTCTCCTCGTCCAGGGCCAGGCGCGGCCCGCCACGGCCGGCCAGCATGGCGCGCGACAGGTCCGCCTCGACCAGGAGCCCCACCTTGGCCGCCGCGTCGCTCTCGGCCAAGGCGCGGGCGAAGGCGCCGTTGCGCGCCCCCAGGTCGACCGCCAGGGCGAAATGGCGCTGCACGGCCGCGAGCCGGTCGACGATGTCCTCGGCCGCCCGCCGCTTCAGAAAGTCGGCGTCGCCAAAGTCCTTGGCCGCGCGGTCCAGGCGGCGGCGGTGCAGGGCGCGGTCGAACAGGCGGGGCGGGGCGGTCATCGGGTCCTGGATGGCTTCGGCTCACGGCCACATGATCCGAACTTGGCGCTACTGCAACCGCGCCGGCCATGCCAAGCTGCGCAACCGCGAACGAGGGGAGCCTGGCGGCGGAACATGGGCGGGGCGCTGGACAGCCTGAGGCCGGGACCGCGTGTGCGCTCGGCCCTGCGCGCGGCGCTGGACCTCGCCTTGCCGCCCCAGGCCCTGGACGAGAGCGTGGGCGGCGCGGCGGTGCAGTCGGCCGGCATGACCCCCGAGCACTGGAGCCGCATCGCCTTCATCTCCGCGCCATTCTGTGACGGTTGCGGCGCGCCGTTCGACTACGACCGGGGCGAGGGGGCGCTCTGTCCCGCCTGCCTGACACGCCGCCCGGCCTTCGGCCGCGCCCGCGCCGCCTGCCTCTACGACGAGCACTCGCGCGACCTGATCCTCAAGCTCAAGCACGCCGACCGCACCGACCTGGCCGGACTCCTGGCCCGCTGGGTCGCGCGCGGCGCGGCGGACGTGCTGGAGGACGCCGACGCCGTCCTGCCCGTGCCGCTGCATCGCTGGAGGCTGCTGCGCCGTCGCTACAACCAGGCGGCCGAGATCGCCCGGCCCATGGCCCGCATCGCCGGCGTCGCCTACTGGCCCGACGCCCTCGTCCGTCGCCGCGCCACGGACACCCAGGGCGGCAAGTCGGGCTCCGGCCGCCGCCGCAACGTCGCCGCCGCCTTCGCCGTCTCTCCGTCGTGGCGCACGCGCATCGAGGGTCGGCGACTGGTGCTTGTGGACGATGTCCTGACCACCGGCGCTACCGCCGAGGGCTGCGCCCGCGCCCTGCTCTCGGCCGGCGCGGCCTGCGTCGACGTGGCTGTCATCGCGCGGGTGAATGATGTAACGCCACGACCTATATGAACGTTTGAAGCTTTCACGACGTTGGACGGCCATGGCTGAAGTGACCATCTACACCCGACCCTTCTGCGGCTACTGCGCGCGGGCGATCTCGCTGCTGAAAGAAAAGGGCGTCGACTTCACCGAGATCGAGGCCGGCTTCGATCCCGCCAAGCGCGACGAGATGGTCCAGCGCTCGGGCCGCAACACCTTCCCCCAGATCTTCATCAACGGCCAGCACATCGGCGGCTGCGACGACATGATGGCCCTGGAGCGCCAGGGCCGGCTCGACCCGCTGCTCTCGGCCTAGGGCGAGGCGCCGCGCGATGCTGAAGGTCGCCCTCGTCCAGATGCGCACGCCGGCCGACCAGGCCGCGGCCCTGGCTCAGGCCGAGCCCCTGGTGCGCCAGGCCGCCGACGCGGGCGCGCGGCTGATCTGCACGCCCGAGGGCACCAACATCCTCCAGCGCGATCGCTCCAAGCTGTTCGACAAGCTGGTCGGCCTTGATGACGACCCCTGCGTCTCCGGCCTTCGCGGCCTGGCCGCCGAGCTCGGCGTATCGATCCTGATCGGCTCGGCCCTGGTCCGCCGCGAGGACGGCCTCTGCGCCAACCGCTCGACCCTGATCGGGCCGGACGGGGCGATCGTCGCCACCTACGACAAGCTGCACATGTTCGACGTCGACCTGCCCACCGGCGACCGCATTCGCGAGTCCGAAAGCTACACCCCCGGCGACCGGGCGGTGATCGCCGAAGCCGCCGGGGCCCGCATCGGCATGACCGTCTGCTATGACGTGCGCTTCCCCCTGCTGCACCGGGCCCTGGCCCACGGCGGCGCCCAGGTCATCACGGTTCCGGCCGCGTTCACCCGGCCAACCGGCGCGGCGCACTGGGAGATCCTGCTTCGCGCCCGGGCCATCGAGACCGGCGCCTTTGTCCTCGCCCCCGCCCAGGGCGGCTTCCACGAGGACGGCCGCGGCACCTATGGCCACTCCCTGGTCATCGCGCCCTGGGGCGAGATCCTGGGCGAGGCCCGCCACGACGAGCCGGCCGTGGTGGTCGCCGACCTGGACCTGGCCGATGTCGACAAGGCCCGCCAGGCGATCCCGGTGCTGAAGAACGAGCGAGCTTTCGTCGGCCCATGATCCGGTATGCGCTGGCCTGCGAGCACGGCCATGAGTTCGAGGGGTGGTTCGGCGCCTCCGCCGACTATGACGACCAGGCGTCCCGCGGCCTGCTGGAGTGCCCCGTCTGCGCCAGCCGCGTCGTGGCCAAGCGGATCATGGCCCCCGCCGTGGCCGGCACCAAGGCTCAGAAGTCCGCGCCCGCCGTCGACGAGACCCGCACGCGCGCGATGGTCATGGAGGCCATGGGCCAGATCCGCCGTCACGTGGAAGACAACTTCGACTATGTCGGCGACACCTTCGCCCGCGAGGCCCGCGCCATCCACGAGGGCAAGTCCGAACAGCGCGGCATCTACGGCGAGGCCTCGCCCACCGAGGTCAAGGCCCTGGTCGAGGAAGGCGTGCCTGTCGCCCCCCTGCCGCCCGAACCGCCCAAGAAGACCGAGGTCAATTAAGGCGCCGGGGTCACCGTCATCATGTAGTTGATGTCCGTGTCGGCGGAGCGGCCCCAGCGGCCGGTGCCGAGGTCCAGGGCGAGGCCGAACGGGCCTTCCACCGCGTAGGGCTCGCCGGCCAGGAAGCCGCGGATCTGGTCCGGGCTCAGGAACTTCTTCCAGTCGTGCGTGCCGGCCGGCACCCAGCGCAGCAGGTATTCCGCCCCGATCTTGGCCAGGCCCAGCGCCTTGAGCGTCTTGTTGAGCGTGGCGACGATCATCAGCCCGCCCGGCGCCAGCATCCGCGCGCAGTCGCGCAGGAAGGCCCCCGGATCGGCCACGTGCTCGATCACCTCCATGTTCAGGATCACGTCGAACCGGGCGCCCTCGGCCAACAGGGCCTCGGCGGTGGCGGCGCGGTAGTCGATGGCGAGGCCCATGTCCGCGGCATGCGCCGAGGCGACGGCGATGTTCTCTTCCGACGCGTCGACGCCGGTCACCGAAAAGCCCAGACGGGCCATGGGCTCGCACAGCAGCCCCCCGCCGCACCCGATGTCCAGCAGCTTGAGCCCTCCGAACGGCGCCCGCGCGCGGGCCTCGCGGCCGAACCGGGCCACCGCCTCGTCGCGGATGAAGGCCAGCCGGGCCGGATTGAAGTGATGCAGGGGGCCGAACTTGCCCTTGGGGTCCCACCACTCCGCCGCGATGGCCGAAAAGCGGGCGACGTCGGCGGGGTCGATGCTGGAGGCGGCAGAAGCAGGGGCGCTCATGGCGCACTGCTGGACCAGCCGCCACGCGCGGTCAACGGATCAGGGTGATCTCCACGTCCAGCCCCAGGTCCAGCCACGCCCGATCGGCGGTGAGCACCGGCAGGCCCGTCTCCTGCGCCAGGGCCAGGCAGAACCGGTCGCCGAGCGAGATTCCACGATGGCGTGTCGGCGCTCTCAAGGCGGCTGCCCTGAAGGCCTGGACGACGTCCACGTTGGCGATTTCATAGGTCAGCGTGTCCGTAGCCATCACGGCGTCTTCAATGGAGCGGCCCCGTTCCACCAGTTTCTCAAGCACCTCGGCGTGATTGACCGCCGAAACCAGGGAAACGGCCAAGGCGTCCGCGACACGATCTCGGCCTGCCTCGTGGTTCAGGAAGGCCAGCACGGCGGAGCTATCCAGTATGACATCAGCCATCCTGGTCTTCGCGCTCCGCTTCGCGCCGCCGGTCGGCGATCAGCTCGTCCGCCAGACTGACCTCGCGAGGGACGCTTTTCATCACGGCCGCCTGCGCTCGAAGAGATGACGTCATCCCATCGGTGAAGGTGAAGTCCTCGCCGTCGAACTTTGCGATCACGGCGGCGCCGGGCTTCAACTTGAGCGCCTCCATCACTTCCACCGGGATGTAGAGGCTGCCGTCCGGACGAATGACCAGCCGCCAGATGCCGAGATTGCGCGGCTGCACGAACCGCTGGTCCGTCGGCCCGCCGTCATAGCTCGCCGGCCCCTCGTTTACTCCGCTCAGGTCCGCGCGGCCCAGGGTGTAGCCGGCCGGCGGGCTGCGCGCGTCGTCCTCCAGCACATTGCGCACATGCTGGTATCGCTTGCCCAGGAAGCGGGCGATGTCGGCGCGGCGATAGCCGGCGGCGTCCAGGGCGCGGATCTTGTCCGACACCGTGTCCAGCGGCGCGGCGATCGTGGCCATGCGGTCCAGGTCAGGAGACATATCTACCTCCGATAGCCAGGTAGATAGTTAGTTTTCCCGCCGCCGTAGTCAAGCGCTTGTCCCGTCCGCCCACCGTCGCTAGAAGGGCGCCTTCGTGCGAGGGGAGGGCGGCCAGGTTTGTCCCGTCTGGTGATGAAATTCGGCGGCACCTCGGTGGCCGATCTGGAGCGCATCCGGCGCGTCGGCCGGCTCGTGGCCGCCGAGGTCGAGGCCGGCAAGAAGGTCGCCGTGGTCGTCTCGGCCATGGCCGGCAAGACCAATGAGCTGGTCGCCTGGACCGACGGGGCCGGCGCCGCGGCGCAAGGCCTCGATCCCTCCGACGACGAATACGACACGGTCGTGGCCTCCGGCGAGCAGGTGACCGCGGGCCTCCTGGCCATGACCTTGCGCAACATGGGCCTTCGCGCCCGCTCGTGGATGGGCTGGCAGATCCCCATCGTCACCGACGACGCCCACGGCCGCGCGCGCATCGAGGACATTCCGCCCGAGAAGCTCGGCGCCGCCCTCGACGGCGGCGAGGTGGCGGTGATCGCCGGCTTCCAGGGCGTCACGCCCGGCGGCCGCATCACCACCCTGGGCCGGGGCGGCTCGGACACCACGGCCGTCGCCATCGCCGCGGCGGTCAAGGCTGAGTGCTGCGACATCTATACGGACGTTGACGGGGTCTACACCACTGACCCCCGGATCGAGGCCAAGGCCCGCCGCCTGGCCAAGATCAGCTACGAGGAAATGCTGGAGATGGCCTCGCTGGGGGCCAAGGTGCTGCACACCCGCTCCGTGGAAATGGCCATGGCGCACAATGTGCCGGTGCGGGTGCTGTCGAGCTTCGTGGAGCCCGGCGAGGCGCCGGGCCAGGGCACCATCGTCTGCGACGAGGAGGAAATCGTGGAAAAGCGTATCGTCAGCGGCGTGGCCTACAGCCGCGACGAGGCCAAGATCAGCCTCTTCGGCCTGCCCGACCACCCCGGCGTCTCGTCCGAGATCTTCGGCCGCCTGGCCGACGCCAATGTCAACGTCGACATGATCGTCCAGAGCCACGCCCGCACCGAGGGCGCGGCCAACATGGAGTTCACCGTCGGCAAGCGCGACGCCGCCCGGGCCGTGGACATCGTCCGCGCCGCCCAGAAGGAGATCGGCTTCCAGGACGTGGCCGTGGACGAGGACGTGGCCAAGGTCTCGGTGATCGGGGTCGGCATGCGCAGTCACACCGGCGTCGCCAAGACCATGTTCAAGGCCCTGGCCGACAAGGGCGTCAACATCCAGGTGATCTCGACCTCCGAGATCAAGATCAGCGTCCTGATCGACGCCGCCTACACCGAGCTGGCCGTCCGCGCCCTGCACGCCGCGTACGGGCTGGACGCGCTGTAGGCATCTGGGCCCGCCGTCGGCGCCGAGGGGCCATGATCGTGTGAATGGATCCCCGGGACTGACGCCAGGGGATGACGGTGCGAAGAGGGTGCGGGTCAGGCGATAGCCGTCTCGCTTCCCCGGCCGCCCAGCCGCAGAAGGCTGAACCCCGCCGCCGCCAGGGCGAACACCGCCCCCGTCGCCAGGGCGGCGGTCTCCCCGCGCGCGCCCATCAGCCCCAGGAATGTCGCCGTCAGCACCGCCCCAGCGGTCTGGCCGGTCAGGCGGGCGGTGGCCAGCATGCCGCCGGCCGCCCCGGCGCGCTCGCGCGGGGCGCTGGTCAGCATCATCCGGTTGTTGGGCGCCTGGAAGAGGCCAAAGCCGAAGCCGCACAGGGCCATCCGCCAGCCGATGTCCAGGCTCGCCGCATCGCTCCCCATCACGGCCAGCAGCACCAGCCCCGCCGCGAACGCCGCAAGGCCCGCCCCGCACAGCACCGCCGTCGACATCCGGTCGGCCAGCCAGCCGGCCAGCGGCGCGGTCAGGGCCACCGCCACCGGCCACGGCGTCATCAGGAGGCCCGTCTCCACCTGGCTGCGACCGAGGGCGTTCTCGAAGTGGAAGGGCAGGGAGACGAAGGCCAGCATCTGGGCCGCGAACGAGCCGATCGAGGTCGCCACCGACAGGGCGAAGGTGCGGTTGCGCAAGAGGTCGATGGGCACCAGCGGCCGGGGCCGCGGCCACTCGCGCAGCACCAGCAGGGTCCCGACGACGATCCCGCCGGCCAGCTCCATCGCTCCCAGCAGCTTCGAGCGGGTGCGCGTCAGCACGTCGACGCCGCTGATCACCAGCCCGAAGGTCGCTGCGTTCAGCAGCGCGCTCAGGGCGTCGAACTTGCGGTCGGCCAGGGGATTGCCGGGCAGGGAGGCGCGCGCCAGCAGGAAGGCCGCGATCCCGACCGGAATGTTCACCGCGAACAGCCACGGCCAGGGCCCCAGCGCCAGGATCGCCGAGGCGACGCTGGGGCCCAGCGCCGAGGCGGCCGAGACCACCATGGCGTTGATGCCGATGCCCCGGCCCAGCAGCCGGTGCGGATAGATGAAGCGCAGCAGGGCGCCGTTGACGCTCATCACCCCGGCCGCCCCGAACCCCTGCAGCGTCCGCGCGAAGCTCAAGGTCACCAGGTCATGCGAAAGGGCGCAGGTCAGCGACGCCAGGGTGAACACCGCCAGGCCCCCCTGGTAGATGCGCCGATAGCCGAATATCTCGCCCAGGCTGGCCAGGGGCAGCAGCGAGACCACGATGGCCAGCTGGTAGGCGTTGACGATCCAGATGCTCTCGGCCGGCTGGGCGCCGAAGTCGCGCGCTATGGCCGGCAGGGCGACGTTGGCGATGGAGGAATCCAGCACCGTCATCATGACCGTCAGGCCCACCGACAGGACCGCCCAGTAGAGCGGGCCCCCGCTCAGGCCGTCGGGCTCGGACGCGGCGATGGCGTGGGCGGCGGGCGCGGCCGCCGCGCCGGGGTCGGGAACATTCTGTTGCACGGGTCCACAATGAGGCTGGGCGCGCCGCGTTCAAGCCCGTCGCGGTTTCAGAATGATGTCGGCGGCGCCGTGACGCCCAGGGCGGCAACCACGGCCAGGACCGCGAGGCCGAGGGCCGTCTCGATCGCCAGGCTGGCGCGGAGGGCGGGCAGGGCCGCCTCGGCCTCGCGCGCCACGGCCGCCGTCAGCCTCAGGCGGTTCAGCGCCGCCAGCGCCAGCATGCCGGCGAAGAGGACCAGCTTGATCGCCAGCAGCCGCACATAGGGCGATCCGGCCAGCGCCGCGAGCGGGCCCCAGCCGACCAGCAGCCAGCCATTGACCAGGCCCGTCGCGACAAGCACCGCCACCAGGGCCGGGCCGACGCCCGAGAACGCCGCCAGGGCTCGCGCCGCGCGCGGCGGCGGCCCGAAGGCCAGCACCAGCAGCACCGGCAAGGCGCCCAACCAAAGGCCCGCCGCCGCCAGATGCGCCGCGTCTGCCAGGACGTGTATCCAGCCGCGCACGCCCTCGTCGGCCGCCCCGTGCCCCGCCCAGGCCAGGCTCGCCGCCGCCGCCAGCCCGACGGCCGCGCGCGCCGACAGCCATCGCCGGCCCTGTGGCCAAAGCCCCAGGGCCAGTCCGACCATCAGAACCGCGAACCGGACGATCCAGACGTGGCCGACGCTGGTGTGGGCGAGGACGTCGCCGATCGCCGAAGGGCGCAAGGCGTCGGCCGGATCGCCGCTCATCTGCCCCGCCTCGGCGGCCACCCAGGCGGCGCCGCTGGCCAGGGCCACGACCGCCGCGACCAGCCAGCCGACCCTCCGTCCATCGCCGTCGCCGTCCGTGGCGCCCGGTCCCGCGAGCCGCGCCATGGCCGGGGCGCCGGCCATCACGCTGACGGCCGCGAAATGGACGCATCGCGCCGCGATCAGCGCCGCCTGCAGGCTGTCGGCTCCGGTCACGCCCGCCGCCTAGCGGATCGAGAAGGCCACGTCCCCCTCGGTGCGATGGCCGTCGGCGGTCACCGCGTGCCAGTGCAGCAGATAGGCGCCGCTGGGCAGGGCCTTGGCGGGCATGGCCATCAACCCCTTGGGGCCGTCCAGGCTGACCGGGCCGACATCGGCCGACGTGCCGCCCCGCGTGACCACGAAGCCCGAGAACTTGGCCTCGAGGCGCTCATTGAACTGCAGGTCGATCATCGCCGGCGACTTGCTGACCTTGGCGCCCGCCGCCGGGTCGGAGGACACCAGCCGGGCGTGGGCCTGGGCCCCTCCGGCCAGGGTCAGGGCGGCGACGGCGGCGAGGCTGGGGAAAAGTGCGTTTCGCATGGGAACTCCGGGGCTCGATCTCGAAGACAAGGGCTCTGAAGACAGGGGCTCTGAAGACAGGGGCTTTACAGGCGCACGGCGTTCAGACGCAGGGCGTTGGTGACCACGCTCACCGAGGACAGGGCCATGGCCGCCGCGGCGATGGCCGGCGACAGCACCAGGCCGAACGCAGGATAGAGCACGCCCGCCGCCAGGGGCACGCCGGCGGCGTTGTAGATGAAGGCGAACACCAGGTTCTGGCGGATGTTGCCCATCACCGCCCGCGACAGCCGCCGCGCGCGCACCAGGCCGGTCAGGTCGCCGCCCAGCAGGGTCAGGCCGGCGCTCTCGATAGCCACGTCCGAGCCGGCGCCCATGGCCACGCCCACGTCCGCCGCCGCCAGGGCCGGGGCGTCGTTGACCCCGTCGCCGGCCATGGCCGTCACCTTGCCTTCGCCGCGCAGGCGCTGAACCACCGCGGCCTTGTCGCCGGGGGAGACCTCGGCCTGGACTTCGTCGATATCCAGCCGCTGGGCCACCGCCTTGGCGGTCACCGCATTGTCGCCGGTCAGCATGACGATGCGCAGGCCCTCGGCGTGCAGGGCGTCGATGGCCGCCTTGGTGGTGGCGCGGATCGGGTCGGCGATGGCGAAGAGGGCGGCGGCGACGCCGTCCACGGCCACGAACACCACAGTGGCGCCCTCGCGCCGGTGCGGATCGGCCGCGGCCTCAAGGTCGCCCACGGCGACGCCGCTCTCGGCCAGGAAGACGCCGCTGCCGATGGCCACGCGCCGGCCGTCCACCGTCCCCGTCACCCCGCGCCCCACGGGGGAGTCGAAGTCGCTCGCCGTGGCCAGGTTCAGGCCACGCTCGCCGGCGGCGCGGACGATGGCCCGGGCCAGGGGGTGTTCGCTCGATCGCTCCAGGCTGGCCGCCAGGCGCAGCACATCGGCCTCTTCGAACCCCGGCGCGGCGACAACGGCGGTGAGGGCCGGGCGGCCTTCGGTCAGGGTGCCGGTCTTGTCGACCACCAGGGTGTCGACCTTCTCGAAGCGCTCCAGGGCTTCGGCGTTCTTGATCAGGACGCCGGCGTGGGCGCCGCGTCCCACCCCCACCATGATCGATATCGGCGTGGCCAGGCCCAGCGCGCAGGGGCAGGCGATGATCACCACTGACACTGCCGCCACCAGGGCGTAGGCCAGACGCGGGTCCGGTCCCCAGATCGCCCACGCCGCGAAGGCGGTCACGGCCACGGCGATCACCGCCGGCACGAACCATCCAGAGACCTGGTCGGCCAGCCGCTGGATCGGCGCGCGCGAGCGCTGAGCCTGGGCCACCATCTGCACGATCTGGGACAGCAGGGTGTCGGCGCCGATCTTCTCGGCGCGCATGACCAGGGCGCCGGTGGTGTTCAACGCGCCGGCCACCACCTTGTCGCCCACCGTCTTGGTGACCGGCATGGATTCTCCGGTGACCAGGGACTCGTCCACCGCCGCGCGGCCCTCGGTGACCTCGCCGTCCACCGGGATCTTCTCGCCCGGTCGCACGCGCAGCCGGTCGCCCACGGCGATGGCGTCTATGCCCAC
>JAFEEA010000083.1 GCA_018241335.1 Pseudomonadota bacterium
CTGGCCTATCACGGCGAGCGGATGGGCATTCCGGTGACCATCGTGATGCCGCGCGGCACCCCCTTCATCAAGGTGCAGCAGACCCGCGACTACGGCGCCGAGGTGATCATCCACGGCGACACCTATGACGCCGCCTCCGAGCACGCCCTGGCGGTGCGCGACCAGCGCGGCCAGGTGTTCGTGCACCCCTTCGACGACTACGACGTGATGGCCGGCCAGGGCACGGTGGCGCTGGAGCTGCTGGAGGACGTGCCGCACCTGGAGGTCCTGCCGGTGCCGATCGGCGGCGGCGGGCTGATCTCCGGCATGGCCACGGCGGCCAAGGCGATCAAGCCGGACGTGCAGGTGATCGGCGTCGAGCCGGCCATGTATCCCTCGTTCACCGCCCGCATGCGCGGCCTGAACGCGGCCTCCGGCGGCCAGACCATCGCCGAGGGCATCGCCGTGCGCGACGTGGGCAAGCTGACCTATGGCGTGGCCCGCCCCCTGATCGAGGACGTGCTGCTGCTGGACGAGCCGTTCTTCGAGCGCGCCATCGCTCTCTTCTGCAATGTCGAGAAGACCGTCACCGAGGGCGCCGGGGCGGCGGCCCTGGGCGCCCTCCTGGCCTATCCCGAACGCTTCCGCGGCAAGGTCTGCGGCCTGGTGATCACCGGCGGCAACATCGACCCGCGCCTGCTGGCCTCGGTGCTGACGCGCGAGCTCGTGCGGGCCCAGCGCCTGGTCTCCCTGCGCATCGTCGGCGACGATCGGCCGGGCCTGCTGGCGACGGTGTCGTCCACCATCGGACTGATGGGCGCCAACATCATCGAGGTGGCGCACAACCGCCTGGCCCTGGACGTGCCGGCCAAGGGCGCGGAGTTCGACATCCTGATCGAGACCCGCGACGCCCAGCACACCCAGGAGATCATGGACGCCCTGCGTGACGCGGGCTATCCGCCGAGGGCCGTCTGAGATGAGCGTGAACCGTCGCCTTGTTGTCCTGGGCGCCCTGATAGCCGCCGGCGCCGGCCTGGCCGCCTGCCACAAGACCGAGGAAAAGCCCGCCCCGATGCTGGCCGGGACCGCCAAGGCCTTCCTGGAGAAGAACGCCAAGGCGCCGGGCGTGGTCACGACCAAGTCGGGCCTTCAGTACAAGATCCTGCGGTCCGGTCCGACCACGGGCCTGCACCCCAAGCGCGGCGACGAGATCAAGGTCAACTACGAGGGCAGCCTGGTCACCGGCGAGGTCTTCGATTCCAGCTACCAGCGCGGCGCGCCGGTGGCGATGCCGCTGAACGGCCTGGTGCCCGGCTGGCTGGAAGCCCTGCCGATGATGCGGCCGGGCGACGAGTGGATGCTCTGGCTGCCGCCCGAGCTGGGCTACGGCCAGGACGGCCAGGGCCCGATCCCGCCGGGCAGCGTGCTGATCTTCAAGCTCGAGCTGATCGACATCCTGCCTGACGAGAGCCGGGTGGGCCGGGCCTGATGGCCGCCGCCGACAGCCTCCTGACGCGGGCGACGGCGATCCTGGAGCGCCTCGTCGCCTTCGACACCACCTCGTCCCTCTCCAACCTGGCCCTGATCGACTGGGTCGAGGCCTATCTGGCCGACCATGGCCTCTCCGCCCGGCGCATCGCCAGCGACGACGGCAAGAAGGCCAACCTGCTGGCCACCATCGGCCCGGCCGTGGAGGGCGGGGTGGTGCTGTCGGGCCATACCGACGTGGTGCCCGTGCAGGGCCAGCCCTGGACCTCCGATCCCTTCGTGCTGACGCGGCGCGGCGAGCGCCTGTTCGGGCGCGGGACCTGCGACATGAAGGGCTTCCTGGCGCTCAGCCTGGCCGCCGTGCCCGACATCCTGGCCGGCCATGTGAAGCGCCCGGCCCACCTGGCCTTTTCCTACGATGAGGAGATCGGCTGCTTCGGCGCGCCGCGGATGATCGAGGTCATCGCCCGCGAACTGCCGGCGCCGGCCCTGGCCATCGTGGGCGAGCCGACGATGATGGAGGCGGTGCAGGGCCATAAGTCCATCGACGCCTGGCGGGTGACGGTCACCGGCCACGAGGCCCATTCGGCCCAGACCCACCTGGGCGTCTCGGCCAATATGGAGGCGATCCCGATCCTGGCCTGGCTGGCCGACAAGGCGCGCGAGCTTCAGGCCCACCCGCCCGCCGGCTCGCCCTTCCACCCGCCCCACGCCACCCTGACCATCGGGCGCGTCAGCGGCGGCACCGCCGGCAACATCCTGGCCCGCGAGTGTCGCATCCTGTTCGACCTGCGCTGCCCGCCGGGCATGGATCCCCAGGCGACGGTGGCGGGGCTCCATGACCTGGCCGCCGGGATCGACGCGTCGCTGAAGGCGCGGTTCCCCGCGTGCGGCGTGGCGGTGGAGCATCTCAGCCACGTGCCCTCGTTCCGGCCCGAGGCCGGCGGCGCGGCCGAGGCCTTCGCCCGTCGCCTGACCGGAGACAACGGCCCGGCGCGGGTGGTCTCCTACGCCTCCGAGGCCGGCCAGTTCCAGAACGGTGGCTTCTCCACCATCCTCTGCGGCCCCGGCTCCATCGACCAGGCCCACCAGCCCGACGAGTACGTGGACGTCGTCCAGATGGAACGCGGCGCGGCGTTCATGACGCGGCTGGTGGAGGCGTTGAGGGCGGACTAGGCCGCGCCTCGACACACCGGCAAATGTTCTCTATATGTTCGCGCTGCTTCAATGCGAGGCCCACGGCGCAAGAATATTCCAAATCAGGATGAAACGGTCACCGTAACTACGGCGATTCAAGGGGGGTCCAAACCGGGCGAAACCCCAGGTCCGAGGCAAATTCCACCCCGGCGCCAGCTTTCAGCCTGGGGCCAGGGCGAGGGCCAGGAAACCGGAGGCCCCTAGCGCTCTTCCTCGAAGCGGTTCTCGACCAGGTCGGCCAGGGCCTCGACGGCGGCCGCGGCCTCCGCGCCGTCGGCCTTGATGTCGATCTGCGAGCCGATGCCGGCGGCCAGCATCATCAGGCCCATGATCGAGCGGGCGTCGACGGTGTTGTCGTCCTTGGAGACCTGGATCTCGGCGTCGAAGCTGGAGGCCAGCTTGACGAACTTGGCCGAGGCGCGGGCGTGCAGGCCGCGCTCGTTGATGATCTCGACCGTCCTTGAAGCGCTCACCGGCAACGGCTCACTTCTCGCCGGCCAGGACGTAGGAGGCGACGGAGATGTACTTGCGGCCCGCCTCCTGGGCGTGGGCGACGCAGGTGGCCAGCGGCTCGCGGGTGCGCAGCGACGCCAGCTTGATCAGCATGGGCAGGTTCAGCCCGGCGATGACCTCGGCCTTGGTCTGCTCCATCACCGAGATGGCCAGGTTCGACGGCGTGCCGCCGAACATGTCGGTGAGCAGGATGACCCCCTCGCCCGAATCCACGGCGGCGCACGCCTTCAGAATGTCCCGACGCCGGCGTTCCATGTCATCGTCCGGCCCGATGCAGATGGCGGTGACCGCGCTTTGCGGACCCACCACATGCTCCATGGCGTAGACGAATTCCTCGGCCAGCCGCCCGTGCGTTACGATCACGAGCCCGATCATGCCAGATGCCTCAAAAGGGAAATCCCTTAAGCCCCCAGGCGCCGTCTGGGCGGCGCAAGGGAGGCTTGATACGCTTCTTGTTCGCCGCGGCCAAGCGCCTCTAGGGCGCGGCGCAGTTTCGCAGGTGCGGAGCCCTCGAAAGGCCATAGCCGCAACAGCGGCGCCGCCAGGCCGAGCAGGGTCTCGTGGGCCGGTTCGGGCAGGCGCTCGACCTCCCCGGGCGAGGCCTCGCAGCGCGCCACCAGGTCGATGCGGGCGAAGGGCGTGGCCGGCTGGGGCATGATCCCAACCCCCCGGCATTCGATCAGCCCGGCCAGCGGCCCCGGCGCGCGGCCGTAGAGGCGGCCTTCGGAGACGAACACGACGACACGGTCGTCGGCGACCAGGGCGAAGCCGGCCTCGAGGCAGCGCAGGGCCAGGTCGCTCTTGCCCGACCCCGACGGCCCGACGATCAGCACCCCTGACCAGACTCCGCCGCGCCGAAGGGCCACCAGGCCGGCGTGATGGATTTCCGGCGCCATGGTCACGCGGCCGGCAGGGCGACGCTGAAGCGCGCGCCGACCACCTGGCCGCCCTCCTCGCGGTTCTCGGCCCAGATACGCCCGTTGTGGGCCTCGACGATCTGGCGGGCGATGGAGAGGCCCAGCCCCGAGTTGCCGCCGAAGGCCGCGCCCTTGGGCCGGGCGGTGTAGAAGCGCTCGAAGACGGTTTCCAGGTTGTCCGCCGGCATGCCGGGGCCGTCGTCGTCGACCACGGCGACGATTTCGCTCTTCTGCCGCGACAGGCTGACCCGAACCTCGCCCCCCGGCGGGCTGAAGGAGCGGGCGTTGTCGATCAGGTTGCGGAAGACCTGGCCCAGCGGCCCCTCCCGGCCCTGCACACGCAGGGGTTCGTGGGCGGCGCCGGTGACGAACCGGACGTGGACGTCCCCCTCGCGCTTGGTCGCCTCGTAGAAAGCCGAGATGTCGGCCATGACCTTTTCCAGGTCCAGCCGCTTGGGCGACTCCCTCGACAGCTCGGCGTCCAGGCGCGAGGCGTTCGAGATGTCGGTGATCAGGCGATCCAGGCGCCCGACGTCCTGCTTGAGGATCTTCATCAGCCGCTCGCGCGGGGCCTCGTCCTTGACCAGCTCCAGGGTCTCGGTGGCCGAGCGGATCGAGGTGAGCGGGTTGCGGATTTCGTGCGCCACGTCGGCGGCGAACCGCTCGATGGCGTCGATGCGGTCCGACAGGGCCTGGGTCATGCCCGTCAGCGAGCGGGTCAGGTCGCCGATCTCGTCCTGGCGGGTGGCCAGGTCCGGCAGGTCGATGGCCCGGGCCCTGGACAGGCGCACCCGGTCCGCCGCCGAGGCCAGGCGCATGATCGGCCGGGCGATCAGCTGGGTCAGCATGATCGAGGACAGCAGGGTCACGCCCATGGCCACCAGGGCGAAGGGGATCAGGGCTGCGCGTTCGGCGGCGATGATCTCGTCCACATCGCCGGCCTCGAGGGTCAGCACCCCCAGCACCGCCCGCACGTGCTGGATCGGAATGGAGACCGAGACCACCCGCTTGCCATTGTCGGCGATCCGCATGCCGGTCGCCGTCGTCCCGCGCAGGGCGCGGCCCACCTCGTCGGCCAGGGCCTGGCGGGCCGCCTCCTGGGTGTGGGTCGGCTTGTGGAAGCCGAGATCGATGTTGAAGTCGCTCTCGCCCGGCTTCTTGGCCGGCGGCAGCGGGCTGGCCTCCACCCGGTCGGCGACCACGTAGGAGTCGGCCAGGACGTGGCCCTCGGAATCGAACAGCCGCACCCGCTGGGTGCGCGGGATGAACAGGGTCTGCAGCACGTTGGCGGCCGTGTCGGCCTCCAGCGAAGGCTCGGGCTCGCCGACGGTGGCCGTCTGGTCGATGACGTTGGCGATCACCTGACCCTGCAGCTGCAGGCTCTCAATGCGCGCGTTGACCAGACCCCGGCGCAGCTCGTTGAGCACCAGGGCGCCGCCCACCAGGATGATGAGCGCCAGAAGGTTCAGGGTGATGATCAGCCGACCCAGGCGCGAGCCCACCGGCCACGCGCGCCAGGCCGGACGCTGAACGTCCCGCCCCTCGTCAGACTTCGCGGTAGCGGTAGCCGACGCCATAGAGGGTTTCGATGGAATCGAACTCCGGATCGACCTGGCGGAACTTCTTGCGCATGCGCTTGATGTGGCTGTCGATGGTGCGGTCGTCCACATAGACCTGATCGTCGTAGGCCGCGTCCATCAGGTTGTCGCGGCTCTTCACGAAGCCGGGGCGCTGGGCCAGCGACTGCAGCAACAGGAATTCGGTCACCGTCAGGCGCACGGGCTTGTTGTCCCACAGGCAGTCGTGGCGGGCCGGATCGAGGGTCAGGCGGCCGCGCTTGATGGCCTTGGAGCCCGGCGCGGCGACCGCGGCGGGATTGGAGGCGTCCGACTCGTCCGGGCCGGCGCGCCGCAGCACCGCCTTGACCCGTTCGATCAGCAGCCGCTGGCTGAACGGTTTGTGCATGTAGTCGTCGGCGCCGAGGTTGAAGCCGAGGATCTCGTCGATCTCCTCGTCCTTGGAGGTCAGGATGATCACCGGAACCTCGGACGTCTGGCGCAGGCGGCGCAGCACCTCCATGCCGTCCATGCGGGGCATCTTGACGTCCAGGATGGCCAGGTCCGGCGGATTGCTCTCCAGGGCCGCGAGGCCGGAGGCGCCGTCATAGTAAGCTTTCACCGTGTGGCCATGGCTTTCCAGAGCCAGGGAGACTGACGCGACGATGTTCTCGTCATCGTCGACCAGGGTTATGTTCGCCATCGAATACCTTGGAATCCTTCCCGCGGGATATGACGCCGACCCCGGAGGATCGGCCGCTCCGCCTCTAGCATAGAAGAGCGGAACACCGGTGACTTGTTCCGCGACCATGGCGTCAATTGGGCCGCGTGTTACGGAAAGCAAGACCGTCTTAAGCTTAATCGGGCAGACTTCGCCGCTTAGACAGGGGTCGGATTGCGCCAGAATGAGCAGCCAACAGGTCCACTACGAACTGTTCGTCCGGCGCACGCCCTCGTCGCCGTGGACCCTGGACATGGCCTCCGAAAACCGGGACCAGGTCAAGTACAACGCCGAGCAGCTGCTGGCCGAACGCAAGGTCGCCGCCGTGCGGGTGACCAAGGAGACCTTCGATCCCGAGATCGGGGAGTTCAAGAGCTCCACCGTCCTGACCAAGGGCGAGATCGTCGAGGGCAAGCCCAAGAAGGTCATCGAGAACCGCGACCCGCTGTGCGTGGCGCCCAGCGACCTCTATTCCGCCCACTCGCGCGATCGCATCGGCCGGCTGCTGGAAGGCTGGCTGCAGCGCTACAAGGCGACGCCCTTCGAGCTGCTGCACCGCCCCGACCTGGCCGAGCGCCTCGACGCGTCCGGCACCGACCTGCAGCACGCCATCCAGAAGATCGCCGTGCCCGAGGCCCAGGCCCGCGGCCTGTCGGTGCACGAGCTGATGCGCACCTTCACCTCCCTGGCCGAGCGGACCATCGAGCGGATCATGAAGGACAAGCGCCGCGGGACGCTGGCCGACTTCACCAAGGAGAGCTTCGCGGCCGCCGCCGAACGCCTGGCCGACGATCCGGACCGGTCCTACCTGCTGGGCGCCGGTGTCGCCGCCAGCATGGCCCAGGCCCGGGACTGGGAGGCCAAGGTCGGCAAGCTGCTGGACCTGGCCGACGCCGCGCCGACGCGGGAAGGGCCACGCGCCCTGGCCTTCCACGTCATCGAACAGCCGCTGTCGGAAATCCTCGAATCCAACGCCGGCCTTGTCGACCTGCTGGGCTCCAACCTGGATCTCGGCGCGCGCCTGGCGGCGATGACCCGGCTGGCCGCGCATGGGGCCGTGGACATGTTGGTGGCGGCCGAGCCCAGCGTGGCGCGGATCATGCCGCCGCTGGTGGGCTCGGCGGCGCGCCTGGCCGACTGGATGGAAAAGCCGCCCTTCGCCAACGCCCGCGTGGCGGTGGCCAAGCGCGTGATGGCGGAGCTGAACGGGCCGCGCCGCCTGCGCCCGACCAGCCCCGACGACGAGATCGAACTGCTGCGCGCCCTGGCCATGGCCCTGACCGCCGCCACCGGCAAGCTGCTGCCGCCGGAAACGGTGCAGGAGGCTTTCGTCAACCGCTCCAAGATGCTGGTGACCGCCGAGTTCGTATCCGCCTACCTGGGCCAGAACGCTTCCGCCCGCGAAGAGGTCGAGGCCCTGATCCGCCTGGTGGAGAACGTCATCGGCGGGGCCAACAAGCGCCAGGCCGCGCGCTGGCTGTCCACGGCGGTGAACGGGCTGAAGCTGGAAAAGGAGATGCGCTACGGCCCGGACTCCCCGGCCGTGCGCCTGGCCGCCCTGGCGACGCTGCAGAAATCCATGAGCCGCTGCGGCCTGGTTCCGGAGGACTTGGCGCCGCTGTCGGCCAAGCTGGGCGAGATCGGCGGGCTGATCGAGGCCGACAGCAAGCTCTGCACGATCCTGGTCGTCGCCCAGGCGCCGGTCATGCACCGCCTGACCCTGTTGCTGCGCATGGCCATGGGCGAGGCCGCACCGCTCGGCCCCGTCTCGGACAAGGCCAAGGCCGCGGCGGTGAAGCTGCTCCGCTCGGACGACCTGCGCGCCCAGTTCGCCCAGTCGCCGGAGACCCTGACGCGGGTGCGCGACATGCTGCAGGTGGCCGGACTGGCGGCCTGACCAAGCGGGGCCGCGCGGCATGGACTTCGCCCCGGCGCGACCCTAGGTTCGGCGCGGGGCCGCTTCCGGTCCGCCCAACCTGAAAGCCTCTCTCATCGCCCGGATCGCCGCCCTCTGCCTGACCCTCGCCCTGGCCGGCGCGGCCCTGACTGCCTGTTCCGGCGGCGAAGAGGCGCCCGCCGACGCGGGCGTGTGCTGGCGCGAGGTCACCGGCCCGGCCGGCAAGCCCCAGTTCAAGGCGATGTCGCGCAACGTCGCCAACCTGGACAGCTGCGCCGCCCAGGTGGAGGGCCTCTACCTCCAGGAAGGCCGCGAGGTGGTCGGCGCCTATCAGGGATATTTCATCTTCGCCAACGACCAGTCGGTGTCGTCCTCCGGCAACCGCGGCAGCTACGGCTATCCGGTCTTCCTGCCCGGCCAGCGCGACACCATCGACGCGGGCCTGCGCCGGATGATGAAGGAAAACAACGGCCGCGCGCCCGACGCCTCCAAGCTGGACATCGGGCGCGAGCACTAGGCCCGGATCAGGCGGTTTCCTTGACCCGGTAGCGCGCCGCCGCGTGACGGCGCGAGAGCTTGGGCCCGAGCGCGAGGCGGGCGGCGTTGAAGGCGGTCCAGTCGTCGGCCTCGGCCAGGGCCGGCAGGGTGACCTCCTCGCCGGCGTCGAGACCGGCCAGGGCCGCGTCGACCATCTCGTCGGCGTCCATGACCATCTCGGCCGGCAGGGCGTCCACGGAGCCGCCGGAGCGTTCCCAGATCTCGGTGCGAGTGGCGCCGGGCAGAACCGCCTGAACGCGCACGCCCTTTCCGGCCAGCTCCAGGTTCAGGGCCTGGCTGAGGTTCAAGACGAAGGCCTTCGACCCGGAATAGATCCCGTTGCCGATCTCCGGCGCGAGGGCCAGAACCGAGGCCAGATTGATGATCAGGCCCGAGCCCCGGGCCGCGAAGGCGGTGGCGGCGGCGATGGCCAGGCGCGTCGCGGCGGTGATGTTGAGATCGATGATGGTCTGCAGCCGGTCCGGGTCGCCGCCAGTGACCTGGCCGTTCACCGACAGGCCCGCGTTGTTGACCAGGGCGCCGATGCCGGGATCGTCGCGCAGCAGCGCCTCGATCTTCAGGAGGTCTTCACGGCGGCTGAGGTCGGCGCGGATCACGTCGACCTTGACCCCCGTCTGGGCGTTCAGGCGCTCGGCCAGGGCGTTCAACCGGCCTTCGTCGCGCGCCACCAGCACAAGGTCGTGGCCACGGCGGGCCAGACGGTCGGCGTAGATCGCGCCGATGCCGGTCGAGGCGCCCGTGATCAGGGCCGCGCCGGAAAACTGAACTTGGGTCATGACCCGTCTCCGTTGATATGATGGACGTCATGTAATGGCCAGAGCCCGCGGCTCAAGCTGCTGCCACGGATAGAAATCCTGGGGCGTCGATCAGCGCCGGTCTTGTCGGCGCCGATCGACGCGCGCGCCCTTCGCGCCTGCAACATTTCACAGGAGCATCATCGCTCCGCCACGCCGCTGTTACCCGCGCCCGCCACTTCCCCCGCCACACGCTGAGGGGAAATGGTCATGCGAGCGAACTGGAAGACGGGACTGATGGGCGGCGCGGCCCTGGCGGCGGCGATCGCCGCCGGTGCGGCGCGGGCGGAGACGGCGGCGGTCGACGCCGCGGCGGCCGATACCGGCGCCTCCACCCTCGACGAACTGATCGTCACCGGCACTCGCGAGACCACCCGCACCCAGTTCACGGCCATCTCGCCGGTGGACGTGGTCGGCGGCGAGGCGGTCGAGAGCACGGCCTCGCCCCAGCTCGGCGACAAGCTGACCCAGTTGGTCCCGTCCTTCAACGTCCAGAAGCTGCCGACCTCGGACGGGCTGCAGTTCGTGCGGCCGGCCACCCTGCGCGGCCTGTCGCCGGACATGACCCTGCTGCTGGTCAACGGCAAGCGGTTCCACCGGTCCGCCTTCCTGGGCCAGCGCGGCTCGCAGGCCTCGGACCTGGCGCAAATCCCGTCGTTCGCGGTGGGCCGGGTGGAAGTGCTGCGTGATGGGGCCTCGGCCCAGTACGGGTCCGACGCCATCGCCGGGGTGATCAATGTGATCCTGGACGACAAGCCGGGCTTCGCGGCCTACGGCCAGGCCTCGCAATATTACTTCGGCGACGGGACCACCTGGCAGCTCGGCGCCCGGGCCGGGATGAAGCTCGGCGAGGCGGGTCACCTGAGCCTGACCGCCGATTACGCCAAGGCCGACGCCACCTCGCGCACCATCCAGCGCCCCGACGCCATCGCCTTCGCCGCCGCGCATCCGACGGTCAGCGTCCCCGATCCGGTGCAGCACTGGGGCAATCCGGACCTCGAGAGCTATCACTTCGCCATCGACGCGGCGGTTCCGGCCGGCGACCTCGGCGAGGCCTACGGGTTCGCCACCATCGGCGGCGGCCACGGGATCAACGACATCAACTGGCGAAACCCGGACACCAACGCCAGCATCTACAAGACCACCGCCGTCTTCCCGGGCTTCGACCTGCGGACCATCTATCCGGCCGGCTTCACCCCGCGCGAGGGGATCGACTACGGCGACGTGCAGATTGTCGGCGGCCTGCGCCAGAAGACCTCGGACGTGTTCACCTGGGACCTCAGCGCCTCCTATGGCCGCAACCGGTCCAGCTTCTTCCTCGACAACTCCATCAACGCCTCCCTGGGGCCGCAGAGTCCGTTCGACTTCCAGCTCGGCGACCTGATCCAGAGCGAGTTCAACCTGAACGCCGACGCCACCTACCGGCTGAAGCTGCCGATGCTGGAGAAACCCGTGAACCTGGCCTTCGGCGGCGAGCGCCGGCTGGAGACCTATCGCATCGTGGCGGGCGACCCCGCCTCCTACGCCGTCGGCCCGGGCGCCGCGGCGGGCCTGGCGCCGAACTCCAACGGCTTTCCCGGCTTCAGCGACCTGCAGGCCGGGACCTGGAGCCAGGAGAGCTACGCCGCCTATGTCGACGCCGACGCGCCCCTGACCGACCGCTGGAGCCTGGACCTGGCCATGCGCTACGAGCACTACCAGTCGTTCGGCGACTCGGTGACCGGCAAGATCTCGACCCGCTTCGAGATCACGCCGAACCTGGCCGTGCGCGGCGGCTACGCCACCGGCTTCAGGGCCCCGACCCCGGCGCAACTCTACTCCACCAGCACATCCCAGGGCCTGGACACCGTCACCCTGCAGCTCTTCACCACCGGGCGCCTGTCGCCCACCAATCCGGTGGCCGCCTTCCTGGGCGCCAAGCCCCTGCAGCCGGAGACATCCCGCAGCTACACCGGCGGCCTCGTCTGGAAGGATGGCTCGGGCTTCTCGGCCTCGCTGGACCTCTACGAGATCGACGTCGACAAGCGCTTCAGCCAATCGGCCAACATCGCCGTTACCCCGACCATCCAGGCGCAGCTCGTGGCCCTCGGGATCCCGGGCGCGACCGCGTTCACCTCGGTCAACTTCTTCACCAACGACTTCGACACCCGCACCCGCGGGATCGACCTGACGGTGGCCTACGCCCGCGACCTGGGCCCCGGGCGGCTCAGCCTGACGGGCGCCTACAACTTCAACCAGACCAAGGTGACCTCGGGCTCGCTGACCGCCAACGCCACCCAGAAGCGCCTCTACGAAGAGAGCCTGCCGCAGCACAACCTCACCGCCACGGGCGTCTATTCCTGGGGCGCCTTCGACCTGCTGGGCCGGATGCGCTTCTACGGCCCCTGGACGGACTCCACCGGCAACGCCACCGGCGACATCTTCCAGCGCTTCGGGTCGATCGCCCTCTTCGACGCCTCGGTGACCTGGCATGTCAGCAAGACCCTTTCGGTGCGGGCCGGCGGCGAGAACATCTTCAACACCTATCCGGACAAGGCCGTGTTCCAGGCCAGCCGAGGCCTCGTCTATTCCCGCAATTCGCCCTACGACACCAATGGCGGGCTCTGGTACGTCCGCTTCGACGCCAAGTTCTGAGGACGGATGCATGGCCGAAACCAGCCGCCGCGGCCTGATCGGCGCGGGATTGATCCTCGCGCCGCTGGCGGCCAGCGCCGGCGCGGGGGGTGACGCCGCGGGCGGCGGCGGCGAACTGGCGCTGCCGCCCTCCGGACAGGGCGTGGCCGGGGGCGACGAAACCTACTGGTCGCAGATCGCTGGCCTCTACGACGTCACGCGCGAGGTCACCCAGCTGGAGAACGGCAACTGGGGCATGATGGCCCGTCCGGTGCTTGAGGCGCACGCCCGGCATCTGGAGATGGTCAACCGCCGCTCGTCCTTCTATGGCCGGCGCGCGTTCGGCGCCGACTGGACGCGGGTGCGAGCCAAGGTGGCCGCCGACCTGGGCGTGGCGCCGGACGAGATCGCCTTCACCCGCAACGCCACGGAATCCCTTGAGGCGCTCATCGGCGGCTACAACCGCCTGAGGCCTGGCGATGCGGTGCTCTACGCCGACCTCGACTACGACAGCATGCAGTGGGCCATGACCTGGCTGAAGGGCCGCCGCGGGGTCGAGGTCGTCACCATCGCCCTGCCCGAGCCGGCCACCCGCCAAGGCGTCATCGACGCCTATGCCGCCGCCCTGGCCGCCCATCCGAAGGTCCGGATGATGCTGCTGACGCACGTCAGCCATCGCACCGGCCTGGTCCTGCCGGTGGCGGAGATCGTGGCCATGGCCAGGGCGCGCGGCGTCGACGTGATCGTCGACAGCGCCCATGCCTGGGGCCAGCTCGACTTCCGCCTGCCGGACCTCAGCGCCGATTTCGTGGGCCTGAACGGGCACAAGTGGATCGGCGCGCCCATCGGCATCGGCGTCCTCTACATCCGCAAGGATCGCATCGGCGACGTCGACCCCTTCATGGCCTCCGAGGAGTTCAAGGCGGACGACGTGCTGGCCCGCGTCCACACCGGCACCATGAGCTATGCGGCGGTGCTGGCCCTGGGCGACGCGGTCGACCTGCACCGGCGGATCACCGCCGGGGCCAAGGAACGGCGGCTGCGGGCGCTTCGGGACCGCTGGGCTGAGGCGGTGCGCGGGGTGGGGTCCATCGAGGTGCTGACGCCCGCGGATCCGCGCATGACCTGCGCCCTGACCTCGTTCCGCCTGAAGGGTCGCACCAGCGCGGACGACAACCGCGCCCTGGCCAGGACCCTCCTGGACCGCTTCGGCATCTTCACGGTGTCGCGCGACGGGGTCGCGGCCGGGTCCTGCGTGCGGGTGACGCCGGCCCTGTTCACCCGGCCCGAGGAGGTCGACAAGCTGACGGCGGCGCTGAAGACCCTGGCCGCGTAGGACGCCGGCGCTAGTTCAGATCGACGACGCCGTGCTTGCGGCCGACGGCCTTGAGGCCATCGATGATCGACGCGCGATCCGCGGCGGTGAGGCTGTCGCCGGCGGTTCGGAGAAGGCGAAGCGCCTGCACATGGACGTCGAAGGCCGGCCAGTCGGTGGCGCCGGCTTCCTCGAAGCCGTCGACCAGATCGCAAAGGGCGCGGCCGGCGACGTCCAGGTTCCAGGCGGGAAAAGCGAAGGCGGCGTCGATGATGTTGCCGGACAGGCGGTAGGCCTCGTCCAGGTCGCGGGAGCCCCGGCCCACGGCGCGTGCGCCGAAGTCGGCCTCCAGCGCCGCCAGGCAGCGGTCAATCTCGGCCAGGCACGGCTCGCGCATCTCGCCCACGGCGACAGCCGCCTTCTGCAGGCATTCGCGCACAGAGACGCCCTTGCCGGTCAGCGCCAGTCGCGAGAGGCGGCTGCGCGTGCGGTATTTGCGGACCGGGGCGGGAGAGGGCGCGGTGTTGCTGTCGGTCAAAGGGCCACCTTCGAAGGCTTCAACATGGAGTCCAGTTCGTCCTGGCTGAGGTTGGCGTCGGTCGCCTCGCCCACCTCGGCGGGCAGGTCGTTATTGCGGCGACCGTCCTCGCCGGGCGGCGGACCCTCGAATTTGAAGCGCCGGTCGGGGCCGGCGTAGGCGTCGCAGTCGACGAACATCCGCTCGTCGCGCGCGACCCAGAAGATGCGCTCCAGCAGGACATTGGCCTGGATCGGCTTGGACACCACCAGGTGCGCGCCGCAGTCGCGGGCGCGCTTGACCTGGGATATGCGGGTGTGGCCGGTGACCAGGATCGCCGGCGTGAAGCGGTTGGGCTCCTTGGCATCCCGGCGCAGCCAGCGCAGCAGTTCATAGCCGTCTTCGCCAGGCATCTCGGCGTCGGTGAGGATGAAATCGACCCGGCGGCCGTTCAGGATGTCCTTGGCCTCCTTGGCGCCCGAGCAGCGGATGATGTTGCGCGCCCCGAAGCCGGTCATGACCTGCGCCAGGATGTCGACCGACTGGGCGTTGTCGTCGACGATCATCACCGTGATCCGTTCGAGATCGAGTTTGTCGTTGTCCTGCATCGCCTTCGGCCCGCGGTTCTGACGCCAGCGGTAGTCCGATAAGCTTTCTCGCCGGTGACCAGGCTCCAGATCTCGGGCGCTACAAGGTGTCGCGCTACCCGTTGCGGGTAGATGAGTAGACGGCGAGTATTCGCAAGAACGCCCGCCGCCCGCCCCTCACCTCAGGCCGCGACGCGGCGGGGCGCGGACTTGTTGGACCCGCCGGTGTCGAACCGGCCCACCAGGCGCGCCAGTTCGCCCGCCTCGGTCTTGAGGCTGGCGGCGGCGGCCGTGGCCTGCTCGACCATGGCCGCGTTCTGCTGGGTGACCTGGTCCATCTGGTTCACGGCCACGTTGACCTGCCGAAGGCCCGTCGACTGTTCCTCGGCGGACTTGGCGATCTCGGCCACCAGGCCGGCGACGTGGTTCACGTGGCCGGCGATCGTCTCCAGCGCCAGACCCGTCTGGTCCACCAGCGCCACGCCCGAGCCCACCTGGCTGGTGGAGGTCGAGATCAGGCCCTTGATCTCCTTGGCGGCCTCCGCCGAGCGTTGCGCCAACGCCCGCACTTCGGAGGCGACGACCGCGAAGCCGCGGCCCGCCTCGCCGGCCCGCGCGGCCTCGACGCCGGCGTTCAGCGCCAGCAGGTTGGTCTGGAAGGCGATCTCGTCGATGACGCCGATGATCTGGGTGA
>JAFEEA010000084.1 GCA_018241335.1 Pseudomonadota bacterium
CCTCTCCCGGAGGGAGAGGGAGGGGCCCGTTGCGCAGCAATGGGAGGGTGAGGGGATCAGGCCTGGCGGCGAAATCCTACGCCGCCTTGCCCGCCGCCTGGGAGAGGACCGTCCAGTAGCCCGGCGCCGTGCGCATGCGTTCCAGGACGCCCTTGGCCTTCAGCAGGCGGTGGGCGCGGGGCAGGCTCCAGCAGGGCATGTGCATGAACATGTGATGTTCGCAGTGGTAGTTCACATAGTAGGGCGCGATCAGCACCCGCTCGACGAGGCCCGCGCGGGTGGTGCGGGCGTGGCGCAGGGGGTCGGGCTCGTCCTTGGCGATCAGGGCGTGCTCGGCGATGTTGCGAAAGCGCGTGATGAGCTGGAACCAGGTCGCCCGGGGCAGCAGCCACAGGGCGAACCACGCCCACCAGTAGCCGAACGCCGAGGTGACCGCGATCACCGCCAGGTTCATGGCGAACCAGCGCCGCATGCGCCAGATCTCGCCGAGGATAATCGGCAGGACCGCCTGGCCGGGCTTGCGGGCCTTCAGCTTGGCCTGCATCACGCCGAAGCGCTGCTTGACCCAGGTCTGGCCGGTCAGGTCCCGGACGATCTTGCGGCCCAGCGACTGGCGGGTGATCGGGAAGGGCGCCGACAGGCCCAGGTCCGGATCCTCGGCCTGCTGGGCGAACTTGTGGTGCTGCAGGTGGTACTTGCGGTAGCGCTCGACGCCCTCGGCGCAGAGCCACTCGGCCACCCAGTCGTTGACCCTGAGGTTCGGGTGCAGGCAGCCGTGGGCGGCGTCGTGCATGAGGATGCCGAGGCCGAGCTGGCGCCCGCCGATGATCATCGCCGCCGGGATAATGGTCACCGGCCAGAACGGCCCCAGCACATGCGGGGACCAGATCACCGCCGCCCAGGTCAGGCCGATCACCGCCCAGCAGTGCGCCACCAGGGCCAGGCCCTTCCACGACGAGCGCGCGGCCAGGGGCGCCCACTCCTCGGGGGTGAAAAAGTCTTTCGGATCAACGCGGGTGGCGACGGCCATGGCGTGATTATCTCACACTTTGCCGGCCAAGGCATTCTGGCGGGCGCGGGTGACGATCACATGTTCCCGCCACGTAATGTAAAGCGTCGAGACGATGACGATGCCCGCCCCGAGCAGGGTCAGGGGCTGGGGCACCTCGTGGAAGATGCTGAAGCCGACCAGGGCCGAGAACACCAGGCGGGTGTAGTCCATCGGCGCCATGGCGGCCGCGTCGCCGGCCTGCATGCCCTTGATGTAGCAGGCCTGGTTGATGGTCGCGATGGCCCCCATCAGGCACAGCAGGAAGAGGTCCTTGGGCGTCGGCCAGCGCCAGGCGAGGAGGCCCAGCGGCAGGGCGAACAGGAACCCCAACGCCGCCGACCAGTAGAGCAGGGTCGAGGGCGGATGATCCTTGGTGAGGGCCTTCATCCCCGTCACCGTGAAGGCGAAGAGCAGCGACGAGGCCAGCATGGCGATCTGGGGGACGCCCAGGCCGCTGGCGCCCGAGGGCCGCACCATCAGCAGCACGCCGGCGAAGCCGATCACCGCCGCCCCGATCCGCTGCACGCCCACCACCTCGCGCAGCATGAACGCCGCCAGGGGCACCAGCCACAGGGTGCGCGTGAAGCTGAGCGCGTTGGCGTCGGCGAGCGGCATCTTCTGGAAGGCGTAGAACTGCAGGATCATGCCGATGGTGCCCGCCGCCGAGCGGAAGATCAGGATGCCCGGGCGGGTCGTGGCGAAAGCCCGCACGGGGTTCTTCAGGATCCACGGCAACAGGATCACCAGGCCCGCCGCCTGGCGGTAGAAGGCCTGCAGCGAGGCCGGATAGTCGGCGCCCAGAAACTTGATCAGCGAGGTCATGGCGGTGAAGGTCACCGCCGAAAGCAGCATCCACAGCGCCCCACGCACATTGCCCGACAGCCCGTGATGTTCGGGGACGGACTGCGGCGCGACGTCGAGGGCGGGATCGGACATGGCGCGGGCTTTAGGCCGATGGGGCTTACGCGTCGAGGCCTCAAACCAACCGCTCACCCCGGCGGAAGCCGGGGCCCAGGCAAAACCCTCAGCCGCCACCAGCCCCACTCTGCCTAGCGTCCGCGGTGAAAATCACTCGCCTCAGGCCCTCAGGCCCGTTGTGGTGGATAGCTTTGCCTGGGTCCCGGCTTTCGCCGGGATGAGCGGGCTAGGGGGTCAGGGCACGATCACGCTCTTGCCGACCACCTGGCGGTTGGCGAGGGAATCGAAGGCGGCGCGCCAGTCGGCGAGGGCGTATTCCTTGTAGACCCGGGGCTTGATCTTGCCCTCGTTGGCCAGGTTCCAGACGGCGGCGGTGTTCTCGCGGCCCTTGTCGGGGAACTGGCGGCCGTATTCGCCGGCCCGCACGCCCATGATCGAGAAGCCCTTGATCAGCGGCATGTTGACCGAGACGTTGGGGATGCGCCCGGAGGTGAAGCCCACCACCAGGAGCCGCCCGTCGAAGGCGATGCAGCGGATGCTCTCGTCGAAGACGTCGCCGCCGACCGGGTCGTAGATCACGTCCGCGCCGCGCCCGCCGGTGATCTCCTTGACCTTCTCGCGGAAGCCGCCGGTGACGTTGACCACCGCGTCTGGGGCGTATTCGTCGGCGATGACCTTGAGCTTGGCGTCCGAGGCCGAGGCGGCGATGACCTTGCAGCCCAGCACCTTGGCGAGGTCGACGCAGGCCAGGCCCACGCCCCCGGCCGCGCCATGCACCAGCACCCACTCGCCGGGCTGGACCTGGGCCCGCCGCACCAGGGCCACCCAGGCGGTCAGGTAGGCCGCGCCATAGCCCGCCGCCTGGGAAAAGCTCAGCCGCTCGGGCTTGGGGCGCAGCGCCGCCGCGGGCGTCACCGCGTATTCGGAGAAGCCGCCGATCCGCGCGCCGCCCACCACTGCGTCGCCAACCTTGAACTGGGTCACGCCCTCGCCCAGGGCCTCGACCACGCCGGACATCTCCAGGCCCGGGATGAAGGGCAGCGGCGGCTTGTGCTGATATTCGCCGCGCGTCTGCAGCAGGTCGGGGAAGTTCACGGCCGCCGCCTTGACGCGCACCAGGACCTCGCCCGGTTTCGGCTCGGGGGTCGGGATGTCCTTCAGTTCGCAGCCGGCGTAATCCGGCTCCAGCCGTTCGACCACAAGCGCGCGCATCGCAATAGAGTCCTCAGGAATGAAGGGCGACCTTCACCAGCCCGGCGATCTCGCGGCAGGCCGCGTCGGCCGCCGGGATCACGCCGGTGAAGGCGGTGAAGGCGTGAGCCAGGTGGTCGTAGCACCTGTACGTCACGGCAACGCCAGCCTCCTTGAGACGCCGCGCATAGGCCTCACCCTGGTCCACCAGGGGATCGAATCCCGCCGTCATCACGATCGCCGGGGCCAGGCCCGACAGGTCCGCCGCCCGCACGGGCGACAGGCGCGGGTTCTCCGGCGAGTCCGAGGGGCCCATGTAGTGGCCCATGAACCACTCCATGGTCGCCCGCGACAGGGGATAGGCGTCGGCGTAGGTGGTCATCGAGGCCGTCTCGCTGGCCACGTCCACGGCCGGATAGATGAGGAGCTGCAGCACCGGCTGCGGCTCGCCCGCCGCCTTCAGGTCCTGGCAGATGATGGCCGCGAAGTTGCCGCCCATGGAATCGCCGCCGATCGCCGCCTTGCCCACCGGCGCGCCGAAGCGGTCGGCGTTGTCGCGGGCCCAGCGGTAGGCCGCCAGGGTGTCGTCCAGGCCGGCCGGGAAGCGGTGCTCGGGCGCCAGGCGATAGTCCACCGACAGCACCGGCCCGCGGGTGGCGCGGCTGAGAATCGAGCAGAAGGTCTCGCAGGTGTCGAGGTCGCCGATCACCCCGCCGCCGAAGTGGGCGAAGACCAGGATCGGCGTCGACGGGTCCTGGCCGTCCGGGCGATAGACCCGGGCCGGGATCGGGCCCGCCGGCCCCTCGATCGACAGGCTCTCCACCCGCACGCCCGGCTCGAGCTTGCCGGCCATGGGCTTCAGGCCCGCGGCGCTGGCGGCCCGGGCGTCGGCGGCGGGCAGGCTGGTGAGGGCCGGCATCCGCGCGGCCTGGCTGGCCAGGAACTGGAAGCGCGGGTCCAGCGTGCGACCGCCGACATAGACCACCCCGCCGCCGGAGAGGCCGCGCAGCAGCGGCCGCGGCAGGCTCATCAGGGCGCGGATCAACAGCCGCTGGAAACCCACGTCCGCCATGGCTCGTCTAGCGCTCCACCCGGGGCACGGCCTGCACCCCGGCCAGCAGCAGGCGGACCACGAATTCGGTGGCGCCCTCCACGTCCACGGGGCGGCGCTCGACCATCTTCTCGCCGATCTCGCGCGCCACGGCGATGCAGGACGCGACCAGGAAGTCCAGGTCGACCTTGGGGGCAAGGCCCCGCTCCATGACGTCGGCCAGGACCGAGCGCACCTCCTCGAACACCGCCAGCATCTCCGGGGTGTTGCGGGTGTGGGGCATCGGCTCCTGGTTCGCCGGCGGCGGATAGAGGTTCTCGTCGGCGGCGATGAAGTTGAAATAGGCCCCCACAGCCGCGCGCAGGTAGGACTCGAAGTCCGTCGCCTTCAGCGCCGCGGCGTGCAGAATCGGCCGGAAGCGGCGCGCCCCGTCGTCGGCCAGGGCGTCGAACACCTCCTCCTTGGA
Source organism: Pseudomonadota bacterium (assembly GCA_018241335.1). GTDB lineage: Bacteria > Pseudomonadota > Alphaproteobacteria > Caulobacterales > Caulobacteraceae > Acaudatibacter. Next base: position 4,678 of record JAFEEA010000084.1, read on the forward strand.
ACGGTAGTAGTTGTAGAAGGCGCCCACCGACAGGTTGGTGCGGCGGATGATGTCGCGCACCGTGGCGGCCTCGTAGCCCATCTCGCCGAACACCTCGCGCGCGGCCTCAAGGATGGCCTGGCGATTGGCGACCTTGGTCTGCTCCCGTTTGCCGGGCGATAGTTCAACAACCTCTGACATCTCGACTCGAACTGTACCCCAAACCCGGCGGTTCGCCGCAAGGGATCAGTCTACAGCCTCAAACGCCCTGTAAGCGCAAGTTTCGCAACAGGCGTTCCGGCCCGCCGCGACGAGACGCCGCCCGAGCGGTCAGGGATGCGGCCCCTTGCCGACCGGAGCGACTACGGCGACGAATGAGCGGCACGCCGAGGGGAGGCTCTGACCATGGACGCGCAACTGGCGGCGCTGTGCGCCCTGACCTTCGTGATCCACCTGATCGGGACCCTGGCCTATGCGGTGCGCATCGCCGGGGTGCGCACGCGGCGGATCGCGGTGTCGTTCGCCCTGTTCAACGTCCTGGCCCTGGTGTCGCGCACGTCGAACTCCTTTCAGGGGCCGTTCCTGGCCAAGCGGATCGAACTGGCCCTGCGCGGCGGCGGGGCGGCGCACCTGCTCGGCGACTTCCGCTGGCTGCTGGCCTCGGCCACGGCGGCGACCATCGTCGGCGCCCTGGCGGTGCCGACCTTCCAGCGCCTGTTCAGCCGGGCGGTGCTGCACTTCCAGGCCCATCGCTCGATCCCCAAGCTGCTGCTGCACGGCTTCGCGCGCGGCGGCCTGGCCTACATCCGCGACGCGGTGACCTTGCCCGCGAGCTCGCACCTCAAGGACCTGAAGCGCGAGCGCGCCCTGTCCATGCCGGTGATCGGACTGAACGTCGCCGTCCAGGCCCTGGCCACCGTCGCCGTGTTCGCCAGCCTCTACGCCGGGGCGCTTGAGCCGCCCTATCGGGTCACCGCCGCGAGCCTGGCCTCGGTAGTCAGCGGCGTGGCCACCATCGCCCTTTTCGTCTTCATCGACCCGCACCTCTCCGTCATGACCGACGACGTCGTCGAGGGGCGCATCAGCGAGGCGGCGTTCCGGCGCACGGTGGTGTGGCTGTCCGGCACGCGGGTGGCCGGGACCCTGCTGGCCCAGGCGACCCTGGTCCCCGCCGCCATGCTGATCGCGGCGATCGCGGGCCGGCTCTAGCCAGGCGCCGCCCACCGCCGCCGCGCCCGCGACAGGGCGCTCAGGCTCGAGTAGCCGACCAGGCCGGCGATCTCGGTCCAGGGGCGGCCGGCGGCGGCGTAGGCGGCGGCGAGCTCGGCGCGGGCTTGGTCCAGCAGCCGTTCGAAGGTGGTCCCGGCCCCGGCGAGGCGCCGATGCAGGGTGCGGCGCGAGAGGCCCATCAGGGCGGCGACCCGCTCGATGGACGCCCCGCCGGTGGGCAGCAGGGCGACGGCGAGGTCGCGCGCCACGGCGGCAGGGCCGGCGCCGGCCGCGGCGGCCTCGAGCTCCACGTAGCGCTGCAGGCGCCGCCCCGCCTCCGGGTCGGCGTCCGGGACGGGCCGGTCCAGGTCCGCCGAGGCGATCGCCAGGCCGTTGAAGTCCTGCGAGAAGTGCGGCTCCACGCCCAGCACCCGCAGGTGGGCGCGCAGGTCGTCCGGCCGGGCGTGGGCGAAATAGACCGCCCGTGGGCGCCAGCCCGACCCGGTCAGCCGCCGGATGGCGCGCACCAGCACGCCCATGACCAGTTCGTTGGCCTGGCGCGCCGCCTGGGCGCCCGGCCCGGCCATCCGTTCACGCACCAGGGTGACCCCGTCGAGATCCTCCAGCGCCAGGGTGAGGGCCTGATTGTGGGCCCACATGTAGCGCACGAAGGTCTCCAGCGCCGCGCGCAGGGTCGGCTGTTCGCGCGCCACCAGGCCCACCGCCCCCAGGTTCGACAGGTTGCGCGTCTCGGCCAGCCTGAGGCCGAAGTCCGGGGCGCCGGCCCGGCGCGCCGAGCGCTCCAGCAGGCGGCCCACCGCCGAGGCGGGGACGCGCAGGTCCGGATCGACGAGGCTGGGCGCCGGCAGGCCGACCTCCGCGGCCAGGCGGAAAGGGTCCAGGCCCAGCGACCGGGCGAGGTCGGCATAGCCGGTCAGGCTGGCGCTGCGGGTGAGCGGTTCTTCCGCCATGGCCCGAAGTGTCAAGTCGGTGGCCCGAAGTGTCAACCACGCGGGGAGCGGACACGCCAATCTCCAGCTCAACGAAGCCCGGAGCGGAGGAACCCCATGCACAGGCAAGGTCTCGAGGCGGTGGAAGCGCTGGTGAAGGCCCGGCGCGCGCCCTACGAAGCGATCAATGTCCGCGCGATCACCCCGGTGATCGGAGCCGAGATCGAAGGCGTGGACCTGGCGGGCGACCTCTCCAACCAGCAGTTCGACGAGGTGCATCGCGCCCTGCTGGAGCACCATGTCATCGTCTTCCGCGACCAGCACCTGACGGGCGAGGACCACAAGCGCTTCGCCCGCCGCTTCGGGCGGCTGCACGTCCACCCGCTGCAGGCCATGCGCGAGGGCGACAAGGAGCGGCTGGAGGTCAAGGCCACCGCCAACTCCAAGTTCGTGGCCGGCGAGGGCTGGCACGCCGACGTCACCTGCGACGCCGAACCGCCCATGGGCTCGCTGCTCTACATCCAGCAGACGCCGGAGATCGGCTGTGGCGGCGACACCCTGTTCGCCAACATGCACCTGGCCTTCGACATGCTGTCGGCGCCGATGCAGGCCTTCCTGGAGACCCTGACCGCCACCCACGACGGGGCGATCCCCTGGGTGCAGGGCTACGGCTATCGGCCGAACGAGGAGTTCCAGAAGAACGTCCACCCGGTGGTGGTCCGCCACCCGGAGACCGGCCGCAAGCTGCTCTACGTCAACCGCGGCTTCACCTCGCACATCAACGAGCTGGCCCGGTTCGAGAGCACGGCCCTGCTGGAGATGCTGTACCGCCACATCGAGACCCAGCCGGCCCTGGCCTGCCGCGTGCGCTGGACGCCCAACACCCTGGTGTTCTGGGACAACCGCTGCACCCAGCATCAGGCGATCTGGGACTACTATCCCCTGGACCGCGCCGGCCACCGGGTGTCGATCATCGGCGACCGCCCGGCGGCGTGAGGGGCCTCAACCCGCCGGCGTCCAGTCCGGTGGGGCCAGCTCGAAGCCGGCGAAGTCGAAGGCCGGGGCCACGACGCAGGCGACCAGCACCCAACGGTCGTGCGCCTGGGCCGCCTGCCATTGGCCGGCCTCGACCACGCCCTGCAGCGCCTCGCCGGCGGCGAAGTCGGGGCCGAGGCGGAGTTGCGTGATCTGGGCGCCCGTCGCGGTCGAGAGCGTCAGCGGCCCGCCGGCGTGGTGCAGCCAGAGCTCCGACGCATCGACGCGATGCCAGTGGGAACGCTGGCCCGGCTCCAGCAGGAACAGGATCGAGCTGGCGGCGGCGCGTTCACCCGCTGCGGCGGGCGCCCGCCAGGTCTCGCGATACCAGCCGCCTTCGGGGTGGGGGGCGAGGTTCAGGGCCTCGATGACCGCGCGGGCATCCATTTCCATCACACCCAACTCCCGCTCACCCCGGCGAAAGCCGGGGTGAGCGGATGGAGAGGGGGGCTCTAAGCGCCCACCCCCGCCCGCGCCTTCGCGGCCACCGGTCGCTTGAACCCGGCCTTCGCGGCCCTCGCCTGGCCCTTCTTCACCTCCTTGGCCAGGTCGGCGACGTAGTGGTTGAAGTCGACCTGGATGGTGTGCCGCGCCGAGGCGTAGTAGCCGCCGAGGTAGAAGGCCTCGTCCTTGGCGGTGACCTGGTCCATCTCGGCGGCCGGCGGCGGGGCGTACTGGCCCATGAGGTAGGCGGCGGCCAGCTTGGACTGCTGCTCGGCGAAGTTCACCAGGGTCGGCAGGGGCTGGGCCAACCCCAAGAAGAACAGGTTGTCGACGCCGGACTTCATCATCCGCTTGAAGAGCGGGAAGCGGTGCTCGGCGTCGGGCTTCAGGGCGGCGTCGGTGAAGAACGGGAAGCTGATCTTGTAGCCGGTGGCGAAGATGATGGCGTCGACGTCCTCGACGCTGTCGTCGGCGAAGCGCACGCGCTTGCCCTCCAGCGCCTTGATCGCCGGCTTGAACTTGATGTCGCCGCATCCGGCCCGGGTCAGGAACTCGCCCGACACCGAGGGGTGCGCGGCCAGCGGCTCGTGGTCGGGCTTGGGCAGGCCGTAGTCCTCCATCCGCCCCAGGGTCTTCTTGATCACGTTGCGGGCCATGTGCTGGCCGAGCGCGCGCGGCATCCAGTGGGGCATGGAGGCTTTGTCGGCCGGCTTGCCGTTCATGTACTTGGGCAGCACCCAGACGCCGCGCCGGGCCGAGACCCAGAGGTTCTTGGCGATCGGCCGCTGGGCGAGCTCGGAGGCGATGTCCATGGCCGAGTTGCCCATGCCGACCACGACGACGTTCTTGCCGCGCATGTCCACCGGGTCGAAGGGGTCGCGGTAGGCGTGGGAGTGGAAGGCCGGGCCGTCGAACTCGCCCGGATAGTCCGGGACGCGGGGATCCCAGTGGTGGCCGTTGGCGACGAAGAGGACGTCGTAGGTCCGCGTCTCGCCCGTCGAGAGCCCCACCGTCCACAGCCCGTCGGCGCCTCGCTCGGCCTTCTCCACCTTGGTGTTGAAGGTGATCAGCGGATAGAGGCCGAAGTGCCGGGCGTAGTCGCGCAGGTACTTCAGCAGCTGGGCGTGGTGCGGAAAGTCCGGCCAGTCCGCCGGCACCGGGAAGTCCTCGTAGGCCAGGCGCCACTTGGAGGTGTCGATGTGCAGGCTCTCGTAGCAGGCCGACATGCCGTTGGGGTTCTTGAAGTACCAGTTGCCGCCCACGTCGTCGGAGGCGTCGAACAGGTCGAAGGGAATGCCGAAATCCTTCAGCCGCTTGGCCATGGAGATGCCGGAAGGGCCCGCGCCGATGATGCAGCAGAAGGGCAGGGTCTGGTCGGTCATGAAGTCCTCGGGTGGGTGATGATGCGGCGGCCTTGCGCCCCCTCCGTCACGTCGTGCTGCGCACGCCGCGCCACCTCCCCCGTTTCCCCCGGCTTTCGCCGGGGTTCACGGGTGAGGAGAGGTTCGTGGAGCGGCCTTCTCCTCCCTTGCGAGGCCGCAGGCCGATGCGGGGGAGGTGGCGGTCAGCCCGCCAGGGCTGAGTGACGGAGGGGGCGCAAGGCCGCTTGGCGCCGGCGCCTAACCCGCCGGGCCCGTGACGGTCGGCGCCTGCAGGTTGGGGCTCGAACAGCCCGCGACGCACTGGCCCCAGTTGGCGGCGCAGTCGTCGGTGTTGGCGTTGGCGTCGCAGAAGTAGCGGGTCTGGGCGCAGGCGCGGCGGCAGTCGGCCGCGTCGGCGTCCGGCGCGGTCCAGAGGACGATCGGGGCGGCCCCGGTCGGCAGGGCGGAGGTCGCTGGGGCGGGCCTGGCCGGAACCGCGCTGATCTCGCCGCGCAGCTTGGGCTGGGCCGGGATCACCGTGCGCGCGCCGGCCGGCGCGGCCAGCACCAGGACGGCCGTGATCGCCGCGGCCAGATAGGGCGCCAGGGGTCGAAGCATCGCCCGACCACACACCGCTTCGGCTTAAGGGCGCCTTAACCATGAACGCCGCGCACGCGCCCCCGATCCCGCCGCCTCAGACCGTCCGCTTGGCGCGGTCGGAGGCGTTGGCGCCCTGGATGGACTGGCGGGCGGCCGCCCACTCCGCGTCGCCCCAGTCGGCCAGGGCGCTGAAGCCCCGGCTGCCGGCGTTCCAGCCGCCGCCGTCGATGGCGATGGTCTGGCCGTTCACGTACTCCGACAGCGGATGCAGCAGATAGACCGCCAGGTTGGCCAGCTCGCGCATCTCTCCGACCCGGCCCAGGGGGCTGCCGGTCTGGGGGCGGGACTCGGCCGTCGCCGACTGGCCTGGGCTGAGGCGCGCCCACGCCCCCTCGGTGGGGAAGGGTCCGGGGGCGATGGCGTTGAAGCGCACGCCGCGGTTGCCCCATTCGGCCGCCAGCGACTGGGTCATGACGTTGAGCCCCGCCTTGGACATGGCCGAGGGCACGGTGAAGGGCCCGCCCGACCACACCCAGGTGGTCAGGATCGACACCACCGAACCCTTGCGCTTTTCCGCCAGCCAGCGCTTGCCGGCCTCCAGGGTGACGAAGAACGAACCGCGGAAGACGATGTTGGCGATGGCGTCGAAGCCGCGCGTCGACAGGTCTTCCGTCCGGCTGATGAAGTTGCCGGCGGCGTTGTTGATGAGGCCGGTCAGGGCGCCGTCGGCCCAGATGGTGTCCATCATCTCGTGGATCGCCTCGGGCACGCGGATGTCGCAGGCGATCGGCGTCACCTGGCCGCCGCCGGCGCTGGCCGGGTGGGCGTCCATCATCGCCTTGGCCGCCTCTTCCAGAACCCCGCCGCGCCGGCCGCAGATGTAGACGTCGGCGCCCAGCATCATCAGCCCCTCGGCCATCTCCTTGCCGAGGCCGGTGCCGCCGCCGGTCACCAGGATCCGCTGGCCCTTCATCAGGCCGGGTTTGAACATCAGGTCGTCAAGCGTCATGGCGCGCTCTCCCTTGTGACGCCCAAGGTGCGCGCCCCTTACGCCGGGGAGGTCAAGCCGATGGCCCGATGGACCGCGCGTCGGCCTGGGCGTAAGCCTGAGGCCAGGTCTTGGAGGAGTCTGTCATGCCCGTTTCGGTCAAGGATCTGATGGCGGCGGCCAACGCGGCCGTGCCGCGCATCACGCCCGAGGAGGCTCGCGACCTGCTGGCGGGGGAAGACGCCCTGGTCCTGGACGTGCGCGACGCGCCGGAGGTGGCGGCGTCGGGCAAGCTGAAGGGGGCGCTCAACGTCTCGCGCGGGATGGTCGAGTTTCGCGCCGACGCCGACACGCCCTACCACGACCCCGCGTTCCGCACGGACCGGACCATCATCGTCTATTGCGCCTCCGGCGGGCGCTCGGCCCTGGTGGGCAAGACCCTGCAGGACATGGGCTACGACAAGGTGATGAACCTTGGCGCCTTCAAGGACGCCAAGGAGGCGGGGCTGGAGACCGAGGGCGGCTGATCCCGTCGCCCCTGCCCAGAGTGCGCACCCGTGACGGCGGGGACATCAAGCGGGGCGGGCCAGTTTCAGGTAGACGCTGTCCACCCACGCCTCGCCGACCTGCATCGTGCGCTCGGCCCGCGAAGTCTCCACGAAGCCCAACCCCTTGAGCAAGGCCAGGGACCGGGCGTTGCGCGGGTCGACGTCGGCGATCAGGGCGGCCAGCGGGTGGGCGGCGAAGACGTGGGCGACGACGGCTTCCAGCGCCTCGCGCGCCAGGCCCTGGCCCCACTGGTCGCGGGCCAGGATGTAGCCGACCTCGGGCAGGCGCCAGCACCCGGCCTTGCCGATCACCCGGCCGTCCCGTTCGACGATGAAGTCGCAGCTTTCGGCCGGGTCGGCGGCCAGCATGGACTCCAGCCAGGCCTGCGTCGTGGCGAGGTCGCGGTGCGGCGGCGTCGACCAGTAGGCCATGGCCTCGGCGTCCGTGAAGATGGCGTGCAGGGCCAGGAGGTCGCCCGGGCGGGCCGGCCGCAGGACCAGCCGCGCGGTGCGCAGGACGGTGCGGTTGCGCCGCCGCGCCCGGGCCGGGCGGTCCGCCGCGATCTTCAGCGCCAGGCTGGCCGCCAGCAGGACCGCCGACAGGACGACCCAGGCTGGCATCTCAGACCCTCGGCGCCTTCAGCCCGTCCAGGAAGACGTCGACCAGGCGCAGGGCGCTCTCCTTCCAGCCCGGGCCTTCCGAACCGTAGGTGAAGCCGATCAGGGCCCGGGTCAGGTCGTCGGTGGTCAGGTCGGCGCGGATGGCGCCGGCGGCGCGGGCGCGACCCAGCAGGGCGTCGACGGCGCCGGCGATGATCGGGCCGGAGGCGGCGTAGACCTCGGGCTTGGCCCCCACCACCGGGGCCAGGGCCGGGGCCATCAGCTTCTTGGTGGCGATGTAGTCCACCAGCAGGCGCAGCCATTCGCGCAGGGCCTCGAACGGCGGCCGATCGGCGGCCAGACGCTCGGCGGCCTCGCCCAGTTGCCGGACCTCGCGCCGATAGACGGCCTCCACCAGGGCGTCGCGATTGGGAAAGTGGCGATAGAGGGTGCCGATGCCGACCCCGGCGCGGCGGGCCACCTCCTCCAGCGCGACATCCGTCCCCACCTCTTCAAAGGCCGCCTTTGCGGCGACCAGCAGGCGCTCGCGATTGCGCTGGCTGTCGGCGCGCGGCTTGCGCGGGGAAACGAGGGCCTCGGCCATAAAATCCTGATCCGCGCCCCTTGCTAAGCGGAGGAAGCCTCCGTATATCAACCGGAGACAACCTCCGTTTTAATCCCCGCGCATCGCCACGGCAAGCGCCGGCCGGCCGCCTCGACGTCCAAGGAGACTCAGCATGACCAAGACCTTTGGAGAGACCTCCACCACCGACGACGTGCTGTCCGGCGTCGACCTGGGCGGCATGCGCGTCCTGGTGACCGGCGTCTCGGCCGGGCTGGGCGTGGAGACGGCCCGCGCCCTGGCCGCCCACGGCGCCCAGGTGGTCGGCGCCGCCCGCGACCTGGGCAAGGCGAAGGCGGCCACCGAGATCGTCCGCGCCGAGGCGGCGAAGGGCGGCGCGCTGGAGCTGATCCAGCTCGACCTGGCCTCGCTCGCCAGCGTGCGCGCCTGCGCCGACGCCCTGCTGAAGGACGGGCGCAAGTTCGACGTGGTGATCTGCAACGCCGGGGTCATGGCGACGCCCAAGGGAACCACCGCCGACGGCTTCGAGACCCAGTTCGGCACCAACCACCTGGGCCACTTCGTGCTGGTGAACCGCATCGCCGGCCTGATCAAGGACGGCGGCGGGCGGCTGGTGAACCTGGCGTCGGCCGGCCACCGGTTCAGCGACGTCGACCTGGACGACCCGAACTTCGAGCGCACTGAGTACACGCCCTTCGGCGCCTATGGCCGCTCCAAAACCGCAAATGTCCTCTTCGCGGTGGAGTTCGACCGTCGCCACAAGGGCCGGGGCGTGCGCGCCGCCGCCGTGCACCCGGGCGGCATCATGACCGAGCTCGGCCGTCACATGACCGAGGAGATGCGCGCGGCCATGATGGCCCAGGTCAACGCCGCCAACGCCGCGGCGGGAGCCGGAGCCTTCGCGTGGAAGACCATTCCCCAGGGCGCGGCGACCTCGGTGTGGACCGGCTTCGTGGCCCCGGCCGACGCCGTCGGCGGACTGTACTGCGAGGACTGCCACGTCGCCGAACTGCAGCCCAACCCCGCCGCCCGTAGCGGCGTCCAGCCCTACGCCCTCGACGCCGACCGCGCCAAGGCGCTGTGGGCGCTGAGCGAGAAGATGGTGGGGGAGACGTTCTGATCGCTCCTCCCTCCCCTTCATGGGGAGGGACAGGCGGCGAAGCCGCCAGGGTGGGGGACGCCGGTCGGCGCAGGGCGCCTGCCTGGCTTCAGTTTGGCCCGACTTCCCCACCCGGATCGCTGCGCGATCTTTCCCTCCCCATGAAGGGGAGGGAGGAGTTCACCCCGCACCGCCGCCGGCGTTCATTTCGGCCACCAGCTTCAGCAGCATGCGGGTGCGCATCAGGGTGATCATCTCGTTGATCAGCTGGATGCCGGCCTGGCCCAGGCGGGCGGCGTCCTGGATGGTGCCGGCGCCGGACAGGCGGCCGTAGAAGCGTTCGATCTCGCGCCGGGTCATCGGCTCCAGGGCCTCGACATAGAGCCGCGCGTCGTCGGCGAAGAAGCCGGCGCCCTCGGAATAGCCCGCCGCCTTCACGCGCCCCCAGGCCTGGGCGATGGCCAGGTCCAAGGCGCCGAGGCCCCCGTCGGTCAGGGCCGTCACCCCGTCGCGGACCAGGACGTCGATCTCGGCCCGCTCCAGGCCGGAACGCGCGGCCGCCTCGTCCAGGCTGACCGGCGCTTCGGCGCTGGCGGCGCCCACCGCCTGGGCCAGCATGCCTTCCAGGCCCGGCAGGGGCGCCATCTCGCCGGCAGTGGGCCGCTCGAGGACTTCCTTGATGAAACTGAGCGGCAGGTAGCGCTCGCGCTGCAGGCGCTTGATCACTTCCAGGCGGCGGGCGTGCTCGTCGTCGTAGTCGGCGACGTTGCGCTTGGGCCTGCTGGGCTCGGGCAACAGGCCCAGGCGGATGTAATAGCGGATCGTCTCTCGCCCGATGCCGGTGCGCCGCTCAAGCTCGCGCATCTTCATGGGGCGGACCGTCGCTGAACGCATCCTTCTCCCCTTGCGGGAGAAGGTGGCCCGCGCAGCGGGTCGGATGAGGGGTCGA